>CAIYZC010000325.1 GCA_903930565.1 uncultured Pedosphaera sp.
AGGATCCAAATATAGGTGCTGATGCCCGTGTTGTAGAACATGTCCGTGGGCAGGCCGATGATGGCCTCCACCAGATTGTTTTCCAAAACGTGGCGGCGGATTTCGCTCTCGCCGCTCCCGGCGCCGCCGGTGAAGAGGGGCGAGCCGTTCAGCACGATGCCGAACCGGCTGCCGCCATCCTTGGTCGGACGCATTTTGGAAATGAGGTGCAGCAGGAAAAGGAGTGAGCCGTCGCTCACCCGGGGCAGGCCGGGGCCGAACCGGCCGTTGAACCCCTGTTGCTCGGCCTCGTCCCGGATGGTTTTCTCGATTTTCTTCCATTCCACGCCGAAAGGCGGGTTGGAGAGCATGTAATCAAAGGTCTGGCCCGGCAGGCCGTCGGCGGAGAGGGTGTTGCCGAAGACGATGTTGGCGATGTCCTGGCCCTTGATGAGCATATCCGCCTTGCAAATGGCGTAGGACTCGGGATTGAGCTCCTGGCCGAACATGACCAACCGGGCGGCGGGGTTCAGCGCGGCGAGGTGCTCGCCGCCGAGGCTCAACATGCCGCCGGTGCCCGCCGTGGGGTCGTAGAGCGAGCGCACCACGCCGGGTTTGCTCAGCACGGCGTCATCCTCGGTGAAGATCAAGTTCACCATCAGGCGGATGACCTCGCGCGGGGTGAAGTGTTCCCCGGCGGTTTCGTTGGAGATTTCCGCGAACTTGCGGATGAGCTCCTCGAACACGCCGCCCATTTCCGCGTTGCTCACCACCTCCGGGTGCAGGTCGATGTTGGCGAATTTCTCCGTGACCACGTAGAGCAGCTTGGCCTTGTCCAGCCGGTCGATCTGCGCGGCGAACTCGAACCGCTCGAAAATATCCCGCACCGGCCCGGAAAACCCCTGCAAATAGGCGCGGAGATTCTCGCCGATGTGATCCTGGTCCCCCATGAGCTTTTTGAGGTCCAGCTTGGACGTGTTGAAAAAGTGCTGGCCCGCTTTGCGGAGCAAAAAGGCTTCCGGGTTCAGCTTCGCCTGCTGGCGCTTGGCCAATTCCTCCAGCACCGCCGCCTTCGTCGGCTCCAAAACGCAATCCAAGCGGCGCAACACCGTGAAGGGCAGGATCACCTTGCCGTATTCCGACTGCTTGTAATCCCCGCGGAGCAAATCCGCCACGGACCAAATGAACGAAGACAAATTGGCGCTGCTCATCGGGTGATGGTGGAGGACGGCGGGCGCTCGGACATTTTCATATTGCAAAATTTGGTTGCCAGCCGCGGAGCATAGTCCCCCGGGCCGTGCGCGCAAGGCGAAAACTAGCCCCCCGCCGTGCGCCGCCACGAAAAACAGGCTGGACGCCGGGGGGCAGTTTTTGGTGGGGTGGGGCCGAGTCACACCGATTTGCGGCGGCCGTAATCGCCCAGAGGCTGTGTTAATCGGACGATCCAAATGAGCAAGATTAAATCTGCGCCGCGAAAGAAGGACTGGCAAAAGGCTCCGCCGCACGCCCAGTACTGGTCATTCATGTGGGGGCCGGGTTGGGCCGAGGCAGTTAAGGAGCATGAACTGGCGACGATTTGCTACCTGTTTTCGCAAAGGCTCACGAAATTATCTCTCAACAAATGCTTGTCAGCCTTTCGGAAGCCCGATCCGCAATCCCTGGAAGAGGATTTTAAATACTTGGCCGTCGAATTGGTTTTTTTTGTAACCGATTGCATAAACTCCGCGGATGCTGCGCCGCTTTTTAAGCTGGCTGCAGCGATCGAACAAGGGGCGCGACAAAAGCATCCTCCGGTAGACCCTCATCGGGCTTGGTTGTTTAAAGCTTTTGAACCTGAAATACGCGCGCCCAAGCGCCCGGCCCGGGTTCCGAAAACATTCGCGGAGATCCGAGATGCGTTTTTCGCGGAATTTGCCGAGACGAGCATGGACGACTCCCAATTGCGAAAAATGATCGCGGAATTCGGGGTCATCTTGCTCCCTGCCAAACGCGGTCCGAAGGGACCCCGGAATTCAGGAGAATAAAAGTTCCGCCATTCTTTCAAATTATTCGCGTAGACGTGGTTTAATGGTCGCATGCTACTACTGCATGCTGACGATCTAACTGTTGGAACGTCTGCTCGTTCCAAAAATCACCCTTTCGCAGGCGGCAAGTCCCTAGGCGTTCTCTTCTGCTTGGGCGGCCGCCTCGCGCCGGGGCGAGTCCGCGCCCTCGGCGCACCACAGGCCCCATCCCCCTCGGCTTCGTGTTTGGCGTTTTCCCGATTTGACTCGGCGCACAGGGTGTTAAACGCGTGGCCAAATGGGCGCGCGACAGTAGCTAAACAATCCTGAACTATGAGCAAAAACAACCGCCTCCGTGCCGCCCGGGTTTACCTGGGCCTCACCCAACTGCAACTGGCCCAGCAATGCGGCCTCAAGGAGATGACCGTCAGCCGTCTGGAAACCGGACGGGCGCAGGCCAATCCCGAACTCAAGGCCGTGCTGGCCAACATTCTCCGCAAACCCGCCGCCGAACTTTTTGAATCCTGATCCCTGCAACCTCCAATCCTCCAACCAAATATGACCCCCAATCAACCGCAACCTCCGTTTCCCCCCGCCACGCCCTCCGTTCCGTCCCCCGTGGCCGTCTTCTACGCCACCCCGCCGGATACGTTCGCGCCGGGCACCGAACCGTTCATTGACAAACCGGAACTCGCCCGCCGCCTGGGTCGCACGCTCCGGTCGGTCGATACCTACATGGCCAAAGGCATGATCCCCTACTACAAGCTGGGCCGCACCGTCGCTTTCAAATGGAGCGAAGTGGATACCCACCTCCGCACCCACTTCCGCGTCTGCCAGCGCTCGGTGTGAACGCGTTGCGAAAGGCTCCCCCAATGAAACTCTCGCCTTTGGAGCGCGCTCGTCGCTATTTGGCAAATTGCCCGCCGGCGGTGAGCGGGCAGCATGGGCACGACCGCACCTTTTATATGGCGGCGCAGGTGTGGAATGGCTTTGGCCTGTCCGAGCCGGACACACTGGCCGTTTTGGGCGAATGGAATACCCGTTGTGAGCCGCCCTGGACGCAAGCTGAACTCCTGCACAAAGTCCAATCCGTGGCGCACGCACCCCACCCCAAACCGCGAGGCTACCTGCTCGGGGAGGAACTGCGGCCGCTGCCGGGGCAAGCGGGGGGGCGGCTGCCCGTGCGCGCCCCGCTGCGACCGGCCAAACCGGCCTTCCAACCGATGGTTTTGAAACGGGTCGCCGCCCGCGTCGCGGACCTCGGCGATCCGGTGGAATTCCTGAAGAATCGGTCGCCGGAACCGGTGGACCAGTTGGATTCCCGGGGCTTTCTGGAACGGCTCTACCCCGCCGGTTCCGGGGAAAAGGTGTTGCTCCTCACCAACATGAAATCGCAAGGGCAATGGTTGTGGTGCGCCGACCGGTCGGCGGCCACCGGGCCGCGCGGCGTCCCGCAAGGCGGGGACGGCGTGTGGTTCCTGCCGCAGCCGGTGGATGGCGGGGATCATCCCAATCCCCGGCTTGGGGGTAAATCCTCCCGACGTTCGGAGGAAGCCGTTACCTCCTGGCGCTACGTTGTGCTGGAAAGCGACAAGGCCCCGGATGTCGAGTGGCTGCGCCTCTTGCTGCAACTGCCGCTGCGGATCGTGTCGATCTGTGAATCGGGCGGGCGCTCCATCCATGCGCTCGTGCGTTTGGATGCCACCAGCAAAGCGGATTGGGATGCCCAAGTCGCCACCATGAAGCGCACGCTGGTAACCCTTGGCGCCGATGGCGGCGCGCTGTCCGCCGTGCGGCTTTCGCGCCTGCCGCAAGCCCTGCGGGGAACCCGGTGCCAGCGCCTGCTTTATCTCAACCCCCACGCCGACGGCGTGCCGCTCCTGCAATAGGCAGCCGTGCGGGAAACCTCCTTGACCCAGTGAATTCTATGTCGTCCACCCAAACGGAAGCACTGCAAGACTTTGCGGAAAAAACGCAGAGTGATGGCCTGCCATCGCTCATTCTGCCGGGCAACGGCCAAACCATAACCGCATGTGCGGAGCAACTGTTTGGGTTGATCGCGCCCACGCACGAGCTGTTTAACTTGGGTGGCCGGGTGGTCAAGGTGTTCCTGCCCGCGGATGGCGTGGCCGAGCTTAACTTGTTGTCACCGCCGAGGGCCCGCTCCGTTTTTGAGAAATTCGCCTTGGTGTTCGCTTGGAGAGCCGGCGGCCCCGCCGGGCAACCCGTGCTCAAGCAGACTGTTTACTCCGACGACATGGCCCGGGCTTTGCTGGAAAGTGATGAGGCCAAGAAAATTCTCCCGAGTGTGCGCGGCCTGGCCAATTGCGCGGTGATTCGGGAGCACGAGGGCAAACTCGAAGTCGTGGCCAACGGCTACGACCCGGTAACCCGGTTGTTCATCACCAATGCAACCGCCCCGCCCACGGTTCCCCTGTCCGAAGCGGTGCCGGCCATAAAGTCTTTGTTCGAGCAAGTTTTCTTTCAAACGGAAGGGGACCGCGCCCGCGCCGTCGCGAGCCTGTTCGGCCCGGCGCTGCGCATGGGTGGATTGCTGAAGGGCCGCGTGCCGGCGGATACGGCGGAAGCCGATCAATCGCAATCGGGCAAGACCTACCGGCAAAAAGTGGAGGCGGCGGTTTATGGCGAGCGATTGTCGTTGGTGACGCAGCGCGAAGGTGGCGTGGGCTCCGTGGATGAGAGTTTTTCCCAAGCGCTGGTCAAAGGGCGGCCGTTCATTCAGTTCGACAACTTCCGGGGCGCTTTCAACAGCCCGAGTATCGAAAGCTTTTTCTCGGCGGAAGTTGAGTTTCCCTGCCGCATTCCCCATCAGGGCACGATTCACGTAAATCCGGAAGCCTTTTTCGTGATGCTGACCTCCAACGGCGTTAACACCACGCGCGACTTCGCGAACCGGAGCAATATTATTCGCATCAAGAAAGCCCCCGCGGGGTTTGAATTCAAAAAGTTCCCGGAAGGTGACCTGCTCGACCATGTCCGCGTCCGGCAAGCGTATTACCTGGCCTGCGTCTTCGCGATCATCCGGGAATGGCACCGGCGCGGAAAACCGCGCACCGCGGAAACCCGGCATGATTTTCGGGACTGGGTGCAGGTGCTGGATTGGATTTGCCAAAACCTGATCGGCACGGTGCCGATCATGGACGGGCACCAACAGGCGCAGGAGCGCGTGAGCAACCCGGCGCAGGTGTGGCTGCGGCAGTGGGTGCTGGCGGCGGTGGAGGCGAAGGAATTGAACCGGCCACTGACTGCCTCCAACGTTTTTGAAATATGCGAGGGGGCCGGTATTGCGATTCCGGGTCAGGCCCTGGGGGTTGCTGAAGCAAAAGGGCGCAAAATGATCGGCGTACACCTGGGCAAGATATTCCGCGATGGCGACACCTTTTCCGTTGATGGCTGGCTCATTACGCGCTCCCAAATGCCCATGCCGCGGGCGAATCCCGCCGACGGCGGAGCGGTGTTCTCGAAGACCTACACGATCAGCCCCTGCTCGGAAAATGCCGCAGCCACGCAGTCACCGCAGCAAGGGGTATAAGATTCTGGAAAATGGGGGCATTTTCCAGAGTTTAGGGAGGGTTGCTGCGGTGGGTGCGGGCTTAGCGTGGTTTGCGATTGCTGGCGCTGGCGCGGGCGGCCCGCTACGTAGCTGCTTTAATTCTCAATTGCGACGCTTGCCCTTCTTGCCATTTGTAGAGGTTCCCGTCTGATTTAGGGAGCCGGGCTTGGTCGCACTCCCGATGTTGTCTCCACGGATGTTTTTTTATCTGCGAGTTCGCGCTTGTCACTGCGTTTGCCCAACACAAACACTCCCGCAAGGCTTACTAACGGTAATCCACCAATCGCCGCTCCAGCCATTGCTGCTCCATTGACCGCGCAATAAATCCCGCCTAGCAGTCCAGACATGGCGATAATAAAGCCAAATATCTGCCCCCTAAAAGCTTGATTTTGTTGGCTTGTGATGACAAGGGTCTCAATGCTTATTCTATGGCTGGATTGAGCCTCGGCCATTGCCAAAATGCGCTCCGCCCCATTCGGTATTACATAGTTATAAGCCTGCAACTCGGCAGGGTCAGGGAGCGGTCCGGTTCGAATTTGGGTGTGCTGGTAAATCAAACGCTTGCCGGGCTTTTGTTCCGGTGAGCGAAGTACATTTTGAGGGCCATCGAGTTCCGAACCGGCAGGATGATTGGACGCCGGTTTTGGGCCAGATTCAGCCGCGATCAATTGGTTATCTTCCGTTTTGCTGCCCATCGGAGATCGCTTTTCTTGGGAACTCAAGTGCCGCTTGCTCAATGGCATCGCGAATGTCACCGCCGACCATGCGCCAATCTGCGGAAATGGCTAAATCGTCTGGGGATTCAGACGAATTGTAATCATAAAGGTTGCCCCGAATGCTCAGCACGCTCCCAACACCCATCAAAAACGATGAGGAAGAGCACAGAAAATCGGTTTTGAGCCGGTCCATAAAGCAATAGATTGATTTAACATCGATACGCAACTTGATTCATCAGTCAAAACGCATTGCTGCCAATTGCGATTTGCGTTTCAAAAAGATAAATCCATACACATTCACGACTACCACAGCGCAACCCTCAGTGATCTCACGTGTACTGAACTTCGCAGGGGCTCGGGAATAATTCAAGCGTTTTTCAATAATGGCGAAATAAAACCGCCAACGCAAATCGTTGGCACGCTGTCTGCTTTCATTCGGAACGATTGCACACTCCCGCCTCAGGCGTCCTCCTCCCCGGGCCGTTGGCGGCCCGGCTTGTCCCCGCCTCTTGCCCCCTCTTCCGCGCCTGACTGCGCAGCTGCGGAGTGCGGGGCGGCCGGCACGGCGGATGCCTGCAAGCTGGCGCGCGACTTGTCCCCGGACGGGGCGGGTCCGGGGAGCAAGGCGCGTGCCGGCGCGGCAGCCCGCCTGGACACAAGAGCCTGTTATATGCAATGAACCGGGCCGCCGGATGGTCTGGTGGGGTAGGCGGGAGGCGGCGGGGACCCGCTTCCGGGGGTCCTGCGAAGCGGGGGCCGGAAGTGGGGCGGCTTTGCGTATAACATGGTCTTGTGTCTGGGCGGGTCAAAGCAAGGCAAAACCACAGGCGCGCAGCTTGCGAGCACCGTAGGATTTTGCCGGTCCGCCGTGCCGGCCGCCCAAACGGAGCTTAGCCATTCTCGCGCGGATCGTCGGGGCGCGGGGGCGCGCGCTTTCCCGCCGCTCCCACCGCAAGTGGCCCGGAATGGAGTGCGCAGCGCGGAATGGAGGGGCGGTTGCGGTGGGAGGGACGGGCTGGATTGGGGGCCGGAGTCAGTGTCGCTGTCCCCCAGCGACTCTGACGGGGCCGGGGAAAATGCCCCCCTCCGCCACCCCTGGTCTTCTTTGGCAGCCCGGCGGACGGGCTGGAACGTGCGCTGCGGTTATGTCAACCGGTCAACCTAACAGCGACGGCGCCGCCGCCCCCACGCGAACCGGAATGCTCCCGCCACGCCAACGCCCGAACCCGGCGCGACGCCGCGCGCCGCTTCGACCCCCGGCCCGGCGCATACCTTTGGCCGGGGCGCGTGAGCAGGATTTCTTTTCCGCCGATGGTCGCCTGCTGGTTCCTGGCATGACGTTTGGCAAAGACTTAATTCCACAGGTTATCACCCGAACCCTCGCCGGCTCCCGCCTGTCTCCGCTCCCGCCAGGGCGGCACGCCCCGGCGGGGGGCGGAGTCAGGCTCCGGGTCCGGCACGGGGTCGGCCCGTGTGCGGAGGCACAGGCTCGCAACGTCCCTCGTGAGAACCGTAGCCGGAGCGCATGGGGCGACGCCGCGCCGGTCGTAAGGGGCGCGGGGGGCGCGCGCTCCGCGGCATGGCGAAGGCCCAGCCGCGCCGCCTTGGGCGCGGCGTAGCCGGAGCCATTCGCGCTCGAGCCGAAATTGCTCGTGGGCCGCGGGGGCACGCGCTCTCCCGCCGCTCCCGGCGCAAGCGGCCCGGAATGCAGCGCAAAGCGCGGAGTGGAGGGCTGGTTGTGGTGGGAGGGACGGGCTGGCATCGGGGGTGTCGCGTGGGTGGTCTGCGCAACGGACGCTCGGAGCGCGGCGGCGGGGGCGGGGGGGCGCCGTTCCAGCGCGCAGGGCGGGAGTGAAGCGGGCCACGCTCGCGGCGCCGGGGGGATTCCCGTCGGCCATCGGTGCCGCGGGACCGTAAACTACGGCGCGGGCGCTGTTCCGGTTCGTGGGGTCGCGGGGCCGCGCTTTCCGTCGCTCCGCGAGAAGCGCCCCCAAAAGACGCGCGCCAGCGCGAAATGACGGGGCGCTGAAGCCGGAGGGACGGACTGATTTTGGCTTTGGGGGCCGGGGGACGGTCGCTGTCTTTCAGCGACGGTGCCCCGGCGGGGAAAGATTCCGCGCGGGCTATGGCCGCCGTGCATATATCTATGCGACGTTCTTGCCAGCCTACGCGCCGCTGCCGCTTTCAACGATTGGCCCAAAGCTGGCGGACAGGCTGACGTGCAATTGAACGCAACGCAACCGGCCGCTTCGTGCCCGGACCTGACGCGCAACTCCTTGCCCGGCCACCTTGGCGAAACGCTATTTGGACCACTTTCATTCCGTTGGTTTCGTCAATGGCTTGCTGAATCGGATCAAAGGCTCCATCAACTCCATTCTGGCCGCCTCCCGCCTGTCTCCGCTCCCGCCAGGGCGGAACGCCCCGGCGGGGTGCGGAGTCAGGCTCCGACACCGGCGCGGGGTCGGCGCGTGTGTGGAGGCACAGGCTCGCAACGTCCGCGTGAGAACCGTAGCCGGAGCACTTGCGCCGACGCCGCGCCGGTCGTAATGGGCGCGGGGGTGCGCGCTCCGCGGCATGGCGGAGGCCCAGCCGCGCCGCCCCTGGGCGCGGCGTAGCCGGGAGCCATTCGCGCTCGCGCCGGTATTGCTGGTCGGGCCGCGGGGGCCGCGCTCTCCCGCCGCTCCCGGCGCAAGCGGCCCGGAATGCAGCGCGTAGCGCGGAGTGCAGGGCTGGTTGTGGTGGGAGGGACGGGCTGATCTGGGGGCCGGAGTCAGTGTCGCTGTCCCCCAGCGACTCTGACGGGGCCGGGGGTCTGGCTTACTGCCTCTGCCTGCTGGATGCCGCTCACCACTTATGCTTGCTGCGCCCTGGGAAACAACTCGCTCGCGTACGCCTGTCGAAATCGCCTAAGCTCCGCGCCGCATGAAAGCAAAACGAACCGCTGATTTTCCCAAATGGATGGGTCCGGTGCTGGATGCACTGCGCGAACTTGGCGGTGCCGCGCGCCCGAAGCAGGTGTCCGCGTTGGTCGCCCAAAACCTTGGGCTGCCCCCGGAAGTGATGGAAGCCAAGCTGAAATCGGGCACGGAACGACTTCACAACCAAGTTTGCTGGGCGCGTCAATACTTGGTGTGGGAAGGACTCATCGACGGCGCGAGGCGTGGCGAATGGAAACTGACGGACGCCGGGGCGCGAACCCGGTTGACCGAGGCGGAGGGTCGGTCGATTTTCTTGAAGTGGGTGGAAATTCACCAACGCACGCGGCAAGCCAAACTCGAGCCTGAGGAAAGTGCCGTTGCCGCCCCCGAGACGGCGGCCCCTGAGGAAATCGAAGAACCCACGATGGAAGCAGAATTGCTGAATGTCATTCAGGCGCTGCCGCCCAGTGGCTTTGAACGACTGTGCATGAGGTTGCTGCATGAATGGGCTTTTGAGGACATCAAAGTATTGGGAAAAAGCCACGACGGCGGCGTGGATGGCACCGCGGTTCTGCGCCTTAATGCGTTTGTCAGCTTCGATGTGGCCTTTCAATGCAAACGCTATCGCGGCGGGGTGTCGCGGGATCAGGTGGCCAGCTTTCGGGGGTCCAAGAAAGCTTTGCACGCGGAAAAGCTGATCCTGATCACAACCGGCTACTTTACGGCAGAAGCGATCAAAGAAGCCAAGGGTGAAGGCGCTTTGGCCGTGGAACTGGTCGATGGCGATCGGTTGATCGAACTGTTCAGTGAACGCAAGCTCGGTCTGCGCCGCGAGGAGGTCATTCGGGTGGATCACGTATTCTTCGAGCAATTCCGGCAATAATCCTTCTCCCTCGCCAACTGACTGCCGCAGGCGCGACGGAGGAGCATGTTGTCCTTCCCGCCGCTCTGCGCGCGCCGTTGGCACCCGCGAACCCGGCCGGGTGGATTGCAACCAGCGCAACCAAATTCCCCCGGCGCTCGACGCGCGCGCAGAGCAGCGGCCCGCGCCGACAAACGCTCTCGGACGACACAGACGGCGCGTGGTGCGGCGTAGCCGCAAGCGTCGGCGGGCCGCGCGTGGCGAAA
>CAIYZC010000326.1 GCA_903930565.1 uncultured Pedosphaera sp.
GCGCGGCTTGGAAGCCGCCTATTTGGCCGGAGGGCAGGCGCGCCAGGCGCGGGAATTGCTGGAAGCGATCAAAACCTACGCCGCCTTCACCGCGCGCGATTTCGGCGCCGACGATTCCATCGACCTGGGCGCACTGGTGGCCGTGGCGGCGGACGGGGTGGAGTCCTGGTATTTTCTGGGCCCCAAAAACGGCGGGTTGGAGGTCGGTCACGAAGGCCGCGAGGTCATGGTGATCACCCCGCAATCCCCCTTGGGCGGCCAGATCACCGGTCGGCGGGCCGGGCACAAGTGGACGGTGAAAGCACCCGGGACAACCGTGCGCCAAGAGATCACCCAAGTGTTTTAGGCCGGCCCGCGCCGCCGCCCGGCCGGGTCATTGGCGCTCGTATTCGCCCTTGCTCACTTTTTTGAGCACGGTGAAGCCGGCTTTCTTGGCGTCGCTGAAGGAAAAGACCTTCGGCGAGTTGAAGGTGGAGAACAGTTTGCGCACCGGCTTTTTGCAAGCCGGACACTGCGTCAGTTCCTTCGCATCCAAGGGGCGGCGCAAGGTGAAACGCCCGCCGCACACCTTGCAGTCGCCTTCGCAGAGTTCGTATTCGTAAAGTGGCATGGCAGCTAAATATCCGCGCTCAACCAAACACACTTTGGCGGGGATGCAAGCTTTCTTCGGCGCGGGTGGGTTTTACTTGGCCCGGGGCAGGACGCGGCAGGCGTGGATGCCGTCGCCGAGGGAGAGCAGCACGGATTCGACGCGGGGATCCTCGGCCAGTTTATGGTTGAGCGCGTTGATGGCCTGGCCGTTTTCGTGGCGGATGGGACCGGCTTTGCCGAGCTTGCCACCCCAGAGCATGTTGTCGAACAGGATCAAGCTGTTCGGCTTCATGCGGGGCAGGACGCCTTCGTAATAGGCGTCATACTCGGGCTTGTGCGCGTCGATGAAGGCGAAATCGAACGTGGGTTTGCGGGGCATGCGCTCCAAGGCCTCGATGGCCGGTCCGAGGCGCAGTTCGATCTTCTCGGCGACGCCGGCGCGCGCCCAATATTTCCGACCCAGGTCGGTCCATTCCTTGCTAATGTCCAAGCAGAGCAGCCGGCCGTTGGCGGGCAGGCCGCGGGCGATGCAGATGGCACTGTAGCCGGTGAAGGTGCCGATTTCGATCGGGCGCTTAGCCCCGGTGGCCGCGACCATCATCGTCATAAAGTTGCCCTGGTCGCGTCCGATTTGCATTTGGGCGTAGTCGGGAAACTTTTTGATGGTCTCGGCCCGCAATTGGTCGAGCACCGCATCCCCGCCGCGGCTGCGGCGGTCGCTGAGGTAATTATAAAGGCGCTCGTTGAGTTTGACGAATTTCAGACCCGCCTGCCGCTGCAGGTTCAGTTCCGGCTTTTTGATTTCCATAAAGTGGTTTTTGGCAGTGGTTCCGGGGATTAGTCCGCCGCGGCCAGTTCGGCGTGGCGGAAGCAATCGGTGGAGTGATCGTTTACCAAGCCGGTGGCCTGCATCAAGGCGTACACGATGGTGGTGCCCACGAACTTGAAACCCCGGCGCTTCAGATCGCGGCTCAAGGCGTCCGATTCCGCGGTGCGCACGTTGGGGGCCGCCCCGGGGGCGGGGGAGTGGCGGCGCGGCCGGCCGCCCACCCAGGGCCAGACATAGGCATCGAAACTGCCGAATTCGCGTTGCACCGCCAGGAAGGCGCGCGCATTGCCCACGGTGGCCGCCAATTTGAGCCGATGGCGCACGATGCCCGGGTCCGCCAACAGGGCCGCGAGTTTGTCCGGCCCGTAGTCCGCGACCCGCACCGGGTCAAACCCGTCGAGCACCTCGCGGTAGCGGGGGCGCTTCTTCAGAATGGTGTCCCAGCTCAAACCCGCCTGCGCGCCTTCCAGGATGAGGAACTCAAAC
>CAIYZC010000327.1 GCA_903930565.1 uncultured Pedosphaera sp.
CGAACTGCTGAATGAGTCGGGGCGGCGGCAAGTGACGAAGCCGGAGAGTTTTCCCTACACCGTCGGCACCGGAGGGATCGGGAACCAACCCCTCATCCACGCCATCGGCGTGGCCTTGGCGGACAACACGGTGGCGGTGTTCTTCGACAAGGGCACCCACCTCCCCGCCCGCATCCGCAAGGTGATGTTCACCACCGTAACGGTTCGCTCCGGGGGCACGGGCGACTTGTTGCGCGTGCCGGTGGTGGAAGGGGAGAACAAACGGGCGGATCGGAATGAGGTGGTTGGCGCCTTGGAAATCATCGCCACCAATCTCAAACGCGATGTTCCCGAGGGCAGCGAGATCGAGGTCAGCATCGAGGTGGATGAATCCCGCCGCTTCCTCACCAAGGCCTATCTGCCGTTCCTCGACGAAGAGTACGAGGCGATCCTGGTCAAACACCTGGTGGTGGCCAAACCGGAGGAGCTGGAGAAACTGGTGCAAATCGAGCGGAAACGCCTGACGGACTTGCGGGAGAAATCCAAGAAGGCCAATGATGCCAAAGCGCGGGAATTGCTGGCCCGCATCGACAATGAGCGGTTGGAGCACGAGGTGGAAACTTCGCTCGCCGCGGCGCGCAATGACCAGGACGCGGCGGACAAGTGCGCCAGCCGCCTCCGGGATTTGCAAATCGCCCTGGACGAGGTTGAGGAGGCGTTGCGCTGGCCCGCGCTGGTCGCCAAGGCGGGCACCACGATTGACATCGCCAACGAGGTCGCGAAAAAGAACGGCACGGCGGAGGACCGCACCACGATCAACACGCTGGTGCAGGAGGTGCGCGAGGCCATCGACCACCGCGACTACGAGTTGCTGCGCACCCGTGAGGATGAGTTGGAGAACCGCTGGCTCGCCATCTACGAACGCAGCGCGGAATGTTGGGTGGGGCGGCTGGGCCACCTCCAATCCAAGAAAGACCGGATGCGCAACCCCGCGGAGGCGGACCGCCTCTTCGCGAGTGGTTTGCGCGCCATGAACCAAAACGACATCAATGGTCTGCGCGCCTCGGTCAAAGGCCTCTGGGAGCTGCTCCCGCCGCGGGAAAAGGACCAGGCGCAGAACAGCCTTGGTTCCACCGTTCGCCTGGGTTGAGGAAGTTGAAGCCCTATGAGCACTCCTTCCACCCCCCCCGCCACCCCGGCCGGCCACCCCGTCGCGGGTCTGCTCCAGCAGGTGGCCCTGGCCGAGGCCACGCGTCTCGCCCGCGCCGGCAACTACAGCGCCGCGGAGGAACTCCTGGCGGATCTGGTCGCCGCCAACCCGCCCAACCTGGCCGCTTTGGACCTGCTCGCGCGTGTCCGCGCCCAACAAGGCGCCCTGCTGGAGGCCGAATCCTTGTGGCGCAAATTACTCCAGCTTGACCCACACCATCCCGGCGCCTCGGCCGGCGTGCAGGGGCTTCGTCGCCGGGCCCGCGCCTCCACTTGGCGCGCCCCCTTGCTCACGCTCGTCACCGGCCTGGCTTTGCTGTTGGGGGCCGTGGCGTTGTTCTCCCGCTTCGATTTGCGCCTGGGCCGGCGCGATGCCGACCTGCGCGCCCAACACGACAACGTCCTGCAGGCGGTGCGGGAATTTGGATCCAATCAAACCCGCGCCGAGATGGAGCTCCGAAAGCTGGGGGCGTTTGGCCCCAAAATCGACGAATTCTCCACCGCCCAGCGTGCGGAAATGTCCCAGTTGGCCCTGTTGCAGGAGGAGGCCCGGCGCTTAAGCCTCCAACAAAGCAACCGTTTGACCGAACTCTTCACGCAGTCCACTCAATCCTCCACCCAGGGAGAAGTCAGGCTGCGCGAGTTGCTGGATCAGGTCCGGCAGGCGGGCGGTTCAAATCTGGTTCTCGCCCGGGAAGTCAGCAACCATGTGGACAGTCTGCAGATGCTTTTTCAACGGGAATTGACCGCCGCGAAAAGCGACTTTGTCAACCGCCTCGCCCTGCTCCAAGCCGATGGCAAAGGACTGTTCGACCGGCAACAAACGGAAATTCGTACCTTGAATGAGCAGGTCGCCGGGCTGCGGGACGCCTTGGAGCGGGAGCGGCAACTCGCCGCCAAGATTGAGCAAGGCCGGCTCGCCACGGAACAACTCCAACGCGATTTGCGCGCCCTCACCGAAGCCCGCGACCGACTCGTGGCGCAAAGCGCTCAGCTCACCAACCCGCCCGTCTTTGCGGGCACTCCCCCCGGGGTTCGCCTGCGCACCGAAGGGAACGCCGTGCTCCTCATTTTCGAGGACGGTTTGTTTGACCACGACACCCATTTCAAAGCCGGTGCCGTGGACCGCTTGGACGCAGTGCTGCGGTTTCTGGCCCAGTCCCCCGCCCGCTTGGTCTTCGAGGTGGAGGGCTTCGCGGATCGCGACAAGGGTTTCTTCACCCTGCGGGACGGGGTCGCCCTCGGCCGGCAACGGGCCACGGCGGTGGTGAATCTGATCCACTCCCGTCCCACATGGGCGCAATCCCGCACCCTCGTCGCCGGCGGCGGCGCCAACCATCCACCCTTCGCCCCGGGCAAAACCGAACTCGAACGCGCCCGCAATCGCACGGTCGTGATCCGCATCACGCGTTCCCTGGGTTGAGGATGGGCCGGCCCGTCCGCCCGCGATTTCGCAGCGCCACTACGATCGGGATGATCGGGCCGGTGGCAACGGTCCCGTGAGGCGGTATGCCGTTCGCGAAGCCTCGTGTTTGGGGGTGATTTGCACCGGCACAAACTCAAACCGATTGAACATGCGCGCATGGATGCCTTCGCTCACGATGACTTCGCCCGCCGCCGCCGCCGTGCAATGCCGGGCCGCTTGGTTCGCCGGTTCGCCCACGACCGCAAACTCCAGCCGTTCCGCGTTGCCGATGAAACCGTGAACGGCGTCCCCCGTGCTGATCCCGATCCCCATGGAACACGCGGCCAACCCCGCGGCCCGGCGCGTTTCCGAAACCAGGATCAGCGCGGCCTGCATGGCCAGCGCCGCCCCCAGCGCGTTGGGGTGCTGTTCCGGGTCGGCCTCGGGGCTGCCAAAAACGGCGAAAATCGAATCTCCCACGAAGCGTTCAATGGTTCCCCGGTGGGCGAAAATCGCTTCGATCAAGGGTGGAAAATAGGCGCTGAGAACATCGCCGGTCCGCTGCGGGCCCAACTCCGCGGTCAGTTGGGCGAATCCCCGGATATCCGCGCAGAGGATGGTCACCGCGGAGCGCCGGGTGCCGGTCGTCAGCGCTCCATTGGCCGCTTCCGCGAATAATTTTTCACGCAGTTGGGGGGCGAACCGGCTGCTGAACAAGCGTCGGCCGAACTCGGTCTGCCGTCGCAGCGCCGCCTGGGTTTGGTGATGCGCGACGAACAGGGCGCAGTGTTTGGCCACCGCCATCAACAGACTAAGATCGTCGGCTGCGAAAACCCGGTCCGGGCCGGCGTGGTCCACCGCGAGCACTCCCAGCGCTTCCGTCCCAAAAATCAACGGTGCGTAAATGCCCGTGCCCATCCCATGGCGGGCCACACTGGGGGTCGGATCTTCGACTCCGCGCTCCCAAAGGAAGCCCTCCCGCAGGTCCAACGCCTGTTTCGCCAGGGTGAGACTCACCGCCGGGCGGCCCACCGGCACATGCGCGTGCAGTGCCAGCTCCCCGCCGGGGGCAACAGCCAACAACAAGCTGCCGCGGGTTGCCGGCGGCAGGACGGTCAGGCATCGGTCCAAGAGCATCCGCGAAAATCGTTCCAGGTCGTTTTCTGTGGCGGCCAAATCGGCCAATTCGCAAAGCAAATCCAAACGCCTCCGGGTTTCCGTCAACCCCTTGCCCGCGGGAAATTCCGCCTTGTCCCCGGCCTTCAGCGTGGCGCCAATGCGAATCCCGGACGAATCCTTCGCGGCGGGTTCACGGCCGGAGCCAGTCGCCTCGGTTTCCACCCGGGCTCCGGCCTCCCGGCCCGGATGGACGGTTTCTTCTCCGAGTTGTGGCTGCGCTTCGATCGCCCGCAGTTGGGTCACCCCGACCAACAGGGAATCCCCTTCCTTCAGGCGAAACGGCCCGTTCGCTTTGATTTCCCGACCGTTTAATTTGGTTCCATGGCGGCTGGATAAGTCCTCCACCCAATACTGTTCCTGCTGCAGAAAAACCCGCGCATGGCGTCGGGAAACCCGCGCGTCCGGCGCCAAGTCAAAATCACAAGTCACCCCCTTCTCCGCCCGACCGATCACAATGCTCATCCCATCGAACTCCACTGTCTGTTCGCGGCCTTTGAGCGAATAACTGAATCGAATTCTGGGCATATGGAAACTTTTGAAAGTCAAAGCACTTAAGTGCGCCGAGAATTGTGAACTTGGAATCGAAATGGGTGGTGCTCTTCGCGATGGATTCCGCTCCAATTCGGATACCGATTGGCGGTCAACCAGTCGTGCGCGCCGCCTCTCATTTCAACACCGCCCTCCCCTTTCCCCACCACCCTCTTCCTGAACTTCCGCCGCTGCGACGCCCCGCTTCATCCACACCATCACTACGGCCAAGTCGGAGGGGGAGACGCCGGAGATGCGGCTGGCTTGTCCTAGGGTGGCGGGACGGATTTGGGTGAGTTTTTGGCGCGCCTCGGCGCGGAGGCTATGGACGGTGGCGTAATCAAAGTTGGCCGGGATTTGCTTGTCCTCCAACTGCTTGAAACGCGCCACGTCGATCTCCTGGCGGTCGATGTAACCTTCGTATTTCAGGGCGATTTCGACCTGTTGGGTGACGGCTTCGGGGAGGTCGGTGCGTCGTTCGGGCAGGTTGGCGTAGGTGATCTCGGGACGCCGGAGCCACTGGGCCAGGGTGTCGCCTTGCACGCGGGTCTTTTGCACCCGATCCATCTCGGTCGCGATCGCTTCGCGCTTCGCGCTGAATTGCTGGTAATTCCGCGCCGACAACAGCCCGATGTCGTGCCCGATTTCCGAGAGCCTGAGGTCGGCGTTGTCCTGCCGCAGAAGCAGTCGATACTCCGCCCGGGAGGTGAACATGCGGTAGGGCTCCACGGTTCCCTTGGTGACCAGGTCATCAATGAGCACCCCGATATAGGCCTGGTCGCGACGCAACACCAACGGTTCCCGGCCCTGCACCCGGCGGGCGGCGTTGATTCCCGCCATCAAACCTTGTCCCGCCGCTTCCTCGTATCCCGAGGTTCCATTGATCTGCCCGGCCAGATACAGGTTCCGGCACACCTTGGTTTCGAGCGAGGGATGCAACTGGGTCGGGAAGGCGAAGTCGTATTCGACGGCATAGGCCGGGCGCATGATCTCGGCGTTCTCGCAACCGATGATCGTCCGCACCATGGCGACCTGCACTTCATAGGGCAAACAGGTGGAGAATCCATTCACGTAGATCTCATCCGTGGCGATCCCCTCCGGTTCCAGGAAAATCTGTTGCCGCTCCTTCTCCGGGAACTTAACGATCTTGTCCTCGATGGAGGGACAATACCGCGGTCCCACCCCTTCAATCACCCCGGAGTACATCGGGGATTTGTGGATGTTCGCGCGGATCAATTCCGCCGTGGCATCGGTGGTATAGGTGATGAAACAAGACAACTGCCCGTTGATCCGGTCCAGAATCGAGCCCGGGGGATACTTGCCTTCCGAGTGGCCGATGTCTTTCGGATTGACCTTGGAATGTTCCACGTGGAACAAATCGTCCTGCCAATAGGTGAAATACGGGACCGGTTCATCCCCGGGTTGGGCTTCGGTCTTGGTGAAATCAATCGAACGGCTCAGCAACCGGGGTGGTGTGCCGGTCTTCAGGCGACCCAACTCCAAGCCCAATTCCTGCAAGGAACCTGACAATCCCATCGCCGCGGATTCCCCCGCCCGACCACCCGCCTGCTGGTTCTGGCCAATGTGCATCAATCCCCGGAGGAAGGTGCCCGTCGTTACGATCACGGTGGTGGCCAAATATTGGACCTCCAAGGTGGTTTCCACGCCGAAAACCTGGCCATCCTTGTGCAGCAGTTTGGACGTCTGCCCTTGCTTCACATGCAAATTCGGTTCCCGTTCGCAGATCCACTTGAGGTAAAACTGGTAGG
Organism: uncultured Pedosphaera sp.; assembly: GCA_903930565.1. GTDB lineage: Bacteria > Verrucomicrobiota > Verrucomicrobiia > Limisphaerales > Pedosphaeraceae > CAIXFN01. Next base: position 6,070 of record CAIYZC010000327.1, read on the forward strand.
CCTTTTTGTCGCATTGGGCGCGAGGTGCCCAAACCGCGGGACCTTTCTTGGTGTTCAGCATCCGGAACTGCAATCCGGTCAGGTCCGTGGCCAATCCCATGATGCCGCCCAGCGCATCAATCTCCCGCGCCAAATGCCCCTTAGCCATGCCGCCAATCGCCGGGTTGCAGGACATCTGCCCAATCGTATCGGCATTAATCGTGAGCAGGAGGGTCTTGGCTCCAATACGCGCCGTCGCCAACGCGGCCTCCACCCCGGCATGACCCGCCCCCACCACGATCACATCATACTTCTGCGGATATACAAACACCTTGCCATGGTATCAAAAGGCACGCTGGAAAGCAAATTTCCCGCTATTTTCCACGTCCCTCTGTTCCTCTCTGTGTCATAAATTGTTTAAACTCCCCTTCCATCGCACAGGGTTCCTTCGAAAGAGCCAACAATTGGGTGCGGATTGCAATTCCTCGTCCTTCAGTTTAGAATATCCTCATGATGACTTTGGAAATTGCATTGGACGCAGCGAACCAATTGCCGCTGGAACAAAGGGAAATGCTGGAACAGATTCTCCAGCGCCAAAGAATTGAAGAATGGCGCCGACAATTGGCTAAAGATGCTCATGAAGCAACTCAAGTTTTCCATGCTGGTCAATATTCCCCTATGACGGCGGATGAAGTGATGGCCTCGTTACGCGCTGATCTCGCAGCCAAGGTTGGCGAATGAGAAAATTGGTACAAACACAACGATTTCAACGATCATTGAGAAAATTCGTTGAGCATCAATCCCGCCTTCAAACTCAAGTCGACGATACACTGCATCGGATGGAACGTGACGTTTTTGCTCCTGATCTCGGTACGCATTAATTGCGCGGTGAACTGCTTGGGCTTCGTGCTTGTTCCTGTGGTTACGATTGCCGAATTGTTTTTTCATTGGAAAAGGATTCTCGCACTAACGAAGAGTTTATCATTCTTCATGATATTGGCACTCATTCGGCGGTTTATTGATGCGCCTTTGTGCCCCTGGCATCGGTAGTTGAACGTTAGGCATTCCCAATTGATCGTCCCATCTGCGAAATCCGCGGTTAAACCTCCCTTGGCCCGATCTGAATCTTTGTTCCACGTGGAACATCCATGGCCGCACCGAACCTTTGACAAATCGTACCTGCGGCGCCATCCTCGTGTGAGCAAGAAAAACATGAACGCCAGTATCCGCAAACCAATCCACGCCGCTCTTGTCTTGGCTATGCTGGTCTTACTGTTCCTCTCGGGAGGTGCTGCTTTCGCACAAGATGACGCCCCAGCCCCGAGTGCGCCCGATGCCAAAAGCCCCAAGCCCGGAGTGGTCAGCGAGCATTCCCAAGGTCTGCACGGTTACATCGGTTTCAGCCACGACCATCCCCCGGCGGGTTCCGGCTTCACCGCTGGCATGGGTTTCTACGCCGCCGTCTGGCCGCTGATCAACCAACCATTGGCCAATTTCCAAATCGGCCTCCCTGGCTCGTGGGTGACGCCCGACAACTCCGACAACAAAGACCAACCGCTCGCCCCGGAGGGAACCCTCGCTCGGAAGTGGAAGGAACGGGGACCCACGTGGGGCAGCGTCTTCCAAACTTTGGAGGGCGGTTTGGGCTACTGGGCGGGCAACCATTTCCGCTATGGACCGCCCAAGTTCAGCCTGAACTCCACCCCGCAGTGCTACGATTACGAGCTCGCCTCGCCCGGTTGGTCCTTCTTTTACCAAAACGAAGCGCTGCCCGACAACCGACTGGGGATCGCGCAGTTGAGCAATCGCCTGCTCATTCCCCCCGATGCGCTGCCTTTCCAGGGCAATCCCAACGGAGAATTCCTTGGCTACACCTGGATGGCTCTGCCTTTCACCGATCCCACCACCGCCACTTCGGATGATCCGCCCACGGGCGATCAAAGTTGGACTTGCTTTGTGAGTGCGGCCAATTTCAAAGGGCCGATGGCCTATTACATCCCGGAGACTTGGAGCAAGATCGCCAAGATTTTCAACTACCCGTTCCTCCACGGACGCGGGCTCGACACCCGTCCCGGAACCATGGGCGGTGGTGCGATGGAGATCAACACCGTCCCGCGCTTCGATAGCCAGGACGCCCACGGCGTCACTTACTCAAAAATCCCCCAACTCCAGTTCCCGGTGGATGCCGAAGGCCGGGCTGTGCTGGTCCAGGATGTCACCTACTACTCCAAAGCCGCCCTGTATGACGGCTTCAAAGCCTGGCGCAATGGCGGCCCGGCATGCTCCGGACAGTTCGGCAACCACGGCACTTGGAAACCCAAGTTGAAGACGCAAACCACCCGCTTCGACCAGAGCGGCAAGCACATGATTGGCGTGGAACACTCCTTCGACACCAAAATCTTCCCCGGCAACGTCTGGGGTTTGCAGTGGACCACGAATAACAACCTGGCCACACCCGGCCAATTCCCCCAGTACTACAAACACGTCGGCCAAGAGCGCGTGGCCGTGCCCGCGTCCGCCGTCCCCGCCGAAACCAAACTGCTGAACAAAGAGTTCCGCTTGGCCACGCCCGGCGTCCAGTACACCTCCCCGACCAACGCCGGTGCCTGGACCAAACCCGGTGCGAAACGCGGCCCCTTCACCGCGCGGCTCGTGGATGGCTCGGTGGTCACCTATTACTGGTACCGCTTCATCGATCAACCCTCTTTTCAACAATACGCTTGGACTGCGGAAAAGAAGGCCAAACTCCAAGCCTTCGTCGAGCGAATCCACACCACATGGCCCATCGACCGGGACTACATGCCCCCGCCCACTCGAGGCAAACTGGCCGCATTCGACCCCGCCTTGCTGGTCACGCCGCCCAATGGTTTGGAAGTCGGTTATGTTCCGATTGTCACACGGCAGGCGTCGCGATGATGGAAATAAATTTGAGACATGCGGGAATACGAGGGGGTCGGAAAACCCTTTGTCGCGGCGAAGGCGTGTGGAAAAACATAATTACGTAAATTCATCAGACGTTTCGCGGGATTTTGAGCATCACCTAATTCTGTTTGCCGGCCAACTGGCGGAACGAGTAATCAACACGATGGTCATGTAAAGATCGAGGAAATGCCGTGGCATAACTTTAGGAATTAAAGCATTTGCGTAAAAACCCGCACGGGACTCGGGACGGCGGGTGAGTGATAAATAAGAACAAAATTATGGGACTATACTGATGTATTCTTGCCGAGGATGAAGAAGACTGTGGCGAGCCATGCTTGGCCGTGGTAACGGGTGGGCGTAAATGGCAGATTTTTTGCGGGGACTTGCCCCGTGGCCCACGGGGCAAAGCCCACCTTTTCGCCGGCGGCGCCCGCCGCTCCCCGCAGCGACCGGGGCGGTTCCCGCAGTGACGGCGAGCGGAGCGAGCCGGAACGAAGGGAACCGCCCCGGTCGCCGCGCGCGCACTTCCGAACTTGCCCGCCCACCCCGGCTTGGTTTTGGCTGGCCGCCATGCAACTACGTGCTTCCCAGATCCAGGGTGATCGCCCCGCCTGTCCGGTCAATCCCCGCCACAAGACTCACGCCCATGGCTCCTATGCCCGCTACGCCAAC
>CAIYZC010000328.1 GCA_903930565.1 uncultured Pedosphaera sp.
CACCGCCTCCTCCAAAGTCACCGAAAACGTCACGCGCGGGAACGGGCGCACGTTGATACTCCACACATTCCGCTCCCCGGGCGGCAGCAAATCAATCGCATTCACCCGCGGAATCGGCAGCACATCGATTTCCGGATCGATTAAATTTTCCGTCATGGCCAACGCCACCCCGCCGACCTCCTGGAGACCGCGCGGATTCACAAAGCACATCTTCCCCAACCGACCCAGGAGCAAAGCGAATTTAGATATATTGCTGGTTTTCATGCCGTTTAGCGACCGAGAGCCGTGATTAAATCCACCTTCCCCCCGCTTGGCCAGCCAAAATCCAACCCCCAAATACGTTTTCCCCGCTCCGGCCCCGGCCCGCGTGAGCCAATCAGGGCTTTTCGCCTTCAAAGCCGAAAGCGGCGAACTTTGGCGACTCGCGGCCCCCAAGCTGGCGGAGCCGCACCCCGGTCGAGTTGGATTCCAAACCATCCGGATTCCAACCTGCCTGCGCGCCAAAGGTGCGCCATTCCTCAGCCCAGGATGCAATCCTGGGTCTCCTTCCCAACCAGCCCGGCGTCCTGAAGGGACGCGACCAGTTCCTCGCACCGCTGCAAATCGGATGGTGCCGCCAACCAAACCCACCCCCCCGAACGGCGCGCCAGCGTCCTGGAGTGCGGTGAAAGCAACGCGTGGCCCCGCTTTTGAAATCCTCCCACAGCTCGAAGCCCGCGAACTTTAAATCGCTCGCCGCCCTTCGCCAGATCGCCTTCGCCATTCCCCGGCCAACTAGGCGTGCTTTACCCCGGCCAAAATCGAGGATTATGTCGTGCCACATTGGTCAGAACGCTGCTTTTGTCTTGCAAATGTAGCCATACATGTATCACTATATGCATTGACATGAGCTTATTAGGTGTGCATTATGTAGCCATTAATTAAGTAATCCATGACCTCGCCCGCCAAACTCCACCTCGAAATCCAGTCGCACCGCGCCAACCACTACGGCCTCATCCGCTCCTCCTTCCGCCTGGATGGCAAAGTCCACCATACCAATCACGGCCGCCTCTCCGGCCTCCCCTTGGAAAAACTCCGCCTGCTCCAAGCCGCCTTCCGCGGCGACGTCATCCCCCGCGGCCACGCCGACGCCTTGCAGGTTCTCGCCTCCCGCGAGTACGGCGCCAGCCATGCCTGCCTCGAACTGGCCCGCGCTTTGGACCTCCCCCGCCTCCTCTATTCCCGCCAGGAACCCTGGGTCGCCTGCGCCCTGGCCATGATCATCGGCCGCCTCATCCATGCCGGCAGCAAATTGGCCCTCTCCCAACAGGGTTCCCACTCCGTGCTCTGGGAACTCTGCGGCGTGCCTGGCCCCATCGACGTGGACACCCATTGCTATGCCGTGCTGGATCGGTTGTTGGCACGGCAGCCCGCCATCCAACGCGCCCTGGCCAAAAAGCATCTCCAAAATGGCCACCTTGTGCTTTACGACATCACCAGCAGCTATTTCGAGGGCGAATATGCCGCCAGTGACTTGGTCACTTTCGGCTACAACCGGGATGGCAAGCGGGGGCACGAACAAATCGTCATCGGCCTGCTCTGCAATGCGGAAGGCTGCCCGGTAGGCGTGGAGGTCTTCCCCGGCAACACCCAGGATGCCAGCACCGTCCCGGCCAAGATTGCCGAACTCCAAACGGAATACGGCCTGAGTGAACTGATCTTCGTCGGGGATCGCGGCATGATCACCCAGGCCAACCGCCAAAAGCTGGCCGGGGTGGCCGGGTTGCAAACCATCAGCGCCTTGACGCACCGCCAGGTGGTTGCATTGCTCGAACGAAAAGTCATCACGCGGGAACTCTTCGACGAAAACGCCATTGCCGAAGCGTTGGACCCGGACCAGCCGGGCAAACGCTACTGTCTGTGCCGCAATCCCGAGACCGCCAAGCGGGAAACGCAGACGCGCAAGGAACTCTTGGAGCTGACGCGCCAGCAATTGGCAGCCATCGCCCGGGGCCGGCCAAAGCCCGCGGCCAAGCCGGGGGCCAAGGCGCCGGCCCGGCCCCGGAAAACCCGGGGGCCCAGTGCGGAAAAGATCGGCGCCCGTGTGGGCCGGGTCTTGCAGCGCTACAAGATGGGCAAATTCGTCACCTGGTCGGTGACGGAGGGGAAGTTGGAATGGACGTTGGACCAGGAGAAGATCGCCGCGGAGGAGCGCTTTGACGGCTGCTACGTGGTGGTGGCCGATGTGCCGCCGGAGCGGCTGGCCACGGCGGCCGTGGTGGCGGCCTACAAGAAGCTGAGTTTTGTGGAACAGGCGTTTCGCAACCTCAAGACCGTGCAATTGGAGGTGCGCCCGGTGTACCACAAAAAGGACGAGCGGATTCGGGCGCACGTGTTCTTGTGCCTGCTGGCCTACTACCTCCAATGGCATGCCCGGCAGCGGCTCCAGCCGCTCTTTGCGGGGGATGGGAACGGCCAGAACCGCCAGTGGACCTTCGCGCAGGTGCTGGAGCACTTGAAAACAATCCGCAGCGAGCGGGTGCGGAGCCAAGGGGTGGAGTTTGAGTTGCGGACCCAGCCCAATGCGGAGCAGCAGCGGATTTTGGATTTGTTGGCCGGAAAGGAGGAAGTAGCCATACCCGTGAAATAAAAAAACAAGCTTTTCCCCATATAAAATCAGGGGAAACCTTGTTTTTCGCCAGGGTAATGCCCGACTTGCCCGCCCACCCCGGCTTGGTTTTGGCTGGCCGCCATGCAACTACGTGCTTCCCAGATCCAGGGTGATCGCCCCGCCTGTCCGGTCAATCCCCGCCACAAGACTCACGCCCATGGCTCCTATGCCCGCTACGCCAAC
>CAIYZC010000329.1 GCA_903930565.1 uncultured Pedosphaera sp.
AACGTGCGGGAACTCCAGCCCCTTGCAACTGTGCATGGTGATCAGCGTGACCACCTCGCCTTCGACCTCCTTGTCCTCGGCGCGGTCGCTGTCCAAGGTGAGGTCTTCCAGGAAAACCTCGAGCCGGGCGGCCGCCCCCGCAGGTTTGGGCGCCCCGCCCGCCCCTGGCACCGGATCCGCCTCGGTGCGGTGCAGGAGGTTGACGAGGTCCTTGAGATTGCGCACCCGGTTGTCCGCGGCCTCGGGACTTTTCTCGGACCGTCGGAGATCGTCCAGGTAGCCCGTTTCGTTCAAGAAGCCGTCCGCCCACTCCTGGAGCGACAGTCCCGCGGCGCCGTGCATCGCCGCCCGGGTGCGCTCCACGAACCCCACGAATTCCGCCAGGCTCTTCCGCGCCGGCGCCTGAAAGGTGCTCGTCACCAGCGGGTTCAGCATCGCCGACCAGACGGAATCTTTACGCTCATGGCTGGCCTCCAGCAGCCGGTTCATGGTGATCTCGCTCAATCCGCGCGCGGGCACATTGGCGATCCGCAGGAGACTAATGTCATCGTGCGGGTTCATGAACACCTTCAGGTAGGCGAGGAAGTCCTTCACCTCGCGCCGGTCGAAATAACTTTGCCCCCCGATGAGGTGGTAACGCACCCCGCCCTGGCGCAGGGCGGTTTCGAGCACGCGCGATTGCTGGTTCGTGCGGAAAAGAATGGCCTGGTGCGACCAGGGAATGTGCCGGGCCACCCGGGCGAATTCTATCGACTCCACCACGAAGCGGGCCTCGGCTTCGTCGTCCGAAAATGTGTGGAGCTGGATTTTTTCCCCCGCCCCCTTGTCCGACCACAACGATTTGCCCCGGCGCCGGACGTTGTTTTTGATGATCGCGTTGGCGGCGTTGAGAATGTTTTCGGTGGAGCGGTAGTTTTGCTCCAGCTTCACCACCCGCACCTCGGGGTAGTGCTTCTCCATGTCCAGCAGGTTGGAGATTTCCGCGCCGCGCCAGCCGTAGATGCTCTGGTCGTCATCGCCCACCACGCAGAGGTTCCGGTGTTCCTGCGTGAGCAGGTGCACCAGGTTGAACTGGCTGGCGTTGGTGTCCTGGTATTCGTCCACCATCACGTACTGGTATTTCGCCCGGCAGGCGGCCAGGGCGTCGGGATGCTCCCGGAAGAGCCGGAGCGTGAGCAGGATCAAGTCGTCGAAATCCACCGCGTTGCACGCCCGCAGCGCGGTTTCGTAGTGGACGCGGATGTGTTCCGCCATGGCCGCCAGGCCGGGGTCCGCAAACGCGTTCGCGCGCGTGCCGCCGTTCTTGTAACGGCTCAACAGCGCCAGCACCGCCGCCGGATCGGTTTTCTCACCCTTGGCGGAAATGTGCCCGAGAATCTTCCGCACCGCCCCCAATTGGTCGCCGGTGTCGTAAATGACAAAGTTCCGCTTGTATCCCAGCTTTTCGATGTGCTCCCGCAAAATCCGCACGCACAGCGAATGGAAGGTGCACATCGTGGGCTTTTCGGGCTTCGTCCCATCGCGCCGACGGGGTGGCTTGGGGATCAGCTTGCCGACGCGCTCCTGCATTTCGCGCGCCGCCTTGTTGGTAAAGGTCACCCCCAGCACCTGGCCGGGCGGCACGCCTTTTTCCAATAAATGGGCGATCCGGAAGGTGATGACCCGCGTCTTGCCCGTGCCCGCCCCGGCCAGGATCAAAACCGGTCCGCGCAGCGTTTCCACCGCCTGCCGCTGCTGCGGGTTCAAAGTGCTCAAATTCAACATCGCCCGCGGAGTTTAGACCCCCCCGCCGCGCCGGCAAGCCCATTGCCCAACCGCAAACCGGCGCGCGCTCCGCCTCGGACCATGAAG
>CAIYZC010000330.1 GCA_903930565.1 uncultured Pedosphaera sp.
CCGTGCCGCGATTGGCGCCCGTGTGCTTGGTGGTGAAAAAAGGTTCAAAAATCCGCTCCCGCACATCCCGCGGGATCCCCGGACCGGAATCTTCCACCAATAGCTCCAAATAGTGCGCCGCCGGACGCGGCCGCAGGAGGCAACCATCATAGTTTTCCCGGGCGGCAGTTTCCAAAGCGACGCGCAGCCGTCCCTTGCCGGCCAGGGCCTCCGCGGCGTTCACGACCAAGTTGAGCAGCATCTGCCCGAGTCGGGCACTCGACACGGCGGCCGCCACCGCGTCCCCCTCCAACTCCAACTTCACCTCGATGCCCGCCAGAAACGGTTTGCTCAGGAGGTTCAGCGTATCCCGCACCACCTCCGCCACCGGCCCCGCCGGTTGATTCGCGGCGGCCACCCGGCTGTACCCGAGCATCGACTGCACGATGGTCTTGCCTTGCAGCACGGTTTGCTCGATGTCCGCCAAATCCGCGGCAATCTCCGGATCCGGCGGGGCTTGGCGGGCGATGGATTTGTTGGCCATCCGGATGACCGAGAGCAGATTGTTGAAATCATGCGCGATTCCGGCCGCCAGGGTCCCCAGGGCGCGCATTTTGTGGCTGTGAAAAATTTCGACTTGCGCGGCCGCGAGGGCGCGTCCCCGGGTCGCGGCGGTGGTCTCGATTTCCTCGTAGGCGGCGATCAATCGGTGGTGGCGTTGGAAGACCGCCGCCAACAGGGCCACCGCCAGCAGGATGCTGGCCGCGACCAAGGCCAGCAGCGCGGAACTCGGGCGGCCCGGCGCCCGGGCCTGGGCCACGGGCGTGAAGCGGGCGCCGTCCCCATCCCAGGCCAAACCGAGGAGGGCTAGTTGCGCCCGCAGGGCGGCCAGATCCCAAAGTTGGATCTCCTCATTGCCGGTGGCCACCGCGAGGCGTTCCCCTTGGGCGTCAAAGGTCAGCGCCCGGATTTGCTGGGGGTTCGGGGAGGGCAGTTCCACCAGCAATTGGCCCGTGACGGGATCCCGCAACTCGACCGTGGCCGCGGCCCGGGCCACCGCCAGGAGCCGGCTGGTGGGATCGATGCCGACCGGCCCCGTGTTGACCCCGGCCGTGCTGCGGGTGAGCCGCCAAACCTCCCGCCAGTCGTCCACCGCGCGGACGGAATACTCGGTCCCGGTCCCAATGACGAGTCGGCGGCCATCCCGGGTAAAGGCCACCATGGCGTCATGCGGCCAACTCCAAGTCCGGCCGCCGGTGAGCGTGTCCCAGACGCACACGCCCTCGCCCAGCCAACTCCCGGTCGCCAACCAACGGCCGGTTGGGTCCACATCCCCGGAATTCCACGCGCCGGAACCGGGAAAGCGTCGCGGGGGGGCCGCGGCATCCACCCCACCCAACCAAGCCGCGCCCCGCGCCAGGGCCAGCCGACCCGGACCCGCCCCCACCCAACGCACCACCACGGGCAGCGAGTCCGCCTCGGGCAACTCGGGGCGGGGCGCCGCCAAGCGCAATTGTCCGGCATTGGTCAGCACCTCCCAGCGCCGGAAACCAGTGGCGCCGGCGGAGGCAAAGCCGCCGCCACCGGGATCCGCGGCGACGGTGAACGTGGCGCCAACCGGCGAGCGATCCACCCGCCGCCCCACCGTCAAATCCCAGAGCTCCACGCCCCGTTCCGAACCGGCGGCCAGCCACCGGCCCTGCGGATCGAACGCCGTGGACCAAATATTTCGCGGCCCCCCTTGGGGATCCCGCAGGGAACGATACCCGGTGCCGAGTTGCACCCGCCAGGCGACCAAGGCCGAACTTCCGGCCTCCGCCACGAGCACCCGCTCTCCGTTCGCGCTAAAACCCAGGGGCACGCCTTGCTGCAAGGTGAACAAGCTCGCGCCCACCCCTGCGTCCCAGAAATGCGCCGTGCCGTCCCACGAAGCCGACGCGAGCCAGCCTCCGGAGGGATGAAACTCCAGGAAACCCACGTTGTCCGAATGCCCCTGCAATTCCCGCCGGCGATCGGTCGACAAGTCGAGCAGCCAAATCCCGCCGTCCGCACCCCCCACCGCCAATCCGCCGCCGTCGGGACGCCAGGCAAAGGCGGCCACCACCGCGGGAAACTCCTCTTTCCAGGGCGCGGTGGCTCCGGCCAAATCGTAGATCTCCAGCCAACGGCTTTGGTTGGCGGCCAGCGCCAGCCGGGTTCCGGTCGGGTCCCAGCGCAGCAGTCCCGGTTCCGCCGCCAGCGCGAGGGGCGGACGGACTTCATGACCATCCCCAGCTTCGTAAAAATGCACCGCCCGGTCGCCTTGGCGCACCGCCAAAACGCGCGCATCGGGGGAGAAACCCATGCAGTAGGCCCAAAACGGCCCGGCAGTGAGCCCCGGAAGCGTGAACCGGCGGCGGTGCGCGGCCAAGTCCCAGACTTGCAGTTCCCCCGTGACGGCACGGACCGCCAAACTCGCGCCGTCCGGACTGAACATGGTGACGGCAAAATCCGTTATCCCGGTGGCCAAGCCATACGCGGCGGCCCCATTGGTGACTTCCGCCACCCAAACCTCGCCCTGACTCGTAACCGCGGCAAAGCGGCGGCCCGGGGAGTCCACGGCCTTCACCAGTGCTCCGCGCGGGACGGCCGGGCGGTCCGCCGGCCCCTCCCAATCCGCGAGGGCCAGAGCCCCCACGGCTTCCGCCCGCAACTCCACGCTGGGTTGCCAGGCGGCGGCGGCCCGGATCGCGGCGAGACTCTCCGCCCGCCGGCCCAAGCGGCCGCTCAACCGGCCGGATTCGGCCTGCAACAATCGGGAGCGCCACAGTTCCCGCTCCGCTTGGCCGGATGCCGCCATGGCTTCGGTGGACTTTTGTTCGGCCCGCCAGGCTTGCAGGAGGGCGGCGGCGGCCAGCACGAGGACGAGCAGCAGCACCGAAACCCCCAGGGTTTGCACCCGCAGTAGTCCGCGGCGCACGGATTCCCGGCGGCTTTGCAATTCGAGATCGGGATCGGGTGACGGCGTGGGCATCGGCAATTCCGGTGCCAACGTAACCCGCCCCCCGCCCCCGAAGCAAGCCCGCGGCGAAAGGATGGGCGGCGGATTGGCCTTGCCCTGAGGCCGGGTCGGATTAGATTAGGCCACCGCCTGCGGCGGTCCGCCGGCCGCAAGCAGTCCAAATATGGAACCGCGGAAACTGTATTATTTTGACAACAACGCCACCACCCGGGTCGCCCCCGAGGTCGTGGAGGCAATGCTGCCGTACCTCACCGAGCACTGGGGCAACCCCTCCAGCGCGTATCAATTCGGCCGGGGCGTGGCGCGCCCGTTGGACCAGGCCCGGGCCCAGCTCGCGGCCTTGATCAACGCGGAACCCCGGGAAATCACGTTCACGAGCTGCGGCACGGAGAGCAACAACACCGCGATTCACTCCGCCCTGCTCACCCAGCCGGGGAAACGGCACATTCTCACCACCGCGGTGGAACACTCCGCGACGCTGAAGTTCTCCCAGCAACTCCAAAAGCGGGGCTACGAGGTGACCTTTCTGCCCGTGGAGCCGGACGGCACGCTGGACATCCACCTGCTCGAAAAATCCCTGCGCCCGGACACGGCCATCGTTTCGCTCATGTGGGCGAACAATGAAACCGGCGTGCTGTTTCCGTTGGAGGAAGTCGCCGCCATCTGCCGCAGCCGCGGGGTGTTGGTGCATACGGATGCCGTGCAAACCGCGGGCAAGCTCAAGCTGGATGTCCGTGAATTGGGGATCGATTTCCTCTCCCTCTCCGCCCATAAGTTGCATGCGCCCAAGGGCATCGGCCTGCTCTACATCAAGCGCCGCACGAAATTCATGCCCTACGTGGTGGGGGGCAGCCAGGAACAGGGTCGGCGCGGCGGTACGGAAAACGTGCCCTATATCATCGGGTTCGGCCGGGCCGCGGAGCTCGCGCTGGAGCATCAGGAGGACGAAAATGTCCGGGTGCGCGCGTTGCGCGATCGCCTGGAGAAAACCCTGCTGAAAACCATTCCCGGCGTGAGCCGCAACGGTCACCGGGAGCGCCGCCTGCCCAACACCAGCAACTTGGCTTTCGCGGGCGTGGAGGCCGAGGGCATCCTCATGCTGCTGGACCAACTGGGCATCTGCGCCTCCAGCGGTTCCGCGTGCACCACGGGTTCGCTCGAACCCTCGCACGTCCTCACCGCCATGGGCCTGCCGCCGGCGCGGGCGCGCAGCTCCGTCCGGTTGAGCCTCGGCCGCTATAATACGGCCGAAGAAGTGGATTACCTGCTCAAACACCTCCCCGGAATAATCGCCCGCCTGCGCGCCGCCTCGCCCGCCGCCGAAGCTGTCCCCGTCCGCGCCCCCAAGGCGGCCGCGGCGCGTTAACCCCCGCCCCGCAGTTCCGCCAGACCCGGGGCGGCGAAGCGGCCGCCATGGCCCGGAATAATCCACCGCGCGCGGGCGCAGATCAGTTCACGGTTGGCCTGTTGTAACGCCAGATTGCGCGACCATTCCCGCCAAGCGCCGTCGCCCCAGTCGTTTTCATACTCAAACAAATCCCCCGCGACCGCCACCACCCCGTCCGCGGTCCGCACCAAAACCGTCAAGTCATGGTCGGAATGGCCCGGTGTGCGGATGACTTCCACGCCCGGCACGGGGAGGAACGGACCGGCGGCGAAATCATGCACCCAATACTCGTCGCCGCGGGAGACATCCGTATCCAACAACAGCGTCGCTTCCGGAAACAAACCGTTGTTCCCCACATGGTCGGAATGCCCGTGGGTGAGCACCACGTAACGGATGTCGGCGGGTGCCAAACCCCGCGCCGCCAGTGCGCGAATCAATTCGCCCCCCTGCCCCGGCACGCCGGTGTCGACCAAAATCGGCTCCGGCCCGGGCAGCAGGGTGATGGTGCACGAGGCGTGACAGCGCCCCGCTTGGGCGGCAGGGCGGATGTACCCGGAAAGCAAAATAACCGGCGACAAGGCAAGGTTTTCCATCGGGTCGCCAGCTCTGATATCGGGCTCAGTTGCCGAACAGCAACGGCGTGAATTGGGCCAGGTTGTTCCGCCAAACCGGCCAGGCATGGCCGCCTTCGGTTTGGATGAAAGTGTGCTTCAAATTGTTCTTGAGCAACCAAGCGTCCAAATCCTGGTTTCGAGCCATGAGCGAATCGGCTTTGCCACAGGCAAACCAGAGGAGGTGAAGTTGCTTGTTGGTTGCTTCGGGATCCTTGGCCAGATCGGCCAGGGTGGTGTTGGGATCCCCCACGGCGGAGCTCATGCCGCCCACCCAGGCGAACAATTCAAGGTGGTTCAACCCCACCCCCAACGCCTGCCCGCCGCCCATGGAGAGGCCGACGATGGCGCGGTTTTCACGGCCGCCCTCGATCCGGTAATTATGCTCCACCAGCGGGAGCAGGTCGCCGAGGAAATCGCGTTCGAATGGTTGCACCATGCGGCCACCCGCAGGGGCGGAGTTCGTGGCGGGGGGCTGGGCGTAGGCGGCGTGCCCGTCGGGCATCACCACGATCATGGGCTTGATCTTCTTTTGTGCGAGCAGGTTGTCGAGAATGAGATTGGCGTGCCCGAACTCGCTCCAGGTGGCCTCATTGTCGCCCGAGCCGTGCAGAAGATAAAGCACCGGATAGCGCTGCGGGCCCCCCTGCTCGTAACCGGGCGGCGTGTAGACCCGCGCGGAACGAACTTTGCCAAGCGCCTTGGAGTCGTATTCCACCAAACCCACCACGCCATGGGGCACGTCCTGCCGGTCGTGCAGCAGCGGTGGTTCGCCGCGGATTTGGAAATAGCTGCTCACGGGCGCGGGCTCCGGCTTGAGCTTGGGATTCGCGGCATCCGCGATGCGCAGGCCGTCCACCGTCACGCTGTAGCTGTAGATGTTGGGCTCGAACGGCCCCAGGGTGGCCGACCAAATCCCCTGCTCGTTCTTGGTGAGAGGTTTCGCCCCCCCCGGCATTTCGCCGGCCACGGTCACATTCGTGGCGCTCGCCGCCCGGACCCGAAACGTCACCGTCCGGTCGGGATGCACCTCCGGCGAAACCAAAGCCGGCGGGCGCGCGCCCCCGCCCCGGCGGCCGGCGGGAGCGTTTTGGGCGGATACCACCCCCGGTGCCAGCAGGCACAGGGCCAAAAGGGAACCAATAAAATTCGGCATTTTCATATCCAATATTTCGGAACCAACACGCGGCAAACAACTCATGGGCTGGACGAAATCGTGTTCCAAAGCCCCGCCCAAAGCAAGCGGAATCCCGGCGATCCAACGAGCCCGCGGACGCAACGCCGGACATTCCCCGCTGGCGGAACCAACCGATCAAACCGCCACCCGGAAACCATTCCGATCCGGTGCCAAGCGAGGCCGGCGCAATCTCACCCGACGGGATTTTCCATGAGCCCGGGGTTTAGGGGACCGTGCAGCACCGCCCCAAGTCATTCAGCGCCCCGGGGCCACGCACCCGGAAAAAGCGCCAAGACTATAAATTATACCATTCATTCCTTACAGGCCTTGCATTTTCTATACTATTGTTGCATTTTTTCAAGAAGTTTTGAATAAAGTCACCATAAGTCTTTATAATAAATGGATATTTTGGAATATACTATTTGCCACCAAGGAATCAGTTTCGTTTCTTAGCAATGCTTGCAAATCAATCAACCAAAAGCCAAACCTTCAAAACCAACGTTTAAATGAACAGCAAAATCAAATCCGCCCTCCTCCTTTCCTCGCTTGCGCTGGCCGGCGCAACGGTTCACGCCCAAACCTATGTCGGCGATAATTTGACCCCGCCGAATCAAGGGCCGGACGGTTACCCACCCTTGGTCATCATGGGCGAATACAACATCGCGGGCCCCCTGGGTTCCACGAGCATGACGCTGCCAACGGGTTCGGTCCAAGACGTGAAGTTCAATGGCTCGTACTTTCAGGGCAACCCCGCCTACGACTTGACCTATAACTTCACTTTGTATGCGTTGTCCCTGACGAGCTCCAACCCTGGCGCGAACGAGCAGACTTTCAAAGTGGTGGCGTCGGAGAGCTTCTCCGGCATGTTTGCCTCCCCGGGAGTGCAAACCCTGCCCGTCTCCAACTTCAAGGTCCAGGCGGGAGATTTCCTGGCGTTCGCCGGCACCGGACCGAATTATGATTACAGCGGGACCTCGGCGGCCAACTCCGATGCCACTTATCAGAATTACGCCCCGTTTCATGCCAGCGCACCGGGCGGGGTGGGAACGACCTTCACCGTGGGAATCAATTCGGACCTCTCCGCGGATTACCAGTACGTCGACGGCGGTTTGGGCCGGAACTATAACTTCGGCGTTGACGTCGTCGCGTCGGTTCCCGACGCCTCTTCCACCCTGCTCCTGTTCACGCCGGCCGTCGTTCTGCTCGCGGTGATGCAGCGGCGCCGGATGGCGCAGTCCTGAGCCGGCCTTCCAACCGGGGACGGGCGGTGACCACACCCACCGCCCGCCCCCCAGGCTTTTCACCCTGCCGCCACCTTCATAAGAGGCGCGGCACGGGTGACCTTTCAGCTGATTTCCTTGCGCGCTCGCCCGGGTTGAACCAGATTCGGCATTGGAACTGCGGTTTCACTGGCAGCAAGCCCGCGTCTCCAAGTCCAAACACACCAACCGGGTCGGCTGATTATGGGAAAGAAAATCGCTTGGACCGTGCTTGCCTTCGTTTGCCTGGCGTTGGTCTGGGTCCGGGGCGAAATTCGCCATGCCAAGGCCGTCCGCCCCCCGCCCGGGGCGACCAATCTCAACGCGTTTTTGCAGACCGGGCCAAAGGTGGCGAGAATCCAACGGTTTACGGTGGGCGATCGCTCCTATATCGAAGTTGTCGGACGACCTCCTTTGATTGGACTGAGCCTCCCCTCCGGGCCACCCGCCTACGTTTTTGACGAATCCGGAACGCTGCTGGATTGGGCCGGGGACACTGGAGAGGCCACGCATTTCAACGAAAAGTGGCGCGGCCGCAGCAATCTCGTGCCCCTAACCGTCGAGGAAGCGAAGGCGCGCGATCCACGCAAAGTGGAGACTAATCGACCAACTCCTCCGGCCGGGGCGGGGCCCTGAGCACACCTCCCTCCCAAAAGAACGAAGCTCGGCGGGTGTTCCCATCCCATTGCAGCGTCCGATTCGTTTTCCTTGATCCCTTTGGCCGAACCTGCCGCAGCCCTGATTCCAAGTGGCAGGTCAACCCGCCAGCGGTCGGACTTGATCGTTGCAAAGCAACCTTCCTCATTGCGCCCGATCACCCGCGGCCGGGCTGGCGGGTGACCGGATGAGCCAGGCTCCGATCAGGAAAAGCAAAACCCCGTTCGCCAGAAAAAGCAGGTCGAACAGGAGCTGGTGCGGATGACCGGGAAGCAGGTGATGAATCCCGAGGATTTGATGATCCACCAAGCCCTCCACGACGTTGAACCAGCCGCACCCCGCCAACATGCCACCAACCAAGACCCGGCCCCGCCACGCCGGCACCCCCTGCAGCGCGGCCCGGAACAGCATGGCGGTTCCAACCAGCAACACCAGCCAGAGCGCCAAATGGAAATAACCATCCTGGGTAATCTCCAACTGAAGTTGCTGGATCGACGCGGGTTGGCAATGCGCCGAATAGCAGACCAAATGGTGCCAGCCGAGGATTTGATGGAGGATGATCCCATCGGCGAAACCTCCGAAGCCCATCCCGAGCACAATGCCGGAACGAACCAAAGGATCCATTCGCATGGCTTGCAGAGCCCTCCAGTGCGACTTCACAATTGACGCAGAAAAGCCACGAGATCGACTTTCTCATCGACGCTCAATTTGACGCCGAGAATCAGGTTAAAATACTCCACCGTGTCCTCCAGCGTCAGCAACCGGCCATCGTGGAGGTAGGGCGGGGCATCTTTGATCCCGCGCAAGGGGAAGGTTTTGATGGGCCCGTCGGCGCAGGCGATGAGGCCGTTGATGCTTTTGGTTTTGAAAAATCGCTCCGCCGCCAAATTATGCATCGAGTTGTCGGTGTAGTACGGGGGGGCATGGCAGACCACGCATTGCGCCTTCCCAAAGAAGAGTTCCTGGCCGCGCAGTTCGGCGGCGGAAGCTTTCAGAGGATCCAACTTTCCGAAAACATCCAGTTTCGGGGCCGGGGGGAAATCCAGCAGTTCCTGGAACTCCGCCATGGCGTGAACCTGACTGCCCCGCTCCAACATATTGGAGCCCTTTTTAATCGCCGTCACCGGATCGCCGTCAAAATAGGCCGCGCGTTGTTCGAACTCCGTAAAATCCTCCACGGACTTCAACGCCCGCTGGGACCCGAATAAGCGCTGGATATTCACCCCGCGCAGCGAAGGCGTGACGATCCGGTGGCGATGCTCCTGCGGCCGGACGTCGCCGGCCAGATGCGTCGCGCCGTTGGCGTGACCGTTGGCGTGGCAATCGAAGCAGGCCACGCCGCGATGCGGCCGCTCGGAGCGACGGTCGCTGGTTTGATTAAATTGTTGTTGGGGAAAGGGGGTTAACAGCAGCCGCAGGCCTTCGATTTGCTTCGGGTTCAGAATGCCGTCGAACAATTCAAAGTAGTTGTCCATGGTCACCAGTTTGCCTTGCGAGACGTCCCCGAGGTCCGGACGGGTCGTCAAGAACATGGGCGCCGGGAACTCCGGGAGGAGGTGGTCCGGCAAGTCAAAATCCAAATCGAACCGGGTCAAATCCCGGCCCTCCTGCCGCTTGAGCTCATCGATCTCAAACTGCGGAAAGACCATGCCGCCCTCGGCGTGGTTCGGATGCGGCAGCGGCAAAAAGCCCGGCGGAAAAAGCTCGCCGTCGTGGATCTCCTTGGGCGTCATGACGGCCAACTGCTCCCAGGTCAAGCCGGGGGCGAGTTTCACACGCACGCCTCCCTGGACCGGCTTGCCACGGGTCATCGTGACACCGGCAGCGGGGGCATTTTTCAAGTCGTAGCGGGACAGCAACAGGTCCTTCTGCCGCTGCATGACGGCCGCTTTCTCCGCTTTCATGCGGACCATCGTGGCGGTGAACTCCTCCTTGAAGACCACGGGTTGGTAACTCGTCTTCTTTTCCTCCTGCCCGAGCGAAGTGCCGACGCAAGCCAGGGCCACCAGCCCGATTTGAAGGTGCTTTGTGTTCATAGGGTTTGTAATGCGAACCCTAAGCCAAGCCCTGCCACCAATGAAATGGGGTAACCACCCCGTCCGGATGGGGGCGACGGGGCCAAAGCCTCCGGCATCATGGAGGGGCCGCGCAAACCGACGTCATCGCATCCTTCGAGCCACCATCGGAATCCAGCCACCGGGGCGAATTGCGGCCTTTTGGCTCTCGAACCCTCAGTCCGGTGATTTTCCCCCGCCCCCTCCCGCCAACCAAACCGCCAGCCGACGGAGAGCCGCCCCCCATAAGGCAATGCCGCCGGCGGCGGCCAGCAGTCCCAGCACTCCCCCAAAAAGCGCACCCCCAACCCAGCGCCAGATGGACAGCCAAGGGTAGCCCTGCACCCAAGTGATCAAAGCAACGGCCACCAAGCCAACGCCGGCACCCCCAACGATTCCGCCCGCCCACAAGCAAGCCCGCAAACCGGCCGTAACGCTCTTGCGCCACCCCCCCACGAGCAGCCCGACCAAGACCATCCCCGCGGCCAACCCAACCAAAGCCAACCCGGCCACGGCGGCAACCAAAACGGCGACCACCACGAAAACCACCGCGGACAGCAGCAATCCCAAGATCAACAGGATCGGGAAGAAGAAAATCACCAGCGGGAACGTGCCCCAGGCATCCCCGTCGGTCAAGGCCGCCACCGTCCAGGGACGGACGCCCCGCCCGGGTTTGGTCGGCGGGACACGGCCGACGGGCATTGCATGACCGGTGGGTTCTGTTACCTTGCCCCCGCTATGGCATTTGCTTCCTTTCGCGACTTTGTACGGCACCTCGAAGCCACCGGGCAACTGGTGCGCTTCCCCCAGCCGGTGGCCACGGAATTGGAAATCACCGAGCTGGCCGACCGCGAGATGAAGAAACCCGGCGGCGGCCGCGCCCTGCTGTTCGAAAAGCCGCTCGTGAACGGCCGGGTTTCGCCCTTCCCGGTCGCCATCAACACCCTCGGCTCACACCAGCGCATGGCGGCGAGCCTGGGGGTCGGTTCCATCGATGAACTCGCGGCCGATTTGGGCACGTTGATGAAAGCCAAACCGCCCACGAGTTTCCGCGAGGCGGCCAAATTGCTGGGCACGGCTTTCGAACTCCGCCACGCCCGGCCGCACACGGTCAAGACCGGCCCGTGCAAGGAAGTCATCCACCGCTTCGACGCGCCCCCCTCGCGCCGCGAGCCCTGGCCCGCGCCCCCGCCGCTCCCCGCCCCGGGTTCTCTGGGCCGATTGGTGAACCAACCGCCGACGTTGCTCGACTTGCCCATCCTGCAATGCTGGCCACTGGACGGCGGCCGATTCATCACCCTGCCCTGCGTGGTCACCCGCGATCCCGACACCGGGGACCGCAACCTGGGAATGTACCGCATCCAAATCTACGACGACCGCACCACGGGCGTGCACTGGCAATTGCAAAAAGTCGCCGCACGCCACGGCCGCCGCTACTACGAAACCGGGCAACGCATGCCGGTCGCCATTTTTTTGGGCGGGGACCCGGCCTTCACTTTTTGCGCCACCGCCCCCCTGCCGGATGGGTTGGATGAATTTCTGCTCGCGGGCTACCTGCGCAAAAAATCCATTCCCTTGGTCAAGTGCGAGACCAACGACTTGGAAGTGCCCGCGGACGCCGATTTCGTGCTGGAAGGCTACGTCGACCCGGTCGAGCCGCTCCGCCTGGAAGGTCCGTTCGGCGACCACACCGGTTACTACACCCTGCCCGAGCCGTATCCGGTTTTCCACCTCACCGCGCTGACCCACCGCCGCGACGCCATTTATCCCGCCACGATTGTCGGGATTCCGCCAATGGAGGATTTTTACATTGGGGGCGCAAGCGTGAAGCTGTTTCTGCCCATCTTCCGGATGAACTTTCCCGAGTTGGTGGACCTGGCCCTGCCCGCCGAGGGGGTGTTCCACAACTTGCTGTTTGTGAGCATCCGCAAAACCTACCCCATGCAGGCCTACAAAATCATGCACGGTCTCTGGGGAATGGGGCAAATGATGTTCACCAAATATATCGTGGTGGTGGATGCCGAAGTGGACGTGCACAACACGAGCGAGGTGCTCTTCCACCTCACCGCGAACACCGATCCGCAACGCGACACCCTGTTGACCAAAGGCCCGGCGGATGTGCTGGACCACGCCACGAGCGAGCTCGCGCGGGGCGGCAAACTCGGTTTCGACGCCACCCGCAAGCTGCCGGGGGAAGGCTTTCACCGACCCTGGCCGCCGTTGATCCAAATGGATCCGGCCATCCGCCAAAAAATGGATCAACTCCTCGCCGGCCGCCTCTGAGCCGGCCCCACCCGCCATGGAAAGCGCTCCTTCGGCCCCCTTGGTTCTGGAAAACCTCGGCAAGACCTTTCCCGTCGCCGGGCCGGGGGGCCCGGTGCGCGCGCTTTCGGGAGTGCATCTGACCGTGCCGCCGGGAGAATTCCTCGTGCTCACCGGCCCCTCCGGCAGCGGCAAGTCCACCTTGCTCCGACTGCTCGCCGGGCTGGAGGATCCCACGACCGGGGCAATCACTTTGGGCGGCCGATCCCTGGCCAAGGTTCCCGCCAAAGACCGCGACATCGCCCTCGTGCTGCAGGGCGGCGCCCTCTACCCGCACTTGACCGCCCGCGAAAACCTCGCCTTCGGCCTGCGCATTCGCGGCGTGCCCCGGCCGGAAATCACCACGCGCGTGGCCGCCGCCGCGGGCGCGTTGCAGTTGGAAGATTGCCTGGACCGCCTCCCCCGCGAGCTGTCCGGGGGGCAACGCCAACGCGTCGCCCTCGGGCGCGCCCTGGTGCGGCGGCCGGCGTTGTATCTCTTCGACGAACCTTTGTCCCATCTGGACGCCACCCTGCGCGCCCAGCTCCGCCGGGAAATTCTGACGCTGCACCGGCGTCTGGGCGTCACGATGCTTTATGTGACGCACGACCAAACCGAGGCGTTGGCCATGGCGCAACGGTTGGCCGTGCTGCGCGCGGGGCAAATCCAGCAGGTCGCCCCGCCGTTGGCAGTCTACCACCGGCCGGCGAACCGCTTTGTCGCCGGCTTCCTGGGTTCCCCCCCGATGAACTTCCTCCGCGGGCGCCGGGTGATGCGGAGGGACGTTGCTTGGTTCGAGGAAACCGGCACCGCGGACGGATGCGCCCCCGGACTATCCCCGCTCGCCTTTCCGATCCCCGCCCGCACCGCCCATGCGCTGCCGACGGGGGCGGAGCAGGAGTTGGAACTGGGACTCCGCCCGGAGCAACTGACCCCGGAGTCCGCGGGAGAAGGAACCTCGGCAGCCGGCGCCACCTTCCGCGTCCAGGTGGAAGCGGTGGATCAACTGGGGGCGGAGACTCACTGGCACGGCCGCACCGCCCTGGGCCAACCGCTGACCGTCCGACTGCCCGCGGGAGCGCCGGAGGCGGCCAGCGTCCGAGCGGGCGGCATGGTTACTTTGGTCGGCGATTGGTCGCGCGCGTGTTGGTTTCATCCCCGGACGGGCGCGAGCCTGATTTGAGGCGCGGATCAACCACCGATGAGTTCCGGCATCGGCTGCCAGTCATCGACCAGGTAATGCGGACGACCGGAGAAATCCGGAATGGTGATCCGGTTGGGGTCGAGGCCCATTTGGTGGTAGAGCGTGGCAAAAACCTCACCGAAATGGACGCCGCGTTCGGCGATCTCCCCGCCCAGACGGTCGGTGGCGCCAATGACCTGACCGGTCTTCATGCCCCCGCCGGCGAGCAGGGCGCAACCGACCTGCGGCCAGTGATCCCGGCCGGCGTCGGCATTGATCTGCGGCGTACGGCCGAACTCCCCCCAAGCGACCACGGCGACATCGCGGGCCATCCCGCGTTCGTGCAAATCCTCGACGAGCGCGCTGAACGCGGTGTCGAACAACGGCAGGTGCGTGAGCAGTTCGCTGTGGTTGTTGCTGTGAAAATCCCAACGGCCAAAATTCAGGGTGACACACCGCGCCCCGGCTTCGACCAACCGGCGGGCCAGAAGGAAGTGCTCGCAATTCCGCGGGGCGCCATCGCCATAATTATTCGGATCGCCCTTGCCGTAGCGCTCGCGGACTTTGGCGGGCTCGCGACTCAAGTCCAAGGCTTCCAGCAACTTGCTGGAGGTCAGGATGTTGAAGGCTTGCTGATGGAACCCATCCATGCCCTCGACCGCCCCGCTGCGGTCCAAGTCGCGGCGGAAGGCGTCGAAGCCCGCGAGCAAAGCCCGGCGGTCGTCCAAGCGATCCAAAGTGACGCCGTTGAGTTTCAGGTTTTCGAGCCCCGGGCCGCTGGGTCGAAAGGCGGCATGGGCGGGACCGGCAAAGCCGGGGTGCCCCGGGGAACCGTAGGGCGGGTGGCCGGCCTTGGGGGCCAAACCGACGAACGCCGGAATCGCCGGATCGGTGGGGCCTTGGAGCTTGGAAAGCACCGCGCCCAGCGAAGGCCACCCGCCCGGCGGTTGCTGGGGCACCGGGCGCCCCGTGTAGCAAATAAACGAATCGTGATCTCCGTTCGGCGAGCCATACATGGTGCGAATGGGCACCAATTTGTCCATGATGGCCGCGCACCGGGGCATGTGCTCGGAGATTTGAATGCCCGGGACGCTGGTGGCCCTGGGCCGGTGCGGGCCGCGGATTTCGCGGGGCGCGTCCATCTTCAGGTCGAACATGTCCTGGTGCGGCGGGGCGCCGACCAGATAGATCATGATGACGGCTTTGTGGGAGCGGCGTATGCCGGCCAAGTCCTCCGCTTGGAGCAATTGGGGCAGGGCCAGGCCGCCGAGCGAGAGCCCGCCGATGCGCAGAAAATCCCGCCGCGACACGCCGTCGCACAATCGACCACCGGAGGAGCCAAAGATTTTAAGCATACCACGCGCGGGTCCCAAGCCGGACCATGGAGCCCATTCTATCCCCGGCGGGAGCGCCGATTCAAAGCAATTTTGCCGGCGAAGGGCGGCACGGAGCCGGGGGAACGCCCCATTTTCGCACCTTGCAGCCGGGGCCGGGGAACTTTAAGCTGCGGGCATGAAATATTCCGGACGCGCGCGCGCGTCGGCGGCGAAACTGATCGGCTGGACGTTGGTGGGGCTGCTGGTGATTTTTTTCGCCGGCTTCCTGGCCACCATCGTGAGCGCGATGGTGACGGCCATTTCCGTGAGCCTGATCGTCGTTTGGCTCTTGTTCGTGGTGTTCACGCTCTACTTTTTCCGCGATCCCGAGGCCCGGGTGCCCGCGGACCGGCGGATGGTGGTCTCCCCCGCGCATGGCAAGATCGACATGATCGACGAGGTGGACGAACCGCAGTTCATGGGCGGGCGCTGCAAGCGCATCTCCATTTTCCTCTCGGTCTTTGATGTGCATGTGCAAAACGCCCCGGTGGCCGGGCGCATCGCTTATTTCAAGTACACCGAGGGCAAGTTCCTCAACGCGCTGAACAGCGAATCCGCCACGCAGAATGAGAACGTGATGCTGGGGATTGAAAGCAGTGAGCGGCCCGGGGAAAAGATCGGGGTCAAGCTCCTCGCGGGCCTCATCGCCCGCCGCATCGTGCCCTTCGTGGCCGTCGACGAGGCGATCGTGCGCGGGCAACGGATCAGTTTGATCCAATTCGGTTCGCGCACGGATTTGTATCTGCCCCTCTCGGCGCAAGTGCGGGTCCAATTGGGCGAACGGGCCGTGGGCGGGGAGACCATCATGGCCGCACTGGACTAACCGAATATGGCGCACTCCCCCACCCCCGCCCCGGTCCCGCCGCCGCCCCCCGGCGAAACGGCGCGGGTGAAAATCTACTTTTTGCCGAACCTGCTCACGGCGGGCAACCTGTATTGCGGCTTTGTGGCGCTGACGAAGATTGTGGAAGCCGACCTTTCCACCGGTGACTTTCACAAAATCAAAGTCGCGCTGGGGTTCATTCTCGCGGCGTGCATCTTCGACCTGTTCGACGGCCGCGTGGCGCGCATGGGCGGGCTGGAGAGCCCGTTTGGCCGGGAGTTTGACTCCCTTGCCGACCTGATTTCCTTTGGCGCGGCCCCGGCATTCCTGGTGCACCGGGTGGTGCTCAAGGACGTTTTCGTGGTGCATCCCGAAGCGGGTTGGTTCATCGCGTCGATCTACCTGATCTGCGGGGCGTTCCGCCTGGCCCGGTTCAACTGCCTGGCCGCCATGCCCAACTCGGTCGTATCCAAGGAATTCCTCGGCTTCCCCATCCCCTCCGCGGCCGGACTGGTCGCCTCGCTCACCCTGTTCATGATTTGGTGGGATGAAAAGGAATTCGCCAAAGGCTCGTGGAAGTACGCCCTGCCCGTGCTGATGCTCTTCCTCTCTTGGATGATGGTCAGTGAGGTCAAGTATCCCACCTTTAAAACGTTGGACTTGAAAGCCACCCGCACCTTCACCAAGACCTTGATGGCGATTATTTTCATCGGCAGCGTTTTGACCTTTCGCGAGAAGATTCTGTTTTGGATTTTGCCGGCCTTCTTCACGGGTTACCTGATTTACGGATTCATCCGGCCACGAATCTCCCGCAAGATTCGACGGGAAATCGAGGAGGAAGAGGGCTCGGAAGAAGATTCGGACCGCATGGCGGATTGAGCCGGGTTCCCTTCCGCAACCTTCACCCCGCCGAGCATGCCGCTCCTGCCCCCCGTCCCTCTTGCCGCACTCACCGGGCTGCTGAGTGGCTATGTGTTGTCCATCCCCGTCGGTCCGACGAACTTGACCATCCTGAACGAGGGGGCGAGACGGGGCTTTCGTTGGGCGTCCCTGATCGGCCTCGGTGCGGCCACGATGGAAATCATTTACTGCGCCATCGCCTTCACCGGGTTCGCGGCGTTCTTCAGCCAAGGCCCGATCAAGACCGGGATGGAATTGGCCAGCGTGGTGTTTCTGAGCATTCTGGGCGGGCGCTTTCTCACCGCAAAGCTTTCCCCCACCGCGGGCGCCCGGGAGGCGGAGATCCAAAAACGGATGCGTCCGCATTCCGCTTTCATGACCGGCTTTCTGCGGGTGCTGGGGAACCCGGGCTTGCTCTTGTCGTGGATCGTGCTGGCAGCCGGCTTTACGGGGCGGGAATGGGTGCAACCCACGCAGGCGGCCAAACTCGCCTGCTGCGCGGGCGTGGCCGTGGGCACGAATGCGTGGTTCATGACGTTGAGCTACCTCGTTTCCTGCCGGCGCCGCGCCTTCGGACCAGCCACCTTGCTGCGTCTGGAGCACGCCTCGGGTGTGGGGCTGCTGCTCCTGGCGGCCTCCCAAGCGGTCGCCCTTGGCCTCCGGCTTTGGGCGCCGGCACATTGAACTTGGCTGAACCCGGGCAGGAAGCGCAATTGACCCCGCGGCCAAAAACCGCATAATTGGTCAAACATGCAACTGCGAATTCTGGCGGGTCTGGCCGTATGCGCCGTGACCACGATGACGGCGTCGGCCGGGGAGCCGGGCGCCGGCCCGCGCTACCTCTCCCTTACGGACTGCCTGGATCTGGCTTTGGCCCGGAATTTTGAGGTGCAGATTCAACGCTTGGCCACGGACATCGCCGGCCTCAACCTCAACAGCACTTTGGGCGCCTACGACCCCACCCTCTCTTTCCAAGCCCGCCACGACACGGTGACCGAACCGGGCAACTACGATGCCAAGAAAACCGGCTTGGACAATCCTTACAAGCTGGGCACGGACACCATCGGACCGGAACTCAAAGGGGCGCTGCCCTTCGGCTTCAACTACGATCTCAGCGAAGTGGGCGGGTTCACCCGGGCGCAATCCGACCTCAGCTTTTCCGCACCCGGGATTTATCCCGGGAACATCCGCACCACCAACAATTTCGCCGCCGCTTCCATGCTCAGCGGCACCCAGCATTTGTTGAAGGATGCCTGGATCGACCAGGCGCGCGAAACCATTCTGCTGCGCAAGGCCGACCTCAAGATTTCCAAGGAGGCCTTGCGCTTCGAGGTGATGAAGATCGTGCTGGCGGTCGAGCTCCAGTTTTTCGATCTGCAGGCGGCGCGGGAAGAAGTCCGCGTGCGGGAAAAAGCGGTGCAACTCAAGCGCCAACTGGTGGCGGAAACCAAGCGCCGCATCGAGGTGGGTGAGCTGCCGCCCCTGGATGGCGAGCAGGCCGCCTCCCAATTGCAAACCGCCCTCACCGCCCTCACCGCGGCCCGCGAAACCTATTTCTCCCGCCAAAACCAACTCAAAGGCCTGCTGACGGACAACTTCCGGGAATGGGCCGCCGTGGACCTCGAACCAGCGGGCAAATTCACCGCCGAAGCGGAAACGATCAACCGCGACCAATGTTTTCAAGATGCGTTGCGCAACCGGCCGGACCTGATCGAGGCCCGGCTGGCCGTGGACAAAAGCGATGTTG
The DNA here is from genome assembly GCA_903930565.1 of uncultured Pedosphaera sp. Taxonomy (GTDB): domain Bacteria; phylum Verrucomicrobiota; class Verrucomicrobiia; order Limisphaerales; family Pedosphaeraceae; genus CAIXFN01. The sequence continues at coordinate 18,456 of CAIYZC010000330.1, forward strand.
GCGTGCGCTTCCGGCGGAACCAGCTATTCCCCAGCCTGGACTTGATCGGTGGCTACGGCGGCTTGGGAGTGGAAACCACCGAGGTGCAGGCCGTCAGCGATGCGTCGCACTTTCGCGATCCGGTTTATTATTACGGCGTGGTGGCCGGCTTTCCGCTGGGCAATGTCAAGGCACGCAACGAGTTTCAAGCCGGCAAGGCGGCGCGTGCCATCGCCAAGCTGCAACTGCGCCAGGCCGAGGACGGAGTGTTGCTGCAAGTGGCCGACTACGCCAACCGCCTGCAATCCCGTTTCAGCCAGGTCGAATCGACCCGCCAAGCGCGGCATTACGCCGAGTCGGCCTTGAAGGCGGAACAAAAGAAGCTGGAGAACGGCTTCACCACCTCTTTCGCGGTTTTGCAATACCAGGAGATTCTCACCGCCGCCGAGCACGCCGAACTCCAAGCCCTGGCGGATTACAACATTATGCAATCCCAATTCGCCTTTGCGGTGGGCAACACGCTGGAGCGCCGACGCATTTACCTCGGCACCGGTCCGCAAGCGGCCTGGCGGTTGTCGCCCGAGGGGGCCGCCGCGACGGGAACGAATGCCCCGGCCGCCAAGCCGGGCAAGAAGTAACCGGGCGGAGGACCCGGCGGCAGGGTGTGGTCGCTTCCGGGTGGCGGAAAGACCGCGGGGTTGGCCTGGGAAGCTTCGGCCCGGAACGAGGCGCGTAGGTTCCCAAAACGCCGGCGCGCAGGCCCTGGCAGATTTGACGCGCGCGGGCTGCGGCTGGAATCGCTTCCGACCGCCCGCTCCCAGCTTTACCAATTCTTCAAGGACCGCGGCTTGGCTTGATTCTTGTTGGGCGCGGGCATCTTCAGCACCTCGTCCTCGCCCTTTTGCGCATCGAGTAGTTGCATGGCCTGCTGGGGGGTCATTTGCCCGGCGGCCATGGCGGCGGCTTCCTTCTCGGCCTCCTCCTGCTCCTTCTTCTGTTCCTCGGGGGACTTCTGGGCCTGCTTGGCGGCGTCCTTCTGATCCTTCTTCTCGCCCGCCTGCTTTTGCTCCTGTTTCTTCTGCTCGGCCTTTTTTTGTTCGGCTTGGTCCTGCTTGGATTGCTGGTTTTGCTTTTGGTCCTGCTGCTGGCCGCCGGATTGCTGATCCTTCTTTTCCTGCTGGTCCTTCGGCTGTTGATCTTTTTGCTGCTGCTGTTGCTGGTCCTTGTCGTCCTGCTTTTGTTGCTGGGACTGGTCCTGCTTGTCTTTGTCGTCTTTTTTGTCCTGGTCCTTTTTGTCCTTGGACTGCTGCTGCTGTTGTTGCTGTTGCTTTTTCAGCTCCTCCAACTGGCGTTTGACGTAAGCTTGGTTGAATTTGGCGTCGTTGTCCTGGGGATTGAGCTTGAGCGCGTTGTCATAGCTCTGCACGGCTTGTTCCCAAGCCTACATCCGCGGATCCCCGCCCCCGCCCGCCGCCGCGGCCATGGCCGCGGCGGGATCGGCGGCCGCCTGCTCACCGAGACGGTAAAAGGTGTTGCCCAAATTATAGTAGGCCCGCTGCTGCAACTGCACATCCGGGGCGCTCAGGACTTGATTAAATTGGTTCGTGGCCTCGTCGAGGCGGCGGCTTTGATAAGCCGCGGCGCCGGCGTTGAAATGGAGCCGGGGATCGTCCTTTTGCTTTTGCAGCAGCTTTTCGTAATCCTTGAGGGCCTCTTCGAACTTGCCGGCCTCATACTCCTTGTAAGCCCGGTTGGAATCGGCCCGGGCGGCGGGAGCGGCGGCCAAAGCCAGCAGCAACAACAAGGCGGTGCCGGCCGCCGAAGCGGCGGTGGCGGTAGCGGCGGTTCGGGACGACCGACGGGCTTTGTTCTCAGGCAAAAACATTTCCACCAGCAACAATACGATGGCCAAACCCAAAGGCCAGTGGAAATGTTCGTTCACCCGGCGCAGCATTTTGGTGGCGCTGGTGTCCTTGGGCAGCGGCGCCAAGCCCTGTTGGTACAAGGTGTCCATGGTCTTGGTGCCGCGCAAAGGCAGGTAGAACCCGCCCGCGGCCTTGGCGATTTGTTGCAACAAACCTTCGTTCAATTTGGACACCACAGGGTTCCCCTGCTCGTCACGCAGGTAATCCACCCGGCCGCGCTCGTCCCGAATCCGCAGCTTCTCGCCATCCGCCGAACCGATGCCGACGGTGAAAATCCGCAAACCTTCCTTGGCGGCGGCTTCGGCCCGCGCCACGGCCTCGCCCTCGTGATCTTCGCCATCCGTGAAAATGACCAATATTTTGTGGCTTTCGCCGGTGTCCTTGAACGCCTTCATCGCGGTGTCGATCACCTCGGCCAACGCCGTGCCACCCTCGGAAATCGTGTGGGTGTCCAACCCGTCCACGCTCTGGCTGAAAGCCGCATCGTCCAGCGTCAGCGGGCACTGCAAGTAGGCGTCGCCGGCAAAGGCGATCAACCCCAAGCGGTCGGACTTGGCTTGGTGCATCAGGTCCATGGCGGCCAGCTTGGCGCGCTTGAGCCGGTTCGGCGGCGCATCCTCGGCCAACATGCTGTTCGAGGTGTCGATGGCCACGATGATGTCCAATCCCCGCTGCCGCACTTCCTCCATCACCACGCCCCATTGCGGCCGGGCCAAGGCCGCGATCAACAACACCACGGCCGCGACGACCAACGCCATCCGGGCCTTCTGGCGTTGCGGCGACATCCCGAGTTTCAATTGGGCCAGCAACCGCGAAGTCACGAACTGGGCGATCAATTCCTGCCGCCGCCGCCACGCCCAAATGTAAAAAGCCACCAACGGCCCGGCGATCAAGGGCAGCAGCCAAAACATCTGCGGATTGGCGAACGGCGGGTTCACGGCAGTTTCCTCCAAACGGTGTGGGTGAGAATGACTTCCAAGAGCAGCAGAAAGAGCCCGGGGAGCAAAAACCAATGGTACAATTCGTCGTAGTGCAGGAATTTTTTAACCTCGGCCTCGGTTTTCTCCAGCTTGTCGATGTCCGCGTAAATGCCCTGCAGCGTCGTGGTGCTGTCGGCGCGGTAATACTTCCCGCCGGTCATTTTCGCAATCGTGGTCAGGGTGTCCTCGTCCACGTCCACCGGCACTTGTTGATAGACCTTCTGGCCGGTGAAGGGGTTCGTGCCCACGGCCATGCGCGCCACGCCGCGGGTGCCCACCCCGATGGTGTACACTTTCACGCCCAGTGCTTGCGCGGCCTCCGCGGCCGTCAAAGGCGGCACCTTGCCCGCGTTGTTCTGGCCGTCGGTGATCAAAATGACGATCTTGCTCTTGGACTTCAGTTCGCGCAG
>CAIYZC010000331.1 GCA_903930565.1 uncultured Pedosphaera sp.
CCGGCCGGGGCGCGCGCGCAACCAGAGCGCGGGCTCGCGCTGCAATTCCCGCAGCCACGCCGGCGTCACCGCGACGCTGTCCGGCACCCATTCCGGCACCGCGCGGCGCAACTCGGAATCCGGGAAGGACTCGGGCTTCTCACGGTACATCCGATCGAATTGCAGGGCCTGGCGCACCTGCTCCGGCAGCCGGGCGCTCCGGTCGAGCCAACCCTGCCAGCGGTGGAAGGCGAACACAGCGCCGCTCGCCTCACGGCCCTCGTCCCGGGTCAGGCCCTTTTGCTCCCGCAACTCCGCGCGCAGGACCGCATCCGCCGGTTTTCCCGGCCCGCAACCGGCCACAATTTTGGCCGCCAACATCAACAGCTTTTCCGTCACCTTGGCAGTTTGCCCGCGAATCCCGCTCTTGGCGAGCGGTAACAAGACCGACCGCCGGGGCGCGGGTCAGGGCGTCGGGGCGCGGACGACCAATTCAGTGCGATGCTGCAACGTCTGGAACCGGCCTTGGTGGTAGTTGTGGCACAGCAGGCAATCGTCACGCACCGCCCCGGGACGGTGGCATTGGGCGCACACGGCCTTGTCCATGGTTTTGAAATTGCTCGTGAAGACCCGCGGATCGGAGTTCCCGGGCGCAAAGGCCGCCGAGTAATCCCCGCCCGTTTTGCCATCCATGGCGTGGCAGGTTTGACAACCACGGTCGTCCATCAGGCTCAAATGCGAGGAGTGCTGGAACCGGTTGACGGGGTGGTTCAACGGATCCGGTCGGCCCGCCGACCAATTGACCATACCCATCGGGGCGCCGGGCTGGTCGTCGCGGCTGTGGCATTTGGCGCAGAGGCCGATGGCCTTGGGGGCGAACAGTTGCTTGAACAAGGCTTTCGCCGCGTCCGGATTGGCGGTCCGGGAGGCATCCGCCGCCAGTCGCAACCAAGTTTGGAGAAAGCGGTCTTGATGCCCTTGGGGATGGTAATACAGGGAAAAGTCGCCCGCTTTGCGGTACCAGCCGCCGTGATTCAACCACGCGGGAGGCATGGCCTTGCCGCCGCCGGGCGCCGAAATCAATTGGGTGGGGGCCGCTTTGCCCAGCTCCCGGAAATCCTTGACCTGCTTTTCCAAATTGGTCAGGGAACCGAACGCCATGATGAGAGCATCCGCGGGCAATTGCGCCACGACGGCCTCGCGATCCAAATGGTTGGTCAACGGGCCCACGGCCTGAATAATGCGGCGCAGCAATTCTTCCTGGCCATGCATTGAAACATCGTTCAACAGGGATTTGATCCCCCACGCCACGGCCTGGGCGGCTTTGATTTTGGCGGGATCATTTTTGGGCAAGGCCCCCAAGTCCTTGACGGTGCGCAATAAATCCACCGCGGGCCGCAAGGCGGGATCCCCGCTCAACAACAAGGCGAGGAACGGCGGCAAAGTGGTCGTGCCATCCTCCGGCCAGTCACCGATGGCGTACGGACCATCCAAAAGGCTGTCGTCCATGCGGGGCAAAGTGAGGAAGGGCAAACCTTTGTCATCGACCGCCTTGATTTGGTCATTGTGACAGGCGGCGCACGCGGCTTCGAAGGGGGCGTTGAGCATGGCCATCCCCCGGCTGTCGGTCCGGTGACAACTCGTGCAAGTCGTGGGGGCGAAGGCCTTTTTCGCGGGATCGTTGAAATGCTCGCCGAAATGGCTGACGTGATTGAAATTAATCCGGGTGCGGCGCTGGAATGGGTAGCGGGTGAATTCCGGATGGCCGGCCGCAAAGCTGGTGAACTGGGCGGCGTGGCAACCCTGGCACTGTTGGTTGGAGAAATCCTTCAGCCCCACTTTGCGACCCCGGTGTTCCTGGTGGCATTGGGCGCAGGCCACCGCCTCGCCCGCGGGCGGGGCGCCACCGGCAATCAGGGTCGCCAGCGCGAGCCGGGCGGGCGGCACCAAGGCGGGGGAGCGCGCCAAGGAATCCCGGGTCAGGCGGGCCAACTCCCCGGCGGGGCGGCTGTGGGGTTGCAGCGGGGTGCCACCCAGCGGGTGGCAGTCCAAACAAAGCTCACTGTGAACCCGGGCGGAGTGCGCGCCATTGGTGTCGGCCAACCAAGCGGCCGGCGCGCCTTTCAAGCCGGGATGACACGCGGCGCATTCCTGCCGCAGCGATTCATGGGCAAACGCCAGCGGCCCCGGGGAAAACCAGCGTTGCGCCCGCGGCGAGCCCAAGGCCACCAGCAAAACGGCCAGCGCCGCTCCGACCGTCAGCCAAACCGCCATACCGCGCCAAGAGCGCAGACTCCGGATGGGCCGGCACTTGGGAATGGCGCGGCAGCATTCCCCCGTGGGGCTGGGGCCCGGTTCACAGGCGCCGCCCTGGAAGGCGGGCCGGGTGCAATGCCAACGATCCCCCTTGCGCAAAGGATGGCACTCCGTCGTCGCGGTACAACCGCCCCGCGCATCCGGCCCCGCCAAGCAGCACTGACCGTCCCGAGCCCGGCCGCAGACCCAAGTTTGATTCGGGCGCTCGTAGCGACTTTGGTCGAATTTGAATGGCTGGAGCGGGGGCATGGCAGGAATTAAGAAAGGCGCCAGGCGAGGAAGGCATGCACGCAGGCGAAGAGAATCAAGGCGAAGGTCAGGGGGATATGCACGAACAACCAAGCCTTGAGCAACCCTTGGCGGGCTTGCTGGTAGTCCAAATTCTCCCGGGCCTGGATGTGCTCCAAAATCCGGGCCAACAGACTCCGTTCCTCCGGGTTCAAGTACCGATCCAGCGCGTGAGCGTCCGCCAGCAGGCGCTGCGTCGGCCGATGAATTCCGGCGACTTGAAACCACAAAAAGCGGGTTTGCGTGAAATAGGGCAGCAGCTTTTGTTCATAAAAATCCGCCAACGTGGAGGATTGGAGCCGGGGGATGGATTCCAAAACCAGCGCCTCGACTTCCCGCCGCACGGCGGCCCGCAACGCCGGGATGCGCTCAAAGATGACGTTCTCCCCGTGTTCGGTCAGCCGGGCGGGGAGCCATCGCGTGAGGATCAATCCGGCCACGCCACTCCCGAAAACGGCCAAAAACAAAGCGGCCAACAGGCTGGTGAAGCCGCCCTGCGGCCAGCGCCAGCCCGAGTGCAGGCCGAAGAGGACCCCGCTGAAGAGGCCGGCGTAGATGTGAAACTGCATCCAAGTGGCGGCGCGCCACAATGGAAGAAAGGGAAGCTTTTTCCGGGCGTTGAACAGGGTGAGAAGGAACACCACGGCCAGCAAAGCGCCACCGCTCACCAAATCCGCCCGGCGCAGGCGCAAGCGCAGGGCGAAATCAGCCAACAGGGCCAGCCCGGCCGCCGCCGCGCATGTCAGGCCCGCCAAATTGCGACGCGAAGTAAAGGTCATCGGTGATGCAGAAAATCCGCCAACCGGTCCACGTCCTGCATATCCGCCCGGACCAGGGCATCATGGGGACAGGCGTGGGCGCAGGCCGGGCCGGTGGGTTGGTTCGCGCACAGGTCGCATTTCGCGGCCTTTTGGATCGGTTGATGGGTGGCGGCGTCGAGGAAGGGCCGGCCCTCCGGGTTGCGCGCGGTCACCATTTGGATGTTGTCGTAGGGGCAACTGTTGGCGCAGGTGGAGCACCCAATGCAGGTCCGGTCATTGATCACCACCTGGCCATGGACGGATTCCCGGTGGATCGCCCCGGTGGGGCAGCCGATCATGCACACCGGGTCCTGGCAATGCAGGCAGGCGTTGGCGATCATGAACCCATCCTGAATGGGGCCGTGGCGCAAAAACCGCGGGTTGTTATTGTGGGTGGCCGCGCAAGCGCGCACGCAATCATCGCACCGGGTGCACCGGTCCATGTCGATGATCATGGCGGCCGTGCCGTTAATGAACCGGCGATCCACCAAGAATTCCAACATTTCCGGCGGCAATCCCCGTTGGTCCGCCCCGCGAGCCCAAGCCGGCCCATTGGGCCGTGCGGCCGCGCGCGGGAACTCCTCGGCGGGCAGGGTGGGCAACACCAGCGCTTCCAAAACCGCAGTCGGCACGAACAGGACATCGACATACCCCAGCGCACGCAGAGTCCGCTGAAACGGCCGGTCCGTCTGGTCGCGCCAATTGGTGGCGATCTCCTCAAAGCCATAGATCTGCCCGCGCCCCAAGTAGCTGACCGTGCGATCCCCGTGGTTGTAAGTTTCGCTCAACCGGGCGAATCCGCTGCGGATCAAATAAACCCCGTTGGGATAATTCCCTTCCCGCGCCACCACCGGCTCCTTTTGCAACCGCTCCTGACCGCTGCTTTCCTTGGTTTTGGAAAACGCGGCGTACCACTCGAAATCCCCAAAGGTGAGAAACTCCGTCGCCGACGCCACCCGCGCCAGAGTGGCGTCATCCAAATGCCGGAACATGCGGGTTTCCCGCAGATGGCTGTTCAGGCTGTTCTCGCGATACTTGCGGTCCAAATGCTGCTTGAATTCCGGGGCGTGCTGCCGAATTTCCCGCAACCCCTGCCAGCGAATTTCCAGCAGCTCGGATTCCTCGCCCGCGTACACGGTCGTGACCCGGGCGGTACGGCTCAAGGCCGCGATCTCGCCAAACAACTCCCCGGCTCCCAGCAGCGCGGTGCGCTGATCCTTGACAATCAAGTCCATGTCTTGGACGAAGATGGCCGGTCCGCCAACGTGCGCGGTCTCCACGTTGGCGCCGGGGGAGCGGGCCGTGAATTGACGGACTTCGGGCAGCGAGGGGTTGCGCCACCAGCGCAAAAGGGCGGGCAGAAAACCCGGACGGGAGGTGCCCCCGGATTCACGATTCCCGGTCGCCGGATGGAGCACCACCCGGGCGGCGCCGCGGATGATAATGAAGGCTGAATTACCGTAGTCGCCCTGCCGGACAATGATTTCACCCGCCCGGTAGCGGCGTACGCGACCGTCGTTCAGCAGAATATCCCGCAAGGGGGCGTGAGCGGGGAAGCGCGCCGCGTCCATTTTCTCAAACGCGGGCAGCCGCAGCAAACGGTCCACGTCCGGGGCGGCCAGTGAAGCCTCCGCTTCGGAGGTTTCACTCCAAAACGGCACGTCCCAACGCTGGGGGCGCTTTATGCCTGCCAAGTCATCCGCCACAAGGATATAGGGCTTTCTCCGGTCGCGACCGGGAGGGCAGAGGGGCTACCATCAAGGCTTGAAAGCCGTTCCCTTGTATTTGTCAGGAGCGGGCAACAAGGCGTCCACGGAGGCCAATTTCGTACCGTCCTGGCTCTTGGACAAAGCCGCGCCCAAACCGCCCACAGTGCCCGCCATTTTTTCCACGGCAGCGGCATTACCCGGCTTCAAGTCGGCCGCGTTAACGGCGGCGATGATTTGTTTGACCTCCGCCAAGTCCGCCACTTTGACGACTTCCTGCAGGCGATCCTTGGCGGCGTTCACACGGGCGATCATCGATTTGGAAAATTCACCATCCGAAGTGGCCTTCGCCAATCCGCGCAGGCTGTATTCCAAATCAAGCGCCCGTCCCACGACATAAAGCATCCGGCGCCGGGCAATGGGAACTTCTTCGTTCACCTTGCCCGCGGATTTTTGGAGATTGTGGCGGACTTCACCGGACAACCAACCCACCAATTCAAAATCGCTGCCGGCCTTGTGACCGCCCACGTTGACCAATTTTTCGTCCGGAACCGTGTGGCAGCCGAAACAGTTGGCCGCGACATGATAATAGTCATCGGGACGCAACATTCCCAATTTCTCGCCCTTTTTCAAACGATCGGGATCATCCTTGGAGCTGTGCACTTTGATCCATTCTTTCGCCGCGCTGTGGCAGGACTCGCAGGACACGCCGGAAATAGCTACGACCTTTCCCGAATCGTCGGTTTGGTCGAGGTAGTGGCAGCTCAGGCAGAGGCTTTCGTCCTTGATGCGGCGAATCCCCAATTTGCCGGCGATTTCCTTGCCGGCGGGGCTGCGGTGCATCTCGTCGTAGGTCTTGGCATGATGCGTCGCCGTCCAAGCGTTCACCATGGGCGCATGGCATTCATTGCATTCCTTCGAGCCCATGACCTTGGTCGGGTCAACATGGTAATTCACGTCCGCGGCCCACGCCGCCGGGGTGATCCAAAGCGCCAACGTCAGGGCGGGCAGCCAAAATTTCCAAGTCATTTGTCGCATAATTTTAGGATTAAACAGGAATTAAAGCGGGTTCGTCAACATCTCGGAAGGTCGCGCCTCAAGCGTCCAAGCGCAAATCCCCCTCGGGCACCGCCACGCAAGTCAAACAGCTGCCGGATTCCACATCACAGCCGGGCTGCTTGCGATAGGTTACTTTGCCAGATTTGATGGCGGTTTTGCAAGTCCCACAATTGCCCGCCCGGCAGGCATAGCTGATGGACACGCCTTCGTTGAGGGCCAAGTCCAGCAATGAATCGTGGGTGGCGGACCATTCCACGTCCCGATTCGAGCGGACAAAATTCACCCGCGCCGCGGGGCCCACCGGGGTGGTGGCGGGGGGAGCGGTGCGCTTCACACTGGCGGGACCGAACGCCTCAAAATGAATGTGCTTTTCCGGCACGCCCCAAGCCCGCAACCCGTCGTTCAGATCGCTCATCATCGGTCCCGGCCCGCACATGAAATAATCAAAATTATTGGCGGGCAGGACCCGGCGCAGCAAATCGATCGTCAAGCGGCCCTCGTGTTGGTAATCGCGGCCCGCCAAATCCCCCGCTTCCGGCCGGGAATAGCAAATCTGCAGGCGCAAGCGGGGATTGGTTCGCGCCAATTCCTCCAAGTGTTCCTTGAAAATGTGCTCGCGCCGGTTGCGGACGCTGAGAAAGAACCAAACCTCACGTTGGGGGGAGTTGGCACTGATCTCGTTCGCCATACTGATCATGGGCGTGATGCCCACACCGCCGGAGAGCAGCACGACCGGCGTGGCTTGGCTGACATCCAAGAAAAAGCCACCGCCAGGGGCTTTGACGTCCAGCAAGTCACCCGCTTTGAAAGCGGTGTGGAAATGATTCGACACCAAGCCGGGTTTCAAACCAAGAGGCTCGGGTGGTGCGGGCACCCGCTTGATCGTGACCCGGTAATAGTCCGGGCGCGGACGGTCGGAGAGCGAATAACAACGAATGGTGCGCCCCTTTTGCCCGGGAACATCGAGTTCAAAGGTCAAGAATTGGCCGGGGAGAAATCCTGGCAAGGGTCGTCCATCGTGGGGAACCAAATAAAACGAAGCCACTTCCGAACATTCCAAGACGACGCGTTGAATTTGAAACTTACGCGTCCCGTTCCAAGAACCGATATTCTCCGCCCGGCGCAATTGGGTTCGAGCCACCGCCAACCGTTCGGAGAACCACTCACTTTCCTGCTGGCGCTGGTGGGCGGCCGCGGACAACTGGCCGGCCGTGGTGTAGAACAAGGCCGCCAAATTGGCGGCCACCAACACCAGCAAAACCACCCCGGCACCGAAGATAATTAGGGAAAATCCCATGATGCCGGGGTGGTTTGGGCTTAGAATTTCGTCAACCACTCGACCCGGCCACCCACGGCCGCCGAAGCGGTATCGCGGTTGACGCCAAAGGTGTCGAGGATGAGGATGAAACGACGGCCAAAGGCCTGTTGGAACCGGGCGCCGATACCCTCGGCCGCCTGTTGCCGCAACAAATTGGGGTGACCGGTGGATGCCCGCCCACCCACTTCAAAAATGAGCTGAGTGCGGTGGAGTTCCCCGAAGAACAATTGATACCCCAACGCGGCGCCGGCGGCCCGATCAGCTTGATTGCTTATTGGAGCGCCGTACTGGCCCAAACCCACGGCGGCATTCAAGATGCCCAAGTTGCCCAGGGGGCCACCCGCGCTGGGGTCGCGATCCGCGGAGCTGAAACGGTCGATGCCCACAAAGCCATCCAGATAAACCAAGTCCTGGGAGCCGGGCAAAGTGTAAGAAAGTTGCATGGTGACCAACGTGCCGCTGGTAACGCGCTGCTGAAGATCGGGTTCCAAGGCCACCGAGGTGTTGACCCGAAAGGTGGTATTCAATTTCCCGATGCGTTGGATTGAACCAAGACCCGCGTAGAAGGCGTCGCCACCGTGGCTGCCCGATTCATAAAGCAGGTCGGCTTCCAGCGTGCTCACCGGGAAATCCGCCGCCATGTCGATGCCGGTCAGGATGGCCCCTTTGTCTTTGCCATTCGCGACGTTGGCGTTCGAGTAATTTGGACGTTCGATCTGGCCCGCCGCCACCAATCCGGAGATGCGCAGGGTGGAGCCACCCGGGATCACCACCGAATTGCGGGTGAGGCTGAACATGTCGACGCTGTTGTCGTTGGCCATGATGCCGTCCTGCAAGGTGAGCGGTTGGCGACCGACCGCGAAGCCATAATCGAAGTTCTTCCGATCATGATCGTCCAAGCGCGGGAACATTTCGCCGAGCTCACCCTCGAAAAAGAGGGTACGGGGCGTGGCGCTGAAGGCCTCCTGGGGGCCGTGCGTGGCGGTGGGTTCGAAGCGGTAGCCGCTGAAGGCGGACGAGCCGTTGGGCAGAGCTTGATCCACCGGGCGGAAGCCGACCAAAATGCGTTCGGTCGGGCTGAACTGCAAGTTCCCAAACAAATCCAAACGGTTCGCCCATTCGGTGACTCGGGTTTTGGCTCCGCCGCCATTGTCGAAGGTCTGGATCGCGGTGCGGTCCGAACCGAACACCCAGAAGTTCGGAGAGATTACCTCGCCAGTGGGCAAGGTGTAACCTTTCTGCAAGTTGCCGGTGGAGAGGAACTTGTCCCCCAACTCCAGCAACGGTGGAGGCCGTTGGGGAAAGGTGGCCAAGTCCAGCGGCGCCGGTTTGTCGGAGAAGCGCGAGGTGTCGTCGGTGCCTTTGCCTTCAGCCCGGGCTGAACCCGTGGCCGCCAACGCCAAAGCCACCAAAAGGGCGCCACGCGCCGTGGTGTTTACGGACAGGCTGTCGTTATTTTTTAGCATACTGCTGCTGGGTGGTGATGTCGGCCATGGAGGCCAGGTTGATGGTGGGTTTTTCGCCGTTCAATTGCAGGGTGATTTCCTTGTCGTAAAGGAGCGATTGACCGTTTTTGAGCGCATCAGCCACTTGGCGGGGTGTCATGTTGTAATCAAATCCCGCCACCTTGATTTCGGAAACCAAGTTGACCGGCACCATGGCGGCCAGGAAACGGATCCGCACCTTATAAGGCCCGGGACCAGTCAATTGTGAACCTTTGACCACGTATTCGGGCCAACGACTGGTCTTGGCTTCCAAACCGCGACGCTGAATACGGGCACCGGCCGGCCGGCCGGCAAAATTCATCGCAAACGGCATCGGACGGACGAAAGGCAGCGGGTCCGCCGAGAAGTTCACGGCCAACACTTGTTCCCGTTCGCCACCGCGGACATTGCTGGTGATGAAAGGGGATTGCAGGGTGAAGAGGTACGGATCGAGCGGCAGCTTGCCATCATGCACGTAGCTGGAATGCCGGTTGCGAACATCCCCATTCGGGTCCAAGTCGCCGGATTGGAAGACCGTCTTGCCCGAAGGGTCCGTCACAAACACCTGCATGTAGGAGAGTCGTTCGGCGTCAAAACCGGTCGGGACATTGTGACCGTCCGTGCCACTCTTGACTTCGATTTTGAATTTCAAGGCCTTGGCATCGGATTCCTTAACGACCAAATCCCCCAACTGATATCCCTGCCGCAACACGGTGAGGCGTTGTTTGTGAATCTCGGCCAACAGCGCACCCTGCTCATTGAGGATGGCGCGGGCATCGTAGCGGTCATCCACCGATTCCCAACGCTTCGGAAACTTGAAGTCCTTGGCTACCTTCTTTTCAAATTCGTCGGTGCCCCAGCCGCCCGCATCGTCAAAGGTGATCCATTCGCGCATCGTGGCCAGCTTGGCGGCCTTGTCGTTATGGGGGAAGAAGCCACGGTTGATGATGGAATAATCCGGGCCAGCAAACATGTGGTTCGTGCGCCGGCGGGGTTTGGTGGGCACGCCACCCACGATGGCGGCGGGTTCCTCGGCATAGCCGGACTTCTTGCCCGGGATGAGGCCCATGTGACAGTCCTGACAGGACTCCCCGCGGTGCGCGGCCGGGGAATTCTTGAAGGAGCTGAACGCTTCTTCCAAGCGGAAGCCGTTCTGGAGGGTCACGTCATGGCAACTGCCGCAGAAACCGGAGGTGCGGAGCGCGGGGAATTCAGCGATGTCCGTATGAATCTTGCGGCCGGCGGTTTCGTTGTTGGTCACGACCCGGTAAACGTCGGGTTGGCCCAGCACCCGTTTGAGTTCGGTGTTACCGGTGGGTCCGTAAACCGGTTGAAGGATGTCGCCGGTGATCAGGGCGAACCGGCCGCTGACCTTGCCATAATCATTCTTCAGTCGGTGGCAGACGATGCAGGTGATGCCCTCCCGGGACGTGGGATGGCGATCCATGTTGCTCATGTAGGTGGACTCACCCAAATTCATACCGACCTGAGTGTGGCAGCGAACGCAAAAATCGCCATTCGACCCATCGGTCAGCTTGGTGATGGTCGCCTGCATGGCGTTGAACACCGGGCTGAGTTGCGCGTAAGCGTGCGCGGAGACTGACCATTCCCGGTAGTGGTTGGGATGGCAGGTGCGGCACGTCGCGGCGGAAGGATATTTGCTCTCAACGAAGAGTTTGGCATGCTCGGCGTCGGCGCTCATGGCCTTCGCGGCGTCACCGGTGGCCGCGGCTGGAGTGGCGGGTTCAGCCCAGCCCGGCAGTGCCAAGGCCAGCACCAAGCTGCCGGTCAGCCAGCGTGCCTTGGGCACGAACGAAAACAGACGGTTTTGCTTCATAATCAATTTGCCTTTCCGCGGGCTATCAAGCGACTGATCGCACGGCACGATCAACAATTCTGCACCTTGAAAGCACGCTTGTTTTTCGACTGCTGCGGATTGTCAAAGCAGCTTGTGCATCGACCACCCAAAAGTCAATAAGAATTTGCCGATTTTGGCCAAAGGTCAACTTTGCTTGCCCCGCCGCACCCGCGGCGGGGTGATCTGAAGGGGAACCAAGAAGGCACCCGCGTTGGCCGGCGGCTCACCGGGAACGCCCGCCCCATCGGCGGCGAGGGGCGGCGCGGATGCAACGTCGATTTGCGCACGCATCTCCTTCCCCGGTTTAAAGCGCACCACGGAGCGGGCGGGGATGACCACCTCCAGCCCCGGCTGCAAGGGGTTGCGCCCCACGCGGGCCTTGCGTTGCCGGGTCTCGAACACGCCGAAATTCCGCAACTCAACCTTCTCCCCGCGGCACACCGCCTCCAGAATGACATCCAACGATTTTTGCACGACGGCCAACACCTGTTGCTGCCCCATGTCCAAATCGTTGCTGATCCGCATCACCAAATCGCGCTTTGTCATATTTTTCCCACCGGCTGGTCGTTGACTCTGGTTACATTTTTTACTACTTTACAGGGCTTAACATTTTTCCTTAGGGAGTGTCAAGCCCCGCCGGCGAAGTAACTTTAACGCCCCCGACCGCCCGTTCCCCTCCCGGCGGTTCAACGCGCCGCGCTCCCCACCACCTGCGACCAATCGCCCCCGGACCGCGCCGCCGCCAAGCGCCGCCGCAAGCCCGCCACCAACCGCGCTGACAGCCCCGGGCCCTCGTAAACCATGCCGGTGTAAACCTGCAATAATGACGCACCAGCGGTAATTTTCTCCCAAGCATCCGCCACCGTGAACACCCCCCCCACCCCGATCAAGGGCAACCGGCCACCGGTTTCCTTGTAAAGATGCCGAATTAATTCGGTGCTCCGGGCGGCCAGCGGCCGGCCGCTCAGCCCCCCGGTTTCCGCGTAGACGCGCGCCGCCTGCTCATCGCGCGCCGGGGGCCGGGTGATTGTGGTGTTCGTGGCCACCAATCCCGCCAACGCGCGGGGCCCGACCAACTCCAAGATTTCCCCCA
>CAIYZC010000332.1 GCA_903930565.1 uncultured Pedosphaera sp.
AACAAACTGCCGGTCGATGAATCGTTGGCGCTCATTACCAAACAGGGTTACCAACGCCTTTGGCTGGGGGGCGAGGTGGTCCGGGTGGAGGAAGCAGCCCCGCGCCTGCAGGCCGAGCCGCCCGGCGGGCTCACGATCGTCCAAGACCGATTAAAACTCACCCCCGCCCACCGCGCGCGGTTCGTGGAAGCGGCCGAACAGGCGTATCACTTCGGCAAAGGCCGGCTGGCGTTTCAACCGCTCCCGGCCGCCGGCGGCGCCCCCACCCCGCCCGCCCGACGCTTCTCCAACCGCCTGCATTGCGCCACCTGCGATCTGGAGTATCGTGAGGCCACACCCGCCCTGTTCAGCTTCAACCATCCGGTGGGCGCCTGCCCGGCCTGCCGCGGCTTCGGACGCGTCATTTCGATCGATTACGACCTGGCCTTGCCGGACCGGTCCAAATCGCTGGCGGAGGGAGTCGTGCGGCCCTGGCTGGCGGGTCACGGCTTGGAGAGCCAGGAGGATCTGCTGAAGTTTTGCAAGGTGCGCCGGGTGCCCACGGACGTGCCCTTCCGCGACCTGCCGAAGAACTGGCAGGACTGGGTGCTCAACGGGGATCCCGATTACGGAAAGGACGCCGAACACGAATTTCCCAAAGCCTGGTACGGGGTCAAAGGCTATTTCCGCTGGTTGGAATCCAAGGCCTACAAGATGCACGTCCGCGTGCTGTTGAGCCGGTACCGCACGTATCAAACCTGCCCCGCCTGCCACGGCCGCCGTTTCCAACCCGAGGCGCTGCTGCATCGCATCGACCGCACGCCCCCGGGGGCGACGCAACCGGTCTCCCTGACGCTGAGTGATTTTTATCAATTGCCCATCCGCGACGCGTTGGCGTTCGTGGAGGAGTTGTTGCGGCGGCGGCCGCCCGCGGCGAATGATCCTTTGGGCCTGGCGGCGGGCGAGGTGCGGGCGCGGCTCGGCTTCCTGAATGAAGTCGGACTGGGCTACCTGACGCTGGACCGGGCGACGCGTTCCCTCTCCGGCGGCGAAACGGAGCGGGTGAACCTGACGACCTGCCTCGGGTCGCGGTTGGTGAACACCCTCTTTGTGCTGGATGAACCCAGCGTGGGGCTGCACCCGCGGGACACCGAGCGCCTGGTGCGGATTCTCCACCGCCTGCGGGACGCGGGCAACACGGTGGTGGTGGTGGAGCATGAAGCCGCGGTGATGCGCGCCGCGGACCAAATCATCGACATCGGGCCCGGGCACGGCGCGACCGGCGGTCACTTGGTCTTCCAAGGCCCGTACGCGGGGATTCTCAAGGCTGCCGATTCCCTGACCGGCCGCTATTTGGCGGGCACCCAAGCGGTGCCCTTGCCCGTGCGCCGGCCGGTTCCCTGGCTCCGCGCCACCGGCGCCCCCGCGCCCCGCCGCGCCGCGAGCGGGCCCAGCCTGGGCCTGCACCACGCCACCCGGCACAATCTCCAAGACTTGACGGTGGAAATTCCCTTGGGCCGCCTGGTGTGCCTGACCGGAGTGAGCGGTTCGGGCAAGACCACCCTGGCGCGCGATCTTTTGCTCCCACTGCTCCAAGCCCGCCTGGCGCCCAACGCGGCTGTCGGCGCCAAGGATGCCGAAGACGAGGACAACGGCGAGGACTCCACGGACCCGGACGCCGAGTCCGCGACCGTTTCGCCCGCCGCGGCCGTGAGCTTGACGGGCGCCGAACACTTGGGACGGGTGCTGTTGGTGGACCAGTCCTCGCTCGGCAAAACCCCGCGCTCCAACCCCGCGGTGTATATCGGGGCGTTCGCCGATCTACGTGATTGCTTCGCCCAATCGCCCGCGGCCGAACAACGCGGGCTCAACGCCAGCGCCTTCAGCTTCAATTCCAAGGCGGGGCAATGCGAACGCTGCCATGGGGCGGGGTTTGAAAAGATCGAAATGCAGTTCCTCAGCGACATTTTCATCCGCTGCCCGGACTGCGACGGCCGCCGCTACCGGCCGCACATCCTGGAGATCCAACTCACGCCGGCGGACGGCAGCCCCGGCCGCAGCATCGCGGACTTGCTGGACTTGGGCGTGGCCGAAGTGCAGGCCTTCCTGGCCAAATTCCCCCAATCCCGCCCCGCCAAGCGCGTCATCGCCGCGCTGCAGTTGCTGCAGGATGTCGGGCTGGGCTACCTCCCGTTGGGTCAGCCCATCAACACCCTCTCGGGCGGCGAAAGCCAACGCTTGAAGCTCGTCCGGCACTTGACGGAATTCAATCAATCCGCCGCCGCCGCCGGCGAGGCGAAACCGACGTTCTTTGTTTTCGACGAACCCACCACCGGCCTGCATTTCGAGGATGTGCGGATTCTGCTCGCCGTCTTTCAACGGTTGGTCGCGGCCGGGCATTCCGTCCTGATCGTCGAACACAACCTCGACGTGATCAAATGCGCGGATTGGGTGATCGACCTGGGGCCGGAAGCCGGCGACCAAGGCGGCCAACTGGTCGCCCAAGGCACGCCGGAACAAATCGCCGCCCAGCCCGCCAGCCACACCGGCCGGGCCCTGCGGGAAGTGCTGCGCTGAGCGGCCGTCGAAAAGCAAGGTTCGACGAAATGACCGGTGGCCGCCGGGCGCAAGTGCCTTACCGCAAGGCGGTCACCGGGGGCACGGTCGGATCGGCCATTGAGCTCAAGATTAGGGCGAAGACATTTTTGATGTCGGCGTGGATTTCCTCCGGCAACATCGCCGCAGCAACGTCTTCACGCGTAAGCCCCACCCCGGCCTGATAAAGCCGGGCACTGAGGGCATCCAAGCCGTCGGCAGCCCGATTGCGGCGGGCCTCAAAGAGGATTCGCTTGGCGTTGAGATCACGGAACAACTCGCTCGTGGTGTTCAGC
>CAIYZC010000333.1 GCA_903930565.1 uncultured Pedosphaera sp.
CCTGGTGGACGAGTACCAGGACACGAACCGATTGCAAGGGGACCTGATCGACCTGCTCGCCGAACGGCATCGCAATGTGATGGCCGTGGGCGATGACGCGCAGAGCATCTATTCGTGGCGCGGGGCGGACTTTCGCAACATTCTCCGCTTTCCCGAACGCTACCCCGGCGCGGTGACGTACCGGATCGAAACGAATTACCGGAGCACCCCGGAAATCCTGGCGGCGGCGAATTCGGCCATTGCACCGAACCGGGAGCAATTTGAAAAGCAACTGGTCGCCGCGCGGAAATCCGGGATGACGCCGGCGCTGGTGGCCTGCGCCGGGGCGCAGGAGCAGGCGGCCTTTGTGAGCCAGCGCATTCTGGAATTGCGGGAGGAAGGGGTTGAATTGCGGAACGTCGCGGTGCTGTACCGCGCGCATTTTCACGCCCTGGAGCTGCAATTGGAGCTCACGCGGCGCAACATCCCCTTCAGCATCACCAGCGGCATCCGCTTTTTCGAGCAGGCGCATATCAAGGACGCGACCGCCTACCTCAAACTCACGGTGAATCCAGGGGATGAACTGGCGTTTAAGCGCATCGCAAAGCTGCTGCCGGGCGTGGGGGCGAAGGCGGCGGAAAAGTTGTGGGCCAAATTTCAATTGGCGGCCGTGGGCGCCGCGGCGGTGCTGCCCCTGGCGGAAGCGCCAGAAACCGGCGCGCCACCGTCGCCCCCGTCGCGGTTGGCGCCCGCGCTGCGCGCCTGCGCGGACGTGGCGCCCAAAAAGGCCGCCGGCGCGTGGACCCAGTTCATCGAGACCGCCGCGCAATTGGAGGCCGTCGACACCCGTTCCCGCCCGGACCGCATGCTGCGTCTGGTGCTGGAGGCGGGCTACGAGGATCATTTGAAGGCGGAATACCCCAACTACGAAGCCCGGCTGGGGGATTTGGAGCAACTCGCCGTGTTCGCCCGGAGCTTCCCCTCCCCCGAGGCATTTCTGTCCGAACTGGCGCTCATGACCAATTTGGAGGCTGAACCGGGAAAGTACGAACCCGACGAGGAACGCCTCCACCTCTCGACGATCCACCAAGCCAAGGGGTTGGAATTCGACGTGGTGTTCTTAATTATGCTGTGCGAGGGCTTGTTCCCCTCCAAGCGATCCCGGGAGAATCCGGACACGGAGGAGGAGGAACGCCGACTGCTGTACGTGGCGATCACGCGGGCGCGCAATGAACTTTATTTGAGCTATCCGCTGATGCGGATGGCGGGGGAAGGCGGCTGGGCGCCGCAACAGCCCTCAAGCTTCTTGGAGGACATTGACGACGGCCTGCTGGAGGAGTGGGACCTCACGCACATGAGCTCGGGGTTTTGACGCCGGAGCGGAACGGGAGGAACCGGACCCGCCAAAGCGTGGCCCCCCGGGCGGGGGAGATCAGACGGCGGCGACCGGTTCGGCCGGGGCGTCCGACGACGTGCCGGGACAATCCGCTTCGGTTGACGACGACGCGTTTCGCTCTTCGACATGCCGGCGCAAATCCTCCGCCAAAAACGTCGCGACATCCTTGAATTTCGGGACGTTGGCGGGGTTCAATTCCATCAACGTTTGGTGGGCTTCGAGGGAGGCGAGGGTCGTGGCCTCTTTGCCCACGCCGGCGCACTCAACCACGGCGCAATTGGTCCAACTCAAGGCATTGGGATCCCCGGTGACGACGAGGAAGAGGTCGAGCACGCCCAAGTTTTCGAGCAAACCGGCGACGCGGGCGTTGGGATTGAGCAGCTCAATCGAGGGACGGGGCCGCCCCGCGGGCGGGTTGGGGCCGAGGCGCAGCCGTTTGCCGATGCCGGCAAGACAGCCCAAAAAAGTGCTGTCCATGAGGGCGCACTCGCTCAAATCCAACACCAGCCGGGTGCAGCCCTGCTGGAGCAACCCGTCACAGACATTCTTAAAATCCACCGTGGATTGACAGTTCGCCCGACCAATGATCTTCACGCAAGCGCGCTGCCCGGAGGCGAGCACCAACATTTTAGCGGACGGCGAACTCATGAGCGTCAATACAACTGGGGACAATATGTGGCCGGAGGGGGTGGGCGTCAAGGGGGCGGTCAGACTAGGCGCGGGGTCTTCAACCGCCCCGGCGCGCGTCACCGCCAGCGCGGACGGCGGCTTTGCCGGGAGGTTGCCCCAACAACCCCACCAAAGTTTGCTGCAGGACCAGGGCGCCGTCGGCGTTGCTGGAGATCAACCGCAAATTGCAGCGCAAGAGCGCCTCCATGCCGTTGACCAGTTCGGCGGTGGAATAGCGGGCCGATTGTGGCAGGGCGCGGAAGAGCACATAGGCGTTGATGGCCAGGGGATTGTAGCGCTTGTCCGCCGGGAGCCGGTCGGCGGGCACTTTGGCCAATTGCGCCGCGAACCGGCGGTAATCGGTCTCGGGCTTGATCCAGCCTTCGCGGAGCATTTCCTTGAGTAAAATCATGGCCCGCACCTTGCCGATCAGCCCGTAGAGGATGCCGATTTCCGACTTTTGCTTGTCCGAGCGCATCCCCCACAACTCCTCGTCGAGCGTGCGAAGCAAGCGCGGCAAATCCCGGTCACCCAAGGCGTCCGCCAAGGCGAAGGCGCGGCCGGATTTGTTGACCGTGGCCAGCAAGGCGACATCCCCGGCCTCGATTTCGCGGCGGTTCCCGGCATAGGTCGCGAGCTTTTCGATTTCGGAGTACAATTGCCGGGCATTCGGCCCCACCCGGGTGATCAGTTCCGCCAGCGTTTCGTCGGCGATGTCCTTGCCCCGCTCCCGCAGGGCCTGGCGCGCCAACAGTTCGGCCTGCTGCATCCAATCCTTGTCCTCCAGGGACAAACCGGGGAAAACCTCGACTTTGCCGAGCTTTTCCAAGGTTTTGTAGAGCGTCTTGCGGCGGTCCACCTTGGGGGCGGAGATGATCAGCCGGACGGCGCCCCAACGGAACGTTTTGAGCTCTTCCCCCAATTCGCCGAGCGCTTTGGTCACGGCTTGGCTGGAACTGGTGCGGTCCTCGGCGAGGAAGCTGCAATTCTTGAACCACACCACCTTGCCGGTGCCGAAGAAGGGCAACGTTTGCAGCGCCTCCCGCAACCGGCCCAGAATCCGCAGCGCCTCCCCCGTGTTGGCCACGGCGGCGTCGAGGATTTCGTGGTCCGTGCCCCCCACCTCCGCGGTCCATTGCTGAAAACAGTGGCGGGCGCGCTGCGCCAGCGCGAAATCATCCTCGCCATGCAGGAGCAGCAGGGCGGCGGCCGGGGAGGACGATGGGGAAGCGGCGGCGGCGGCCATGGGGTCTATTCCGGTTCGTCGCCCGCCTCATTCATGCGGTCGAGCTCTTCCGACATGTCCTCCACTTGGTCAAACAGGGATTGGGTGACGAAAATGGGGCGCTTTTGGGCGATGGCGATGGCGAGGCAATCGCTGGGCCGCGCATCGATTTCCACGATTTTGCGGGCCAATTCGTTTTGCTGGTGCAGGACGAGCTTGGCGTAATAGGTGGCGTTGCGCAACTCGGTGATCACGACGCGCTCCACCACGATGTTGAAGCCCTTGAGGATGTGGGAGAGCAGGTCGTGCGTCAGCGGCCGTTCTTTGGGCGCGCCGCGCAGAAAATCGCCGATCACGCGGCCCATGGCGGGTTCGACCGTGATGACGAAAACCTTGTCGTCGTTGCCAACGAAAAGCGCGCAGCCGGGACTCCCCGGCAGAATTCCGCGAATTTGCACTGGCACCACATCGTTCTTCATGCCCCCAATCTAAGCCCCGGCGCGGAAAAGACAAGTCTCGGCATTTTGGTGGGAATCGCAATGAGGAAAGGGATTCTTGAATGCGGATTCCAACCATCAGCGCGGATTGGAGGGGGGGGGAACGCCGCGGCTCCCCGTAGCAGGTTTTGCGACGCGACCCCCCGCCCCCAACCGGGCGCCAATGCGGTGCTGGTGGCACGAGAACTGAAGGCCGCCAAAGCGCGCGGAAGCAAGGACGAGCGGGAGCCGCCCCGAGGGTCCCGAAAACGGCTCAAACTGGCTTTGACAATTGGGCAATTTGGCTTACGTTAATACTTGCAATAATTTGACGAGCGCACAACCAAGCCACTCCGGATGAAGCATCCGATCAAATGACGGCGACGAACTGGATCCACAGAGGGTTGGTGGTCTTGGCGTGCCTCTGGATGGGGCTCAACCCAGCGGCGACCTTTGGGGCTGCGGGAGGGGTGGAGATACGGGGCAGCGTGCCCGACAACCTGCGGATGGCAGGAAAACCGTTGGCCCGCTTGGACGGCAACCGCCAATTGGATTTGGCCATCGAACTCCCGCTGCGGCGGGGACCGGAATTGGCGGCATTGCTTCAGCGACTGTACGACCCGTCCAGCCCGGAATTCCGGCACTACCTGAC
>CAIYZC010000334.1 GCA_903930565.1 uncultured Pedosphaera sp.
CACGATCACCAGCAAGACAAACAGGGAGGTGGGCGGCGCGTGCGCGCCGCCGAAAGCAATCGTACGGTGCGTGATCAGCACCCCCACCACCAAAAGATAGCCCCAACTGGCGGCGCGCGACCATCCACGGCGGTTGATTTCCGCCAGCACCAACACCCCGACGCCGAAACCCAGGATCGTGCCCACCCGCGGCCAGAGCGTCTCCGGCTGCGCCGCGATCAAGGCCAGTGAGCCCAGCGTCGTGATCCCCCAGCTGTACCGCAGGAGCCGGTGCACCAGTTGGGCGGCCTCCGTCTGCTCCGGCGTGCGCAAACGCGGGGCCGCTAGGATGCGACGGAGCATTTCAACGACGGAGCTCATATTATAATGGCACGCGAACTTTTGGTTATAACACCTTTTTTGACCCGTTAACCTAGCTATGCATTAATCCCCCAATGCCCGGGGAAATGCAAGCGCAATTCTTTCCCGCGCAAGAACTTAAGCAGCTGCGCCCAGGGAGTTCGACTCATGGCGAGTTTTGGGCAACCGCCGGGCCACCCTAGTTTTCCAATGCTTTTCGCCCGCCCCAGGTCCGCCGTTTCCGAAATCGTGGAAATTTCGTCCAACCGGAAAAAAGGTGACTTCACTCCGAATTGGCAACACTTCGCCCCGGCCACCCCACTGTTTGCCTTTCCCCTCCCCGTCCGGCTGAGGCCCCAGCCTTGATTAAGCACGATTAAGCACGATTAAGCACGATGGAGTTGGATTTCACGGGCGACGGAAGATTTTGGGATTTGGCCCTCACATAGGCGAACATAAGTGAATTTATCCGAACATAAGCGAACTTAAGCGGGTTTTGCGCGCCTGGGAGCGGGCTTTCCGGCGCGAAATCGCACCGCGCCGATCCACCCCACGGGCTACCGCCCGGCATTTGCATCTTTTTGCCGCCAACTGCATCACGTTTTTGAAAGCTTATGCGCGACATAAGTTTTATTCAAGCTCGAAGTTTACGTCGTACCGCGCCCCGGACGACGCAAGTTTACGTCGTGCGGACGGTCGGACGACGCAAACGACGGCGGGTTTTACGCCGCGCCGCGCCCCGGAAGGCGTAAAAACCAGTCGTTGGCGACGATTGGAGCGGCCCTCAAGGCAGGTTTCCGCCAAGGATCGCCAATCTGCTTCGCCATTAGGCGACGGTGTCTGAGGACGCGGTTGGCGGCGGTCGCCAATCGGGGCCCGGGTTGGCCAAGCCATGGTTGCAGCCACTAGTTGGTCTCCTCCCTTCAATGGGTGGGCGCCTCCGGTTGGCCGGCGGGCGGCGAGGACGCCGCCGGGTCGCGGTTATCGAGGCCGGGAAACATGACTTCGAGCAGCAGATTGATTCGTTGCTGATGCCAGGCACTGTCCGCCGCCTCCATAGTGGCGGCCAGATCGGATTTCGGTTGGGTGGGCGGGAACAGGACGGCCGCCAGCCGGCGGCACACCTCCGCCGGCGACAACGACGCGTCCGCCTGGAGCGCGGCGAGGCAGGCGGAAAACTGCGGCAAATCCTGCCGGGCGGCGAGGACGGCTTGGTAATGGAAATTGCGGTCGGCGAGTTGCAGGCGCTGCCGCCGGAGCTCGTGATCCTCACTGGCGAGCAGCAATTGGGTGAGGGAGATCAATTCCGCAAGGGCGTCCGGCCGCTCCAAACCGGCGCGGAGCGCGGCCTGGCCGACCAATTTGACGGCCGCCTCCCGCAGACCGGCGGAGCGCAGGGGCAGGGCGTTGATGGCATCGGCGGCGGCCTGGGTGGACACCATTTCCCCCACCTCCCGTTCGCGGGCGCGGCGGCGGTAGTAGCGGCCCAGGCTGGAGATCGTGCCCTCGACCCGCCATTCGCGGCGGGCCAGCTCGAGCACGTCGGCATAGCCGCGTCGCTCGTCAAAGAGCCATTCCTCCAACTGTTCCCGGCGCTCGGGCGCCAACCGGTTCCACACGGAGTCGTCCCGGGGTTTGCTCATGGCCGACCTTTCCTTTGGGCGGCCGGGCGGCGGGCCAAACCTTGGAAACCGGGCGTATCCGCCCCCCGGCCGAGGAATCCGCCGGCGGCGGGCGGGGGATTTCCGGGGGGAAGGTCCAGGTAGTGGAAGCGACCGGCGGGCGGGCCGGAGAAGATTTTGGGATTGGGTGAGGCCATAAGCAGCGGAAGTTGAAGTTAAGGAGGCGGAGGTGGGCGGTCGGGTTGCGGGGCGGCGGCGGTTCAGCGGAAGCAGCCCCGGAGGTGCGTGTTGTAATAGGCGCCGGGCGAGCTGGCGTGAACGAGGCCGACGAACAGGTCGTACGGGACTCCGGGATGGTCATAGACCCGTCCGCTGCGGAATTGGACGCGTAAAATGCCGCCGGCATAGCCCGCCGAACTGATCGCACTGGAGGACAATGGAATCATCTCAATGATCATGCGTCGCAAGGTAACCCGCCCACCGCCCGCAAGTCTGCTTAGACGAACGACGATTTTTTTAAGAAGAACCCAACCCCGACAACTTCGGACACAAGCTTTGCGCCACCGCCAACCCCGCGAGGCGGCCGCCCGGGCTGGATTTGCCCTTGCCGGGTCGTTTCAGACGGAGCACGTGGTGGCAATAGGCGATGAAATCCTGCTCCCGGTGGCACGGGTAGGCCTCGGGGCGCGGCACGACTTGGCGGGCCAGGAGCAGCAAGTCGCCAAAGGTCCAACGGTGGGTGCGGACGAGGGGCCAGAGCAAGAGGATCAACTCGTCCAATTCGGGGTGAGCCCACTGGCGCGAGCGCCCCGCCCCCGGTGCTCCGGCGAAATGCCCTTGCCACCATTGACCGCCTAATTCGACCAGTTGGGGGAAATGAAGCGGGTTGCCTTCCCGAACCTGGAGTTCACGCGCTTTCACCTCCGCGGCAATTTCTTCCGCTTTGAGTCGGGAACTGGCGTGGGTGCGAAAATGCAGACTGGCATCCAGCCAAGCGCACCAACGCCGCAAGGACCGGCGCACGAGGCGCACCCCGGCGGAAAAATCCATTTGCACCACCGGCGGCGATCGAAGGCCGATATAATCCCCGGTCACTTCATGCTCGCAATTGAGTGCCACCAAGGCGCAATGGAGTTGTCCCGCTTGGGCGCCAGCATACGTGGAAAACCGCTTTTAGCGCCCGGACAGGTCAGGGCGGCGCCAACCCGCCTCAAAGCTGGGTCAACAACACCGGGCAGATGCTTGCGCCCGCGATGTGGAGGGCGTAATGCTCCCGCAAGCGCCACAAACAAAAGCCGTTGCCCAGCACGAAGGCCCGCAACGCGTCATCAATGCGGTCCGTTTCCAACCGCCGCCGCCGGGCGGCACCGACCGGGCCGGGATCCGGCCGCGCCTCGGCGGGCGATTCCGACGCCGAATCCGGGGGAAACAAGGCCCGCAGCTCGGCAATTTCCACGACGGCCCAGCCCACGGTGCGGAGTTCTTCCCGCAGCTCCGCGCACGAATGGAGATGGTGCCGGACGGGATGACAAGTGCGTGCGCAATCCGGTTGGTGGAGTCCGGGCAGTGGATCGCAGGGGCAGGCGCAACGACACGGTTCACGCGGCGGGGCCGGGCCGGGACCCAAAGTATTGGTATCTCGATTAACCACTGGACACGGGAGTAGCAGACGCCGTGCCGGCGGGCGCAGCCCGGGCTTGACCAGCGGCGGCCCGACGCTACGCTAAACCATGCCCCGAATGCTCCATGGTGGCCCGATCCCTACGGCTTTGCCGCTCGCGTCATCCCCGACCCTTTGGGGCGCGGAGGCGGCAAGGCTGGCCCACGAGCGCACCTGCAATTCCAGAGCGCTTCTCCTGTTGGTGCCGCTGGTGCCGGCAATTTTATGGTGCGGACAGCATTTGCTGCCGGCAGAGGGCGGCCGGTCGCACTGGGGCCGCTGGGCGCTCCTCTACCCGCTGGCGGCATTCGCCAGTGGGCTGATCGTGGCCGGAGTGGAAAGCCGGCTGTATGCCGGGTATCTTCGCGGTTTTAGACCCACCGCCCCGGATGCAACGGGGACAGGCGCACGAACAGCCATTGAGTGACGGCAAACGGTTCCTGGGCCGGGAGCGCGCGGCGGTTCCCCCGCCCCTGCCGGGGCGGGCGGATCTAATATTACGCAAACAGGTGGTGTTACCACCGGCTAATTTCCATAAACCCTCCGGGTTAAAGACCTGACCTTCGCCAGCCCCGCCGCGCGCAGGTGGGCCGGGCCGGGGCCAACCATCGGCTCAAACCCCCGCCAATTTCGGGCACAGGCGTTGCGCCACGTCGAACCCCGCCGGGCGTCCGTCGTGAAGGGGTCCTAAGTTTCACGCTGGAGAAGTGGAAGGAGGCCAACTCCCCACGTGGCCAGGGGGCGAGCTTCCCGCGCGGCGAGTCTCACCGACGCCGAGAATCTGGCAACCCTCTGCGTCCTGGGTAACGCCCGCCGAGGGAAACAGAATCGGGGTGTTTTTGCCTTGGGGGGGGAAGAACGGACACGACACCAGAACGGAGGGGACGAGGAACGGAGCTTTTTTGACAGGATTTACAGGATTTACATGATTTTGGGAAGGGCCGGAGGAGGCAGAAACGCAGTGGCCATTGCGCTTGGCAATACCCGTCGGTCGGCGGCGGGGCGTGGCGAGGGGGCGGGATTGGCAGGACAGCAGGAGGCGCTGCGACCCAGCCGGGGTCGTTGAAATCGTTGCGGAATACCGGTGGTATCGTGGCGTTGCTCCTCGACCACCGGCTACTTGCTGCCATCCCTCTGGGATGTTGGGATGCCGGGATGGGCGGCGGTTGGAACGCCGCCGCTGACGTGCAAGGGAATGCTGGACGGGACTCCGTTGGAGGGCTTTAAAAGGGGACTTGGTGGTCGCGTTGCCCGGCAGAACAGCGTTGCAAGCATCACCGCGCAAGGCCGGGGGCAGCAGAGATGAATGACGCTTTTTGTGATAACCGCAAAAAGTTTGTGAAACCAGCCGGTTTTTTATTGGCCGGGTTTGTTGCCCTGTCCCCGGCACTTTCGGCCCGGGGCCAGGCCAGTTTTGCAAATCTCGATTTTGAATCCGCGATGACCAACCCCGTTCCGGGCAGCCCCTATTATCCTTACGCGGTGTACACGGCGAAAGCCGTACCCGGCTGGAGTGTGTATTATGGGACCAGCCAGCAAACGTGGATCACGTACGACGCCATCTCGACCGGCGGCACGGCCGTGACCTTGGTCGGCACCAATGATCATTACGGCCCTAATGCCATCGAAGGGAGTTTCGGCGTCCTGCTGCAAGGTGGCTCAACGGCCCCCGATGCTTCAATCCGTCAAACCGGTTTGGTGCCGCTAACGGCAGAATCCATCCAATTCAAGGCGACTTCAATGGGGCCGATTTTTTTAACGCTGGGGGGACTGAGCATTGCCTTTCGGTAGCTGGGCAGCGGACCCAACCATACCTTGTATGGCGGCAACATCCCGGCGGGCCACGCCGGACAAGTGGAACCAATGGAATTCTCCGTTCCGCAAGGCCCGGGCGTGGACAATGTTTTGCTGCTGGATTCGGTGGTGTTTTCCGCAAACCCGGTTCCTGAACCGGGCCCGTGGGCGCTGGCAATGCTCGGGGTTGCGGGGTTATTGATCCAACGGCACGGCCGGAACCCATTTTCGGCAACCATGCTGAAAGGGAATATAATATGCGAATTGGCAACTTGATCATCAAGACGAAGGCGTGGTGGCGCATGCGACATGCCCGCGCCCTTTATTCCGCTATTCAGAGGGCGGCGCCCGGTGCGCCCGAGGCGAGAATCGGTTTCCATGTCACAAGACTTCAGGACTATTTCAGCCGATATCTGACGTTGATTCTACTCGACGAGGCCAACGGCCCGGAGTTTCTCAATGGCAATTCGTTTTTGATGATTGAGGCGGCGACCCGGGCGGCGGAGAAGGACATGACATTCCTGGACCGTGAGCGACGGCCCATCACTTACTCAAAATGGATCGCTTTCACCGTCTTCCCGCGCCAACTAAGGGTGAGCAAGACCATAAAAATGCATTCGGAGTACGTTTATCAGTTGTTGGAGGATTTCCAAAAGTCGCTGGAGGGGACTCAAGGAATTCGCTGACCCGCAGGCAGTAATGTATAGATGGCGTTTCGGTTTTAGACGATTGTCGGGATCGGAACGGGAAGATACGAAGTACGATCGGAGAAGGGACAAAGTCAGAGTCTCGTCACCTCGTCTCCCACACCAAGTCCGATTGGATGAGATGACGTGAGCAGTCGCTCGAATCGAGCCCCGACCCCTGCCGATGCGCGGGCCGGCGGTGCGGGGATGCGGTCATGATATCAGAACGGAGGGGACGAAGAATGGAGCTTTTTTGACAGGATTAACTGGATTAACAGGATTTTGGGGTGGGAAGGGAGGAATTGCAACCGGTGAAGGGACCGGGTCAGAGTCTCGTTACCTCGTCCGCCACAATTGTCAACGTGTGGGCGGCGACCGCGGGCGAGTTCGATGCCGGGCGGCGGTGTCGTTTGGTGCACCGCAAAACGCCGGTGGGGTGGCGGAGGCGGTGGCTGGGCGCACTCGGGGAAATCGTGGGGGTTGGAAAGGGCGACACAACCCACTTTGGGGTTACGGGCACCGGGGACGGGGACCCAAGGTAGCGCCCAAAGCGGCGCAACCATTGGGCTATGGGCACA
>CAIYZC010000335.1 GCA_903930565.1 uncultured Pedosphaera sp.
CACCGGACCTGGACCGGTGTGGCTTTACCTTCGCCTCGCGCACAGTCTCCATGGCCACGTCCGAAAACTGTGCTACGATTCGCCAGTCACCGGGCCCGTCTTAATATTCGATCATAATCCAAACTAAATTGTCTCGCCGTTTGGTATTAGGCATCAAGCTCCTAACAACGCACGAAGCCAAACCACCCGCCATGCCACTCAACCAACCCATTCTGCTGGCCGTCACCGGCATGTCGCCGGCGGTGCTCACCGAGACGGTGTGGGCGCTGGCGCAGGAGCGGCCGCCGATGGTGCCGGACCGGGTGGTGGTCGTGACGACGCTGCCGGGGAAGGCGCGGTTGGAGGCGGAGTTACTTCAGCCGGTGCCCGAGAGGGGGCAACTTTCGATTTGGGCGGCGTTGCGCGCCG
The DNA here is from genome assembly GCA_903930565.1 of uncultured Pedosphaera sp. GTDB lineage: Bacteria > Verrucomicrobiota > Verrucomicrobiia > Limisphaerales > Pedosphaeraceae > CAIXFN01. Next base: position 409 of record CAIYZC010000335.1, read on the forward strand.
CGGTGTTAGCTTTGCCGACGGTAAGCCGGACCGGGGCCGACCGGGGGAGCGAGGAGGATAACCGGCTAATTTTGGAGGAGGTGCGGTTGATCGCCAGCCACGACAACCAATTGGGGCGGTCGTTTCCGCTGGAGGACATCCGATCCCCGGCGGACAACGAAATGGCGGCGGATTTTATTCTGGATGAAGTCCGGCGGATTACGGCGAATCCGGATACGCGGTTGGTGGCGTCGCTGGCGGGCGGGCGCAAGTCCATGGGGGCGCTGCTCTATGCAGCGCTGTCGTTGCTGGGGCGGCCGCAGGACCGCTTGACGCATGTGTTGGTGAGCGAACCGTTTGAGGATCCGGGTTTGCGGCCCCGGTTTTATTTCCCCACCACGCCGGCCACGCCGCACCATTTGGTCCGAACCGGCGCGGTTTATCCCGGCGACCAAGCCCGGATTGGGTTGGCCGATGTGCCGTTCGTGCGGCTGCGCGAGTTGTTTCCCCAACAATTGGGCCGCTACCCGGGATCTTTCAACGGTCTGGTGCGGACCTATGGGGAGCGAATTCGGGCAGTGAGTGGGCCACCGGAAGTCCATTTGGATGACGAGGCGTTGACGATGGAAACGCAGGGAGTGCGCGTGGTCATGATTCCGCGGGAGTACGCCGTGCTGCGGTTTTTGGCGGAGCGCAGTCAGGCGGGCCAGCCGGCTTACGTCCAGCAAAAGGACGCCGTGGATGATTTTGCCGAGTGGCTGGCCGGGTGGACGCGCCGGTTTGGCGTGATGACCCGGCAGCGGGCACTCGGCGAGGATTGGGCGGCGCCCGCGGAGGAGGATTTACGCAAGCAATTGAGCGGGCTGCGAGCGAAAATCAAAGCGGCGGGGTTGGGGGCATGGGAGGACTATTTGCTGCCGCGCCGGGGGGCTTTTGGGATCCGGGTGCGGATGGTGCAGTGAGGGTGGCGGTTCGGTTTTGGGGCGGGTTCCCGACTTGCTGAACTCCGGGCGGTTTGAGCGGGGGGCGCGGCTGGAAGCCGCGGCCACCTTGGGGAGAGCGGGCCGGGAGGTCCACGCCAATCGCCGGTCGGAGGGCTGCCGCACAAAGCGGAAGGACGCGCGGACGTGGGCGGACGTTCCCAAAGGGGCCAATCGCGATCAGGTGTGGCAGGGTGGGTGCGTGATAAGAAACTCGCCACCGCCCACGGCTCCGGCAGCCCTGATTTTAGCCTTTGGCAAATCCCCCACGGCCGACCGCCCACTTCATAACTGATTGATATGCCCACCGCGTGTATTAACCAAGCGGGTTGCCGCATCAGCCTCAAAAGCGAACGGTTGGAGGTGTATGGCCGGGCCGAGGAGGGCGGCAAGGAGGAGGTGCTGCGCGAAATTCCGCTGCGGGATTTGGACCGGTTGATCATGGTGGAGTCGGTGCAGCTCAGTTCCCATGCCCTGGCGGCGCTGCTGCGGGCGAGTATTCCGGTGAATGTGATGGCGTGGAACGGGGAGTTTTTGGGCGGGTTTCAGCCGGCGGTGAACGCGCATGGGCTGGCCCGCTTACGGCAATACCAGCGGACGCAGGAGGCGGGGTTTGTGCTGAACATGGCCGGGCGGGTGGTGAGCGCCAAATTGTATAACCAGCGCCGGGTGTTGCAGCGGCTGGCAGCGTCCCGGCCCGTCGATGCGGAATTGTCGACGACGTTGGGGTGGTTGGACTCCTTGTTCGCCCCGTTGCAAAAGTCCACTAGCGTGGACGAATTGCGCGGTTATGAGGGGGCTTCAACGGCCCGCTATTTCCAAGCCTGGTCCGGGTTTCTGCCCGCCGAATTCCCTTTCGAGCGGCGCTCCAAGCGGCCGCCGTTGAACCCGGTCAATGCGTGCATTTCCTTTGGGGCGACGCTGTTGTACAGCGAAATGACGGCTTACATCCACGCGCACGGGCTGGACCCGAGCCTGGGTTTGCTCCACGCGACGGAGGATGGACGTTGGTCCTTGGCGCTGGATTTGCTGGAGCCCTTCCGGCCCGTGCTGGTGGAGGCGTTGGCATTGGATTTGTTCAGCCACCAAATTTTGAACGCCGGCCATTTTGAGCCGAAAAACGATGGGATTTACCTGAACGAAACCGGCCGGAAGAAATTCATCCTGCAATACGAACGGCGGATGGAACGGCAGTTCCTCTCGGAAGCGGCGGGCCACCGGACCTGCCTGCGCCAGCAGTTGGAAGCCCAAGCCGTACAATACAAAGCAGCGCTGTGCCAGCCGGAACGATTTGAGCCGTTCCTGATGAACTGAACTGCCGGGCAGCGTCCCGGCGCCAACCAGCGCAACCAAGGAAAGAGCCCGATGAGTGATTGGTGGTTTGAAGCCTTTCCAAGCGTGCCCTATGAAAAGGCCCCACCAGGGGAAAAGCAAATGTTAACCCTACTCGCTTACGACATCACCGATCCCAAGCGGCTGTCCCGCGTTGCCCGCGTGTGCGAGGACTTCGGCGTGCGGGTGCAATACAGTATCTTCGAGTGCCGGCTGGAAGAAGCGGAATTCACGGAGTTTTGGCTGCGGCTCCTCGGGCAGATTGACGAAAATGAGGACCGCTTGGTGGCGTACAAGATCGACGCGCGGTGCGCCAAGGAAACACTGACGGCGGGAACCATGGTGTGCTCGGAAAAAGTGCTATGCTACCTTGTTTGATTTTCCCCGCCAGGTCGGGAGCGCAAAGAACCCACTGGAGGGGGGGTCGTGACCCAAGCCGGAGCAGCTCGCAAATGGTTGTGGCGCAAGGGTTTACGGCAATTGGGTCGCCGGCGGGGGCGCATAGTTCGCGTCCGAGCGGGCGGCGAAAATGGGGTCGAGACCTGGAAGACTGCTTGGCCCTTGGGCCGCAATGAGTTAGGATGGCGGAGTGACCAAAGACGGTCCTGCCGAAAGGCATTGGAGACCACGTTAAAGAAACTCTGGAACCGGTCCCCGGGCCGGAGTGACCAAAGACGGTCCTGCCGAAAGGCATTGGAGACTCCGCCGCCCCCTGCAAGGTATCGCCTAGAAGCACCAGTGACCAAAGACGGTCCTGCCGAAAGGCATTGGAGACCAACCCGGCGATTAGGC
>CAIYZC010000336.1 GCA_903930565.1 uncultured Pedosphaera sp.
CCGTGGTTGGATTTTGTCAGCATCCACTACCAACCGATGGCGGCGGACCCCGCCTTGGAGCCCAAATGGATGCATCGGCAGGGCGAATTCGGACGCGTCAAGGTCTGGGACACCGAGAGCTGGGTCGCCAATTCGGATGACCGCGTGGCCGGGGTCATCGCCTCCATGCGCGCCATGGGCCAGGACCGCACCGCCGGCATTTACGCGGGCAACGTCTATTCCTCCGAAAAGCCCAAGATTGACGGGAAGGAATTTGCCGTGGCCCAAGTGTGGGCGCCCGGCGCGGCGGTGGCGGCCACGCAAAAATTCATCGGCCAGCGGGATTTCCATGAAATCCTTTTCAAGAATGGCCTCCCCTGGGTGTTTGTGTTCGACGGCCTCCGCACCAAATACGGCGCCTTCCATCGGGTCATGTCGCCCAATCCCGAGGATGGCACCGTGGTTGTGGTCGGCGATCTCAGCGCGAGCTACGACAAGAACCGCACGTTGTTCCGTTCCGTGGCCCTCGCACCGGACGCCCGGATGGTGCTGGCTGACGACGGCGGGCGTTTCCGCCTGTTGGATTTTTACGGCAATCCCATCGCCGCCACCAACGGCTTGATCACCGTGCCCCTCAATCAGTTGGGCTACTTTCTGCGCGCCGACGGCCGCCGGGGTTCGTTCGCCAAACTGCTCAAGGCGCTGCGCTCCGCCACGATCTCCGGTTTGGAGCCCGTCGAGCTGCAAGTGCATGACATGACCGCCCCCGTGTCCTCCCAGCCCAATGTCCGCTTCAAGGTGACCAACGTGTTGAACCGGCCGGTGAAAGGGAAACTGCAGGCGGAAATCACGGGCCTCGAGCTCGCGCCCGCGGGTCAGGAAATCTCCCTGGCCGCCCATGAAACCCGCGAGGTGTCCGTCCGCGTGACGGGCGGTGCCGCTACGGCGGACAACAATTACAAGCTGTTGGCGACCTTCGACGCCGGCGCCGACGGGAGCAAACGCCACGCGGAACTGGTGCATGTGAACTCCATCGCCCATCGTACGGTCGCCATTGATGGGCAGCCCGAGGATTGGCAGTGGGTCGTGCCCCAAACCGCCGCCGCCGAAGTGGGGGCCAGTGAATCGGAAAAAGCGTATCTGCCATTCCGCGATTGGTCGCACCAAGGGGGCGGCGGGGCGGTGACGGCGTGGCTCGCGTACGACGAGCAAAACTTCTACTTCGCGGCCAAGGTGCCCGCCATGGATGGAATGCTGCGCTACGAAACCCGCAACGACGATGATTTCTTCTATCCCGAGAAGGTGATGGATCAGGACCAGGAGCTGACCTGGCCGGCCGGCGTGCGCCGCTTCTCCTATCGCAAGGACTTTGACATCCCGTCGGGCAATGGCCGGCACAATGTCCAAATCGCCTTCAACGTCCTGCCTCCGGGCAAGAAGGACCACTTGGAATTTCCCGCCGGCACCATGCCGCGCTTCTGCGCCTACTACGACACGGACTACGAGTTTGCGCTGAATAAAGTGGGCGCCGCTTATGGCGGGGGCACCGAAATCTTTCGCCTGCACCAACCCGGCATGGTGCGCAAACACTTTTTCCCGCGCCAGCCCAAGTCCGTGATCGACGGCGGACCCGTCAAGGTCGGCGCCAAGTTGGAGGTGCGCGACAATTTCGTCGAATGCGCGATTCCGTGGAGTGAAATCCCGGAAGTGCGCGCCCGCATGAAAACGGGGCGCACGGTAAAATTCAGTTTCCGTGTAAACAACGGCGGCGGGGCGCTGGAATTGGCGGCCGGCCGCAGCGTCTCCAAAGACAACCCGTTGACCTTTCACAATGATTGGTCCACCCACTGGGCCAACGAACTGGAATTCGGCTTTGAAAAATGATTTTGTCGCTATGACTTCTCTGAACACATCCCGGAAAACCGAAACCCCGTCGCCCGCCCCGCAACCCCGGCGTCTGGGAAATGCTGCGTGGCTTTTGGCCCTGGCGCTCCTCCCCGCAACGGTGCAACCGTCAGCGGCCGCCGAGGGTACCAACGGCCTGAAGTATGCGGTCTCGTGGCTTGGGAACTCCTTCTCCGGCGCCAGCAACCGGTGGGTGCAGAACTTTTTCATCCATACCAAAGTGCAACCCGATGGCACGGTCAATACGTGGAGCCACTGGGACGAGGGCGGGAAGAAGTTCGGGGTTTACAAGGATGGCGATGTCATCGGCAACCAGGACGTCAAGGCGAACAGCCTCGAAGTCAAGGACCACGCGAACCGCCAGTGGCGGATTGAAGTGGAATACGTTGAACCCAAGTTCCACGAATACGACTTCCGGCCCAAGGGCGTCACCTGCGACGGCGTGCCGGTCAAGTTCCCGGGCCTGTTCAAGCCGATGGCCCTCGCGGTGGCCAATGACGGCCGGCTCATGATCGCCGATTCCCAGACCGGCCCGCGGCAGCAAATTCTGTTTTACGACGTCAGCGATCTCAAGAACCCCAAGCTCACCCGCGAGTTTGGCGATTACGGCGGGATTGCCAGCGGCCGGCCGGGCGCGGTCACCCCGACCAAGTTTTGGGGCATTCGCGGGACGGGCATGGACGCGGAAGGAAATATTTATGTGGCGATGAGCGAAATGGGCAGCTGCCTCCGCAAATTCACGCCCACCGGCAGCCTGGTGTGGGAATTGCGCGCGGACTTCTTTGCGGACGTCCTGAGCGCCGATCCGCTGAGCGACGGGCGGGATGTGTGGGGCATTCAGGAACATTACGTGATGGATTACGCGCAGCCGCCCGGTCGCGAGTCGAAGCTCGTCGGTTACTCGCTCAACCGGCACCAGTACCCGCACGACCCGCGTGGCCTCACGCACGTGAAGCAAAACGGCGAGCACGGCCTCACTTCGCCCCAAGTGGTTTACCTCAACGGCCGGCGGTTCCTGTTCGTGGGCGGCATGTTCGCGAGCAATTTCATCAACATCTACCGCTATGAGGACGAAATCGCGGTGCCCTCGGGCTTGATTCTGCAGTGGGGCAACAACTTGTATCGCACGGAGCAACTTTGGCCGCCGAACAAGCCCCCGGGAACCTCCATTTGGCGGGACACCAATGGCGACGGCGACTACCAGGCCGACGAGTTCTTGCCGAACACCCCGCGGGTCAAACCGGGTCCGTTCTGGGTGGACAAAAAGGGCAACATTTGGATGGCCTACGGGTTCTTCCGCTACGATTTCCAAGGGTTGGATGCCAAGGGCAACCCCATCTACAGCGCCGACAAAATCACGGTGCTGGACCCGCCCAAAGGGGTGAAGAAAATCGCCCGGGTGGTGTACCTGGATGAGAGCGACACCCTGGTGCTGGGGGAGGAGGGCGGCGACATGCGGCACCTCAGCCGGGTGGTCGTGTGCAAAAACTATCTCGCCGGCAATCGCGACACGGTGTCGTTCGTCCCGCCGGCCGGCGCGGAAGCGGAATGCGTGACCGCGGTGGGTGAGTATGCCTTCACCGGCGGATGGAAGGAGCGCGGGCGCATCGGCGTCAACCGCCTTTCCGACGGCGCGCCGCTCGGGGTCTTTGACCCGGGCCCAACGGTGGGCGGTGTCGCCGCGACCGGTTGGATTGACGTCCTGACCGGCATCACCGCGCACCGGCGCGCGGACGGCGAATACCTGGTGTTCGTCGAAGAGGACTACAAGGCCAAGGTGTTGCTTTATCGGTGGAAACCATGAGCGCCTCCTTCTGGCGGGCCGGGTGCTGGCTGCTGGCCGCCCTCGCGGGCGCGCCCGCCAACGCGGCCCCGGCAGAGTTCAACGTGCGCGCCTTCCACGCCGCGGGCGACGGGATGGCGTTGGACACGCCGGCGCTGCAAGGCGCGCTGGACGCCTGTGCGGCGGCGGGCGGTGGGCGGGTGGTGCTCCCCCCGGGCACCTACCTCAGCGGAACGCTCCACTTGCGCGACAATGTCGAATTGCACTTGGACCAGGGCGCGCGCCTCCTGGGCACCACCAACCTCGCGGGCTACGAACCATTCGCCGGCGTCCGGGAATCCCCCCGCGTGCCGCGCGACAACTGGCACCGCGGCTTGATCCTGGGCGAAGGCGTCACGAACCTCACGCTTTCCGGCCCGGGCGTGATCGACGGGCAGAACGTCTTCGATCCCCGCGGCGAGGAGCACATGCGCGGCCCGCATCTCATCCTGCTGGCCCATTGCCAAAACGTGAATTTGCGGGACTTGACGCTCCAACACGCCGGAAATTATGCGCTGCTCTATTTCCACTCCGACCAGGTCAGCGTGGCGAATGTGACTTTCCTCGGCGGTTCCGACGGCGTCCATTTCCGGGGGACGCCGGAACACTGGAACCAGGGGTTGAGCCTCACCCATTGCCGCTTCTTCACCGGGGATGATGGCATCGCCGGGCATTATCTGGCGGGTGCGCGCATCACGGATTGCACCATCAATTCCTCCTGCAACGGCATCCGGGTCATCGGACCGGTGCGCGATTTCGAGGTGGGCGGTTGCGAGTTCTTTGGACCGGGAAAGTATGAGCACCGGGTCAGCCACCGCACGAACATGCTGGCCGCCATCTGCCTGCAACCGGGCGCGTGGACCCCGGCGCCCGGCTTCACCGACGACGTTCGCCTCCACGATCTGACCATGAAAGCGGTCACGACCCCGCTCCATGTCTCCCTGCGGCCCGGTGGCACGGCCGGGCGGCTGCGGATCGAGCATTTGCGGGCGACCGGGGTTTATCGCGCCCCGCTCTCCGTGGAAAGCTGGGGCGAGCCCACCTTCGAGGACGTGGCGCTCCGCGACGTGCAGGTGGAATTCACGGGCGGCGGCACGACGGCGGACGCCGCGCTGGCGATCCGCAAACCCGGCGCGGACGCCCGGCCGCTGCCGGTTTGGGGACTTTATCTGCGGGGCGTGAAACACCTGGCCCTCGACCACGTCACGCTGACCACCCTGGCCCCCGACGCGCGGCCGCCGTTCGTGGCCGAGGACGTCGGCCGGCTCGAACAACAGGCCACGCGCTTCGCCGCCGCGCCCTAGCCCGGGCAAATCACCCGATTGCCGCAAACCGTGAACGCCACCTCCAAATCTGTTGCCGCCCGCTTCCCGGGGCGCCGCCCCACGGCGAAGGATCAAGCCGCGCCCGGGAAGACGACCCGGCGCCCCGGCCGGCGCGGCGTCCTGCTGTTTCTGCTCCTGTTCGCACCCGGGTTCGTCCACCCGGCTGCCGGGAGCGACGACTATGGGCAACGCCGGACGGCCATCCAAGGCCGCGCGGGCGCCGCCCGTCGCGTTCCGCAGATTCCCCCCCGGGACAAAAAGTTGCGCGTTATTATTGATACCGACGCGCGCAACGAGATCGACGACCTGTGGGCGATCGGTCTCGCGGTCCTCTCCCCGGAGCGGTTCCAGATCGAGGGGTTCGTCGCGGCCAATTATGACAACGGCGCCCCGGACGCCGGACCCGGGAGCATCGCAAGCTCGGCCCGGGCCGTCGCCACGGTGCTGGAACGGGCCGGGCTGCCAGCCAAATTCCCGGTGAAACGGGGCTCCCCGCCCCTGCGCTACCAGTACGAGGCTTCCGAATCCGAAGGCGTCGACTTCATCATCCAAAAGGCGATGGCCTCCCCGCCGGATGACCCGCTCTGGGTCATCGGTCTGGGGGCGGCCACGGACATTGCTTCCGCCTACATCAAAGAACCGCGGATCGCCGAGCATGTGCTGGTTTTCTGGCATTTTCGCACGGAGTGGCCGCGGCGTTGTTGGAACTTCAATGTCATCGGGGATGTGCGGGCCGCGCGCTTGGTGTTTCATTCCGACCTGCCCTTCGTCTTGTTTGATACGGGAACCCACCTGACTTGTCCGATGGAGCAATCCGCCCGCTGGGTTGGCTTCAGCCCCCTGGGCCGGTTCCTGCATGAATTTCGCTTGGAAAACCGCGCCTATCAAAGCGCCGGCAAGGGCTTTTTTGACTTGGGAGACATCGCGGCCCTGGTCGATCCCTCGCTGGCCACCTGGGAGATTGTGGATTGCCCGGAAGTTGATTGGGACTTGAGTTACCAATTCAAGGGAACCAAAGGTCGGATTTTGCGGTGTGCCGACATCAACCGCGACCGGACGTTTGACTTCTTGGAGGAAAAATTGAAACCCCGCTGAGCCTGGCTTGATCCTGGGCGTGAATGCAGTTCCCTGAAAACCCAAAACATCTAAACGCATGAGAAACATATTTGCCTGTTGCTTGGTTTTTGGCGCCGCCGCCGCGGCCGCTCAGTGTCAATCGGTGGACTGGCAAACCGTGATGTGGCGCGAGCCGCAAGTCCGTTACCTGCTGGCGGACATGACCGGCAGCGGCCAGACCGAGCTTTATCGGAAATACGCGATCGAGGAAAAGGATCCGGATTCCCGCGAGGCGATCCGCTTGTGGGATTCCGGGGTGCGGGTCGTCAACATGGCGGATTTTGAACGCAAGTGGGTGACCAATAAATTCGGCACGGATGGCCGGGTGTTTCGGGTGGTTTTCAAGGGCACCGACCGGACCATCACCGGCACCGAAGCGCTGCTCTCGAATGACGGCGCAATCGCGCAAGCGCCCATGCGGCTCACCCTGTTGGATTTGACTTTGGGCGCCGCGCCGGCGGGCCTCGCGGAGCAGGCGAAGGCGAACCCGGCGGTCGCCGAAGCCTTGCGCCGCTTTGCGGCGGGATGCCGGGTCGCCAATGGGCACTTGTTCGAACGCGCCGGCGAAAGACTGGTTTTCAAAGCCACCGGGCGGGACGCGGATTCCAGCCTGATCCGGCTAAATTCCGACGTGCCCTGGCCGGAAGTAAACGTCCGCTATTTCATGGCCGACATGGCGCTGGGTGGAGCCATTGAATTCTACCGGAAAGCGGCGCAGTCCGCCCATGAAATGGGCTGTTGGGAGGCGGTTCGCCGGACCGAAGAGGGCTACCGGATCACCAACCTCGAGGAGTTCGAACGCAAACAAGTCAAAGGCCAAACCTTGGTCACGCGGAAGGGTTCGGATGAACGCATCAGCGGAACTTGGGTGAAATTGAGTTCGGATTAACTTTGTCTCCTCCACGTCATGCCTCCTGCAATTCCGTTCCTTTACCGCCCGGACCGCGGCGCCCGGCGCCTTGCCCTCCCCTCCACTTTTAAACGGCCCCTCGTGTCCTGACCGCAACCCAACCTTGTCTCCAACCCCATGAAAACCGCATTCCTCCTCCTCCCTCTGTGCTTGCTCTCCCTCGCCCTGCAAGCGGGCGAGCTCGCCGGCCACAAACTACTGGTCACCTCCGTGCGCACGGGCGACACCGAAATCTTCGTGATCGATCCGGACACCGGGGACGCCCGCAATGTCTCCCGCAGCCCGCAATCCGAGGATCGTTATCCGTGCTGGTCCCCGGACGGCAAACACATCGCCTTCACCTCCGACCGCAACCACAGCACCAATTTGTATGTGATGGATGCCGACGGTGGGAATGTCCGGCAGGTCACCCATTCCACCTCGGTGTGCTACATGCCGAGCTGGCAGGTTACGGCGGCCGGGGAGCGGATTGTGCTGGGCATGCACGGGGCCAAGCCGGAGATGGCGAGCGTGAATCCGGACGGCACCGGCCTGCGGATGCTGGGGGAAGGTCATGACCCCTGTCTTTCGCCCGACGGCAAGCTGATCGTTTACACCGGGCACCTGCCGGGCGGTGTGAGCGTGTTCGTCATGAACGCTGACGGCAGCGACAAACGCGCCGTGGTCCAGGAAGTGAATCCGCTGGGCGCGGTTTTTCCCAACTGGTCGCCGGACGGCAAACAAATTGTCTTCAGCAAGAATGCCGGCGACGGGCTCGAGCTATATCTGGTGGATGTAGCCGGCACGAACCTCCGGCCACTGACGCATTTCGGCGGCGGCAAAGTATGCACCCCCAGCGCCTGGTCCCCCGATGGCAAATGGATTTCCTTTCGCTACACGGATGAACGCTATTGGAGCAGCGCGGAGCGCGTGAACAAGGTTTACACCGAGAAGCCCGCCGACAAACGCCCCGTGTGGGTGATTCGGCCGGACGGCACGGACGCGCATGTGATCGAGTGCCTGCGCTTCCAATGCGCCATGGACGGCAGCCGGGCTTCCTGGATGCCGAAATAGACCCGGCGCCGGCGCCGGCCGGGATTCCTTGACAATCCATGGGCGATTAGTCAGAGTTCGTGTGTATCCACAACCACGCAGCCCCGGCTTATAACCTCCCGCATATTCCCTGCTCCAATTGGAAAAAACCACCGTTCACTCCGCGCCAACCTTGATTGATCCCGATGAAAACCAAACTGCCCCCCTCCCGCAAAAAGAGCGCCGCCAAAATCAGCCGGCCCGCCGCCGAACCGGCCCTGCCCGGCAAGGCCCGGTTGCTGTTGATCAACGGTCGCTGGGTGCCGGCCGAATCCGGCGAAACCTTCCCCACCTTTAATCCCGCCACCGGCCGGAAACTCTGCGAGGTCGCCGCGGGCGCGCAACCGGACATCGACGCCGCCGTGCGCGCGGCCCGGGCGGCGTTCGAGACCGGCCCCTGGCGGCGGATGACCGCTTCCGAACGCGGGCGGTTGATTTGGAAGCTGGCGGACCTCCTGGAGCAAAACTTGGAAGAATTCGCCAAACTGGAAACCTTGGACAACGGCAAACCTCTCACCGTGGCGCGGGTGGCCGATGTGCCGCTGGCGGTCGATCTCGTCCGCTATATGGCGGGGTGGGCCACCAAGATTGAAGGCCACACCATTCCCATTTCCGTGCCCTACGCCCCGGGCGCGAAGTTTCTGGCCTACACCCTCCGCGAACCGGTGGGCGTGGTGGGCCAAATCATCCCTTGGAACTTCCCCCTGCTCATGGCCGCTTGGAAGCTCGGGCCCGCCCTCGCCGCCGGCTGCACCGTCGTGCTGAAACCGGCGGAGCAAACGCCCTTGTCGGCTCTGCGCCTCGGGGAGTTGATTCAAGCGGCCGGCTTTCCCCCCGGCGTGGTCAATATCGTCACCGGCTTCGGCGAGACCGCCGGGGCGGCGCTCGCGGGCCATCCCGGGATCGACAAGATCGCCTTCACCGGCTCCACGGAAGTCGGTCGTCTGATTGTGCAAGCCGCCAGTCGCGATCTGAAAAAGGTCTCCCTCGAATTGGGCGGCAAGTCGCCCAACATCATCCTGAACGACGCGGATCTCAGTACCGCCATCCCCGGCGCGGCCGGGGCGATTTTCTTCAACCACGGTCAATGCTGCTGCGCCGGCTCGCGGCTTTACGTGCAAGCCAAGGTGTTTGACAAGGTGGTCGCCGGCGTGGCCGCCGCCGCCAAAAAGATTCGCGTGGGTCCCGGCTTGGACCCCGCCACCGAGATGGGCCCGCTCGTCTCCGAGGAGCAGGTCGCCCGCGTGATGAATTACCTGAAACTGGGCGAGGCCGAAGGCGGCCGCACCGTCGTGGGCGGCAATCGCCCCACCGGCCCCGGCTACTTCGTGCAGCCCTCGGTCATCGTGAACACCAAGCCCGGCATGAAAGTCATGGAGGAGGAAATCTTCGGGCCGGTCGTCTGCGCCGTGCCGTTCAAAGATGTCGCGGAGGTGATTCCCGCGGCGAACCAATCCATCTACGGCCTCGCGGGCGCGGTGTGGACCCGGGATATTTCCCAAGCCCACCGCATCGCGGCTGAGCTGCGCACGGGCACGGTCTGGATCAATTGCTACAACA
>CAIYZC010000337.1 GCA_903930565.1 uncultured Pedosphaera sp.
AAGCGGACTTGGTAGCCCACAAACACCAGGCAAATCACGCCCAGGGTGAGGACGTTCAAAAAGAACCAACCCAGAATCTTGGCGTAGAGGGGGATGGTGAATTTCACACGGGTACCCCGGCTTCGCCCTCTTCCGGCCGCAAAAACATGTAGCCGGCCGAACGGACGGTTTTAATGAAGTGCGGCACCTTGGGGTCGTCGCCCAGTTTTTTGCGAAGCGCGGAGATGTGCACGTCGATCGAGCGGTCGAACACGTCGTAATTGCGCTCCCGGATTTCGTCGAGTAATTGCTCGCGGGTTTTAACCCGGCCGCGCGCGCGGGCGAGCGAGGCCAGGAGATCGAATTCAACGGGCGTCAGTTCCAGGGCTTGGTCGCCGAGGGCCGCCGTGCGCGCGCCGGTGTTCACGCGCAGTTTGCCCACCACTAGTTCGGCCGGCGCCGCTTCCTCGGCCCGGGCGGCGGTGAGGGTGGCGCGGCGGGTCACCGCCCGCAGCCGGGCCAGCAGTTCCCGGCTCGAAAAGGTCTTGGGCAGGTAATCATCCGCCCCCACTTCCAGCCCCACAATGCGGTCCGATTCGTCACCGCGTGCCGTCAGCATCAGCACCGGCACATCGCTTTTTTGCCGCAGCCGCTTGAGCACTTCGAAGCCGTCGAGGCCCGGCAGCATCACGTCCAGAATCACCGCTTGGAACGCGCCCGCCAGCGCGAGTTCCAAGCCCTCGGGGCCGGTATACGCGCAGGTCACCTCGTAGCCCATCGGTTCGAGGTAGGTCGCGATCAACCGACTCAGTTTGCGGTCGTCATCGATGACGAGCAGTTTGGTTTTCGCGAAAGTCCCCGCCGGGGTTTCCTTCGGGCGGAACGGTTGATTGGCGGACGGTTGCATTGTCTTCTGGTGGGCACGTTAGCCGCCCGCCGGCGGAAACGCCCGTACTTTTACACCCGCTTAACAAAATCACCCCCCGCCCCACACATCCCCTTAACACCGCGGCGGTCTGATGTAATGAAAGACGGCGCCACGACGACGTCGCCCAAAGCAAACGCAACCAACGAACGAAAGTAACAGATTATGAAAAAGCACACCTTCGCCCTGTTCGCCGCCGCCGTCCTTGGAGTGGTCGGCCTGCCGGTCCTCGCCCAAGACAACGCCCCCACTGGGAATCCCCCCGGGGCACCGACCCCGAACGCCCGGCCGGGCGCCGACCGTCCTGACCATCGGAACCGTCCGCCGCGCTCGCCGCTGGAGGCGGCCTTGGACGCCAACGGCGACGGAATCATCTCCGCCGAGGAAATCGCCAACGCCTCCGCCGTCCTGCGCAAACTGGTTCACAACCATGACGGCAGCCTCTCGCCGGAGGATTACCGTCCGCACCCCCCCGCCGGCGGCCCGGGCGCCGGTGGTCCCCGCGGTCCCGAAGGCGACCGCGAACAACCCCGGCACCGTCCGGGTGGACCGGGTGCGCCCGGGGAACGTTCCGCGGGCGGCCCCGACTTCGGCCGCGGTCCCAACGGTTTCGGCGAGGGTGCGGGCTTCAACCACGGTCCGGGGATGCCCCCCGAGAACCGCGGATTTGGTCCGGACCGGCCGCCCGGCGGACCCGAATCCCAGGGGCCTGGATCAGCGGGACGGCATGAAGGCTTCGGTCCCCGCCCGGGTGGGGAAGAACGCGGTCCTCGTCAGTTTGCGGGTGGACCAGGCGGACCGGGCGGCTTCAATGGCCGGCAATTCGGTCCGCCCAATGGTGAATTTGGCCGTGGTCCCGGCGGCCCCGGTGGGCACGACGGCCCGCCCCGGGAATTCGGTCCCGGTCACGGGTTCGGTGACCGGCCGGAGTCGGGTTCCGGGCATTTCGGCAACCGGCCGGGCGGCGCCGGTCCCGAAGGCCGTCCGGGCATGATGGACCGGCCGGGCTTCGATGGTGGCCCGGATCGCCATCCCGCAGGCCTGGACCCGCGTGGTGAAGACTTCGGTCGCCCCGCGGGTAGCCCGCCCATCGGTGGGGACCGCCATCCCGCTCCCGAGAACGAGGATGCGCCCCGCACGCGCCGCCCCGCGCCCGATCAGGATGCGCCCACGCCGGCCGAGCCGCGCGAGTAATCAGCTTCGCCGCCGCCCTCGCTTCGCCGGTCCACGGGGAATTCCCCCGCGGACCGGTGCTGCTTTTTCCGTAGCTGCGGGCCGCAGCCACGGGGCAATTCGCGCGTGACAAAAGGGATGGGGTTTGCGAATTTCGGGCATGAACGAAGTTGCCATCATCAAAACCACCGCGGGCGAAATGGTCGTCGAATTCTGGCCGGATGTCGCCCCCAAGACGGTGGAGAATTTCAAGAAGCTCGCCAACCAAGGCTATTACGACGGAACGGCTTTTCACCGCATCGTCAAAGGTTTCATGATCCAAGGCGGCGATCCCCTGACCAAGGATGCCAAGATGGAAAGCCGCTGGGGCACGGGCGATCCCGGCTACAAGATCAAGGCCGAGTTCAACGACCGCCCCCATGTGCGCGGCGTGCTTTCCATGGCGCGCTCCAGCCACCCCGATTCCGCCGGCAGCCAATTCTTCGTGTGTCTCGCCGACGCCGGGTTCCTCGACAAGCAGTACACCGCCTTTGGCAAAGTGATCCAAGGGGATGACGTGCTCGGAAAAATCGGCGAGACCCCGACCGGTCCCAGCGGCAGTGGCGAGCGCAGCAAGCCACTCGCCCGCGTCGGCGTGGAAAGTGTCCGCATCGCTCCCGCCCCGGCCGCCTAAGCCTCCTTTTCACACCGGCCCCCCGGACGCCTTGGCGCGTCCGCGGGGGTCGGTCGCGAGCATGACTCCCTTGTCCGAACTGGCCCGCGGCTTGGTGGCCTTGGGCTGCCCCGAGGCGAAAGCTGAAGAAATGGCCGCCCAATTGGACAAGCGCGCCCGCCAACTTGCCGCGCAACCCGGCCGGACCTACGACGAAAGCCTGCGGCATTTGCTGGGGCTGATGCGCCAGGGCTGGGCCGCGAAGGATCGCGGCTTTTGACTGGACACCACCCACCCACCCGCTCTCACTCCCCGCCTCCCATGATCCAACCCTGGCCCCAAATCAAAAGCGAACCCGCGGGCGATTACCGCATTTTTCGCATCCGGCGCGACTCCAAGACTTCGCCGCGCACCGGCCGGCCGCACGACTTTTTTGTGCTGGAGAGCACCCATTGGGTGAACGTCATCGCCCTTACCGCCGCGGGGGAATTGGTGATGATCGAGCAGTACCGCCACGGTTCGAACACCGTTGAGTTGGAGATTCCGGGCGGCATGATTGACGCCGCCGACCCTTCGCCGGTGGCAGCGGGGGTGCGGGAATTGCGCGAGGAAACCGGCTTCGTCGGGGCGGAGGCAGTATTGGTCGGCAGCAATTATCCCAACCCCGCAATCATGGACAACACCTGCTTCACCATCCATGTGCCAAATTGCCGGTTGGAGCACGCCGTGGAATGGGACGCCGCTGAGGATATCGTCACTCGATTGGTGCCACTGGCGGACATCCCCAAATTGGTGGCAGCGGGCCAGATCCGTCACGCCTTGGTCTTGGTGGCGTTGTATCAGTTCGAGCTTTGGCACGCCAAAAAGCCCGATCCCGCGGCGGGGCACTAAGTCAGTCTGAGTAATCGCGGGCACCGGAGGACGATCAATACCCTTGGCCCCGGCGAAAATGGTGCGCCCGGCGGGATTCGAACCCACGACCGCCTGCTTAGAAGGCAGATGCTCTATCCAACTGAGCTACGGGCGCACACTTTTTTGATTCCAACCCCGGCACCATAATCCCACCCCGCCGTCGAGGCAAGCCGCGGCTAAACCAGCGGAACAGTTGGTGGGAGTCGTGATACGACATCAGAGGTGCCGCACTCGTCCGGGGGTTCAAAAACTGGGTCATCGAGCCCGCCTTTTTCGAAGCCCCACCGAAGTTTGGTGAGATTGCGTCAGTTCGTGCAAAATCCCGCCAAGTGCTGGTGACAAATGGTCGGATTGGCCAAAGTGGCGCAGTGGTCGACGCTTCCCGGACGTGGCCAAATATCGCCAACAATCCTTATTTGGCTGGTGAATCATAATTTAATGCCTGCATTTTTCAGCAGCACGATTTTGTGGCATCTCGGTTGCTTGATGCCCTTGCACAAACAAACTGTATGAAAAAGATCGAAGCAGTAATCAAACCGTTCAAACTCGAGGAAGTCAAAGACGCCTTGGGTGAGATCGGAATCGAAGGCATGACCGTCAGCGAGGTCAAGGGTTTTGGCCGTCAAAAGGGCCATACCGAAATCTACCGTGGCAGCGAGTACACCGTCGATTTCCTACCCAAGATCAAATTGGAACTCGTCGTCACCGACGCCCAAACGGAACCGGCGGTCAACGCCATCCTGAAGTCGGCCAAAACCGGCAAAATCGGCGATGGCAAAATCTTCGTTTCCAACGTGGAGGAAGCCATCCGCATCCGCACGGAGGAAAAGGGCGACAAAGCCGTCTAATCCTCCCCAATACAAACCTCAGCCAAACCGAAGATTGATGAAAAAGCTCCTGTCCATTTGCCCTCTCTTAGCCGCGCTTTTGCTGGCCGCGGCGGCGCCGCGCCTGACGGCGCAGACCGCCTCCAACGCCCCGGCGGCCGCCGCACCCGCTGCCGCCGCTGCCGCCGCTGCCGCCGCCGCCGCGGCGGCCACTCCGGCCGCCCCCGCCAAGGCCGATCCGAGCCTCGAACAGCGGATCGCCGACTTGGAAGGCTATGTGAACAACACCCCCCGCGGCTCCGACGCGGCGGACGCCAAAATCAAATCCAAACTCGACGGCACCCCCGGCCCCGGTCACAACGCTTTCCAAATGATCTGCACCGCCTTGGTGCTGTTCATGACCCTGCCCGGTCTCGCCCTCTTCTACGGCGGTTTGGTGCGCAAGAAAAACGTCCTTTCCGTGCTGGCCCAATGCTTGGGCATAGCGGGGTTGGTTTCGATCCTGTGGTGGTTGTGCGGCTACAGCCTGTGCTTCCACAAGGGCAGCGGCATCCTCGGCACCTTGGAGTGGAAACTCCTCGCGGGCGTTGATTCCACCCCCAACACCGACTACAGCGCCTGGGTTTCGCACAACATCTACTCCATGTATCAGCTGATGTTCGCGATCATCACCCCCGCGCTGATCATCGGCGCCATCGCCGAACGCATGAAGTTCTCCGCGATCATGCTCTTCGTCACCCTCTGGATGTTTGTGGTCTATTTCCCCCTCGCCCACATGGTCTGGGGTATCGACGGGATGATGAACGGCGTCTGGAACCCCAAGGCGGCCATCAAGTCCATTGATTTCGCGGGCGGCACCGTGGTGCATATGTCCTCCGGTTGGTCGGCGCTGATCCTCTGCCTCATCCTGGGCAAGCGCATTGGTTTCGGCAAGGAGCCCATGACCCCGCACAGCATGGTGTTGTGCATGGTCGGCACCGGCATGTTGTGGGTCGGTTGGTACGGCTTCAACGCCGGCAGCGCCGTCGCCGCCGATGTGATCGCCGCCAACGCCTTCACGACCACCACCCTCGCCACCGCCGTCGCCTCCTTCGTGTGGGCCGTCGCCGAATGGTTGCTGCGCGGCAAGCCGAGTGTGCTCGGTTTCTGCTCCGGCGCCGTTGCCGGCTTGGTCGTCATCACCCCCGCCTGCGGTTTCGTGACCAGCAATGGCGCGGTCCTCATTGGTATCGCCGCGGGCTTGGTGCCCTTCTTCGCGGTTTGGAAACTCAAGGCCATGTTCGGCTATGACGACGCTTTGGACACCTTCGGCGTCCACGCCGTCGGCGGCACCATGGGCGCCTTCCTCACCGGTATCCTCGCGACCGGCGACGTGAATGGCAACTTGAAGAACAACCTCGCCGATGTGGGTGGCAAGATGGATCTCGCCAACGCCGCCACGCAAAACGGCCTGGCCAAGATCATCACCGATAACATGCTCTGGATGGAGCAGCTCAAGGCCATGGCCTTGACCATGGTGCTCGCGATCGTCGGCACGGTCATCATCGCCTTCATCGTCAAGGCGGTGGTTGGTCTGCGGCCCGCCGGTGAAGTGGAAACCGCCGGCCTCGACCTCGCCGAACACGGCGAAGAAGGCTACGCGGATTAATCCCCGTCCCTGACCCGCAAGCGGCGCGAACTTCGGTTCGCGCCGCTTTTTTATGCCCGCATCCCGCCGCCGCGGCACCAACCACAATGCCCGACGTGCGCGACCGAGCCGGGCAGCCTGGGCCGAGGGTGCCGCGGGCGGCGCCGGCGACCCTTCGGTGCCGGTATGACCCGGAGCTTGTCAAAGAGCGGCGCCGGACGGAGGACCACGGCCAAGCGCCGGCCTCCGGGCCGGCGAAATCGATTCGCCCCGCAACCCGCCTGCGCTCCCAACATAGCAGAGACAGGGCGGAAGTGGATTTCTACGGTGGGGATTTCCGGGAGGATCAAGCTTGGGGCGCGGAAGTGGGTGCTATCACGCCAAGGCGTCATGGGCGGGAGGCGTGGAAGGCAGAAACTTGGCCGCCCCACCGAGTAGTCGGTGGGGCGGGTCGGGGAAGGCGAGTTTGTAGTTTAGGGACCGGGCTCAACTGCCAACCGTTTTCGCGCCCTCGTCGCGTGCGTGCAGGAAGTCCATGATTTTGGCCACCGCCGCCGCCACGTCCAACTGGTCCGTGCGCAGCTCCAACTCCGGCGCC
>CAIYZC010000338.1 GCA_903930565.1 uncultured Pedosphaera sp.
AGGCGCTGGAGCCGACGCGGACGGGGGTGGTGCGGTGGTTGGGGGTGATGGGGGAATAAGAAGCCGCCCCCCCGGAGTATCAAGGCCGCGCTCGCCCTGGTGTTTGCGCCACAGGAGTTGTTGGATAGAATGCTTCGTAACGAATTTGCGCGTTTGTCCGTACGCGGAAGATCGGCAAGGTTTCGGCGATGAGACGAAATTCGCCGGCGAATCCCTTGCGCGGCAAACTGCCCGCCGCTCGCAGTCGCGAGCCAAGGACTCGCAGGTGCTCATTTGAACTGTCCTGCAAGCGCCCCAACAAATTGACGTTCGGAACTAATCCAAATTCAGAATTGAGATGTTCCAAAGTGATGTCCTGCAAAAAGCGATTATAAAGTATGGTAATCGGTTCTTCGGGTCGCGGTTCGGAAACGCCCACCCGGACCAAGGCCGCGCGAAAGCGGGCTTCGTCGTCCTTGGCCAGGCGCTGGAACGCCCCCGGCTCGGGGTAAAGTCTTCGCATGTAATCAGCTTCCTGGCGGTTCAGATCCAAGGCATTCAGTGCGGCTGGGCGTACTTCATCCGCCAAGTTACCGTGCTTGCCCTGACGGATCCCCGCGAAATGACAGCCCATGCAGGAGATTCCGTTCAGCACCGCCCGGTCTGGCTGGTTGGGATCCGCCACGATCTCCAAGGGTGCCCGGTTCAACCGCTGACCCTGCGCATTGACCAATAGATAAGCTTGTAAGCCGTTCGGCAGGTTCCAGATAATTTCACCGCCGTTATGTTGGAAGCCGAAACGGTAAGCCATCGCGACGGGGCCAAGGGGATGCTCAAACAGGTCGCGCAGACCTTTATCACCCGCAAAGTCGTAACTCTTCCAATAGGCTCCGAATGGCTGGGGATGCCGCTCAATCAGCCGATTGAAATTGGCCACTCCCGATTTGGCAAACCCCGCTCTTTGCGCTGTGCCATTGCGTATATTGGCCTCCACGTTGAGATTTAGGAGGCGCTCAAGTTCACGCTCCGTGGCGGGCATTCCCAATATGTCATGATAAAGCGGTGCTTGGCTGGCGGCAAAAGCGAACCAGTCACCGCGTACGAAGCTGACCTCACACCCGGACATGCGCGCGATGAAATCTTCCAAACGAACCCCACGCAAAACCGCATGGGGGTAACCACGGGCCACAAATTCCCAAGTGGCCGGCTGCCAACCATAATGGCGCAAATCAAGGCGGAGCACCGTTTTGCTTGCATTGATCGGCTCCAAGTTCAAAATATCAGCGCGGCTGGATAAACTGTTCACCAACTTATTCAATGCGACTCGGTAGATTTCCAGCTTTTCCCCGGAATCCCCGGCATTGGCCAGATTATGCAGGGTTAAATAACGAAAATTTGACCGCTCCGGAGCCGGATGCGAAAAGAGGTCGTGATAGATGCTGTTGAGCACCGCCGAATCCGCGATGAACTTGTTGGTGGGTGGCGGGGCTTGCTCAATCCATTGCCGCAACAGGGCAATTTCCTCTTTGTTAAGCGGATCGCGCGGATTCTTCTCGGTGGTTTCCGGCATTCTCTCCTCGTCATTGGTGGAAATGACCTTTTCGAACAAGGGAGAGCCCGCCGCATTCGCAGGAACGATGTATTCCGGATTGCTCCGCAGGGCAGCCAAATCGGTTTGCAAATCCAATTGCGGTTTTTTGGGCTTCTCAAATTTGGTGGCATGGAGGCCATGGCACTCCGCGCAACGATGCTCCAATAGCTGGTGCAATGCCGTGTCCAAGCTGTGGTCGCTTTGCGACCAAGCGGACGGCGTGGCCAGCCAGAGCGCCAACATTCCGATTTGCCACTGTAGTGCTTTCACGGAGTGGAAACATGAATCAACATTCGATAATTTTCAATAATTATTTGGCTGAGAATTTTGCAACCACGCGGATCGCCAAATTGGAGCAAAGCAGGGTCGCGGAGTCGCGGAATCACGTGGGCAGGGGTGGTGCGGTGGTTGGGGCTGATGGGGGAGTGAGGCCGGAATTCTGTCCAAACTCCGCCGCCAGGATGATCAAACAAGCAGTGGCGGTGACCAGAAGCGCTTGAGCCAGCCCACCATCGGGGAAAACGGGGACGTTCCAAGAGACCGACACAACCCGCTTTGGGGTTGCGTACGCCGGGCGGGGGGAACCCCAAGGTAGCGCCCAAAGCGGCGCAACCATTGGGCTATGGACACAATCCCGTTGGGATTGGGACAGCTGACGGTGAGCGAGAGACGCGCAGCCAAGGCCCGGCGCGGGGCGACGGAGGGGATCAATGGCGGATTGCGCGGTGAAAAACAGGGCTGCGAATTGGTAGTGCGTTGAAAGTGAATTCCTTGATTTTGTTGCGGAAACCCGAACAATTGCGAAACATGGATCAGTCGGTGAAGGAGGGGCCGCGCAACGATACCACCGGTTCTCCTCCTTTCCGTCAACGAGCGGAAGGGGCTGCGATCCCTCCGGGATCGTTGTCTTTTAGGGGGCGGTTTCCGGGGGTGTCGCTGCGCTCAACCCCCGGCTTATGGCTTTCGTCCCTCCGGGATGGGGGTGGTTTGAAGCGTCCCTTCGGGACTGAGCGTGGAGAGCGCCGGGCACATTGGAGCCGGTACACCCAACGGGGGGGACACCGACTCGGTATGCCCGGCGGGAAAAAGCAAAACCGCCGCCAGGTCGGGGGACCGGGCGGCGGGGTGAGGGGAAACGGGGGCGGGCCGGTTATTTGACCGGGGCGGCG
>CAIYZC010000339.1 GCA_903930565.1 uncultured Pedosphaera sp.
AATGATCGCCCATTCTTCATCAGTCAGATCGCTGGGATATGTCGTCGGATGCGTTTGCATCCGGTACTACTATACGAACCGAAATCCTTGTACAATATCGTTAAAGTAGATTTTTATCGGATTTTTAAAACACGCTCTTAATAATAATCCCTCCACTCCGGTGGTGATGAATTGCCTGTTCACGAATGTCCAGGGCGGGGCCATCGAAAACCGTTCGGGTGCGAATGCGCTCATCACCAACTGTGTTTTTGTCAACAACCATTCCCCGATCGGCGGAGCTGCGATCGATAACTCGCAAGCTTCGCCGCAGATCATCGCCTGCCAATTCCTCAATAATTCCGCCGCCAGCCTCGGTGGAGCGATTGCCAATGCCCAATCCAGTCCGCTGGTCAACCGGTGCGTCTTCACCGGCAATTCCGCCCCCAGCGGCGGGGCCATGGCTAGTGACAACAACTCGGCACCCAACCTTCTGAATTCCCTGTTTGTTGGGAATATCGCCACCCTCCAATACGGCGGCGCGCTGGATTTCTACGGCACCAATGCGACCATCACGAACTGTACGTTCACGGCGAATTCCGCGGCGGGTCCCGGCGGCGGATTGCATCAGGGTGGCGGTTATACCACGGTGGCGAACTCCATTTTCTGGGGCAATCAGGACCAAAGTTCTTATGATACCGTGGAAGCGCAGCAAATTGCCCAGTTCGCCACCGGGCAGGTGAGCGCCTTTTACTCCACGGTGGTGGGGTTGAGCACGCTGGCAGGCCCGGGCAATCTGGGGTCGGATCCGCTGTTCAACAACCCGGCGTCGAATGATTTCACCTTGTCGCCCTGGTCGCCGGCCATTCAAGCGGGGCGGGGACCGGCGACTGGCCTGCTGGCCTTTGATTTGGCCGGGACGGTGCGGTCCGCGACCGTGGTGGATCAGGGAGCTTATGCGGCCGCCGGGAAATTGTCCGCCTTATACTTGGCGAGTTCGCCATCCCCCGTCACCGCGTGTTCCGGGGGCTATGTCACCCTCACAGTGACGGCGGCGGCCGGCCAAAATTATGCTTTCGACTGGCGGATCAGCACGAGTGGCGGGGGGTTCCAAGCCCTCAACACGGCATTGCCTGGTGGCGGGTATGCGGTGACCGCTTTGACCAACGGCTCCACCCTGACAATCGGCCCGGTGGATGCGGCTTGGAATGGATGGCAAATTCGGTACCAGGCCGGGCCGGATTATCTATCCGCCCCCGTAACCCTCACGGTGGCCCCCCGGGCGGTATATCGAGTGAATCCGCTGGCGACGGGGGCCAACAACGGCCTGAATTGGGTGGATGCGTTCACCAATCTGACTCAGGCCATCAAGGTCGCCGCCGGTTGCGCCGATCTTTGGGTGGCCAAAGGCAACTATTCCGGCGTCTTCTCGCTCCCAGCCCATCTGGCGCTTTACGGCGGCTTCGGTGGGAACGAAACCAACCTCACCCAACGCGATTGGACGAATAATCCGACCATCCTCCTGAATGCCGCGGTGAACGTGTTTGACGGTGGAATCCGCGGGGACACCCGTCTCGATGGGCTTTGGTTCAATGGTTCGCAAGGCAACAATCTCATCTTGGTGAACAACAACAGTCCGACCATCGCCAATTGTCAATTCACCAACGTGCCGGCCCTGGCCATTGTCCTGTACAATTCCCAATCCCTCATCACCAATTGCTGGTTCACCCACAATCAGGCAAGTTGCATTTACGCCCAAGGTGGAGCCCCGCGGGTGCTGAACTGCGGCTTTGACAACAACCACTCGGCGGGAGTGGGCGCGGGAATTCACGCCAGCGCCGCGGCTTTGACGGTCAATGGTTGTTTATTTCGCTCCAACTCGGCTTCCGTGGGCGGCGGATTGGCGGTGGAAAATGGCGGTGGCACCACCGGGGGCGGCGTTTCGGCCTGTCAGTTTATCGGCAACGTCGCGATCTCCTCCGCCGGGGCGCTCTACTGGTCTGGTCCGGGCACGGTTTCCAGTTCCCTGTTCGTGGGCAACTCCGCCGCCACCTATGGGGGCGCCCTGGAGTTGGAAGGTGCCGGCGCGGTGAATTGCACGCTGGTCAATAACGCCGCCGGTTACGGTGGCGCGGTCTTCACCGCCAACGGCTGCCTCCTGGCCAACTGCCTGACTTGGGCCAATCCTTTGGGCAATCCAGGTCATGACTTGTTTGGACCGGTGCAGCTCCAGAATTCGTCGATTTCCCAATTCAATCCGCTGTTTGTGGATACGGTCGCGGGCGATTGGCGGTTGAATCCCAATTCTCCCGCCATCAACGCCGGGGGCTTCGGCCTGGTGGTCGACGCCCGGGATCTCGCTGGCAATCCCCGCACGCACAACGGCACCGTCGATCAGGGGGCCTACGAGTTCACCGGCACAAAGTCGTTCTCGGTCTATCTCCAATCCATGCCGGGGCTGGTTTCCGGTTGCGTGGGCCATCCGCTGGCCTTAACGGTTTCCGGTGAATCCGATTACACGTTTTCTTGGTCCCAAATCGGCGTGGGGGCGGTGACCAATGGTCCCAATGTCACCCTGCTCTCCGGCGCGGGAACCAGCACGCTGCTGATCAACCAGGTTTCCACCGGCCTCGATGGCGCACAGTTTCAGGTGACCGCCCAAACCCCGCAGGGGGCCGTTGCGGTGCCCGGACGGGCGACCATTCAAGTGCTCTCCCCCCAAGTGGTTTATGTCAACGCGGCCGCCCCGGCTTCCGGCGATGGAAAATCCTGGGGGACCGCCTTTAATACTTTGGCCACCGCCGTGGCGGCGGGCAACAACACCTGCGCCGAAGTTTGGGTGGCCGCCGGTGATTATGCACTCGCGGGCCTGACCTTGCCGGAGGGCCTGAATCTTTATGGCGGTTTCGCGGGAGTGGAGACAAACCGCAACCAGCGGGATTGGACCCGCAATGTCGCGGTTTTGCACGGCGACAGCACCCGCACCCCCTGGCTGCAAAACATCAGCGGACTGGATGGCTTTGCCATTCGGAATTCCACCGGAGGCGGACTCGGGATGACCCTCTCGCCGCTCAACCGCCCGCTGATCCAAAACTGCCGGTTCGAAAACAACCAGGGCACTCTGATCTGGGTCACCGCCAGCAATGCGGTGGGGATCGTGGATTGCGCGTTTCAAAACAATGCCGGGGTTGCCGTCCTGGCGACCGCTTCGGTTTTCAAATTGGGAACCAGTGTGGTTTCCCAACCGGGGGGGATCATTGGGGTGACCAATTGCCTCTTCACCGGGAATTCCGCCACGGTGATCGATGTGGAAAACCAGGGTGCCATCATCTGTTCCAATTGCCGCTTCCTCAGCAATTCCGTGGCCGGCGGAAACCCACTCGTTTGGGCCCTCCAGGGGGCGGCGGTTTTGGACCGTTGCATCGTCGCCGGCAATACTTGCTTGCGGTCGGACAGCGTTGGGGCCGCTTTGGGTTGCTTCAGCACCAACGCGGCCCTCCGTCTCAGCAATTGTTTGCTCACCGGCAATCAGGGCAACCTGGGTGGCGCGGTGTTCGCGTCGGACGGCCAGGTCAGTTTGGTGAATTGCGATGTGGTGCAAAACCATGCCAGTTATGGTGGCGGAGGTTTTTTTGGCACCGGCCAGGCGACGCTGGGAATCACCAATTCCATTTTCTGGCAGAATACCGATGGCGCGCCCGCACCTTGGAATGGCAACTTGGCCCAGCAACAGATTTATTTCCAAGGCCACGTGGGACCGGGCACCACGCCGCTGTTGGGGAACCGTCAGAATTCGCTCATTCAGGGTGATTTTTCCGGCCTTCCCTACGATCCGTTGTTCTTCAATCCGACGGCGGCTGATTTCCACCTCACCGCCACTTCCCCGGCGCTCGGCGCCGGCGTCAACGTCGGGGTTGGGGCGCTGGACCTGGATGGCAACCCCCGCCTTCGCTCCGGTGCCGTGGACATCGGCTGTTACGAATTCACCAACAATCCGGGCGCGCTGGTTTATCTGACCGCCCCCCCGGTCTCCCAAAGTGTTTGTGTGGGCGATGTCGCCAATTTCACCCTGACCGGCTACCACCTGCACGGCCCGACGGGGTCGGTGCAATGGCAGTGGAACCCCGGCGGCGGCTTTGTGGCGGCGCCGGCAAATGCCTACCAGCAAATGATCAGCCGGGAGGACGGCCAAGGCGGTGCGGCCACACTGGTCGTTAGCAATGCACCCCAGGCGTATAGTGGAAATCTCTATCGGGCGGTGTGGCTGAATTACACTTCGGCGCCAGTGCAACTGACCTTGCAGCCGCGCACGGTGATTTACGTGAACGCCAACGCCCGGGGCGCCAATAACGGCGCGACCTGGCCGGACGCCTATACGAATTTGCAGACCGCCCTGACGGCGGGTGGGGCCTGCGCCTCGGTTTGGGTGGCGCAGGGCATTTATACGCCCGCGGGTGGGACCGCCGGCAATTCGTTTGTCATGCCGGCCGGTCTACCGATTTACGGTGGGTTTGCCGGCACCGAAACGACTTTGGAGCAGCGCAATTGGGCCAATCATCCCACCTTGCTCCTGGGGAACGGGCAGGGGGCGGTAATTGATAATTCCGCCGCCGCGCTGGACACCACGGCCATTCTCGATGGCTTTACTTTGACCGCACTTGGCGATTTTCCCGCCCTGGTCAATGGGTCATCCAGTCCGCTGATCCAGAACTGCGCTTTTCGCAGCAACCACTTTGCCG
>CAIYZC010000340.1 GCA_903930565.1 uncultured Pedosphaera sp.
AAATCATGTAAATCATGTAATCATGTCCAAAACCGATCTTCTCCCTCTCCCCTTGGCCCCCTTCGCGCCTTCGCGGCTTCGCGCGAGACTCCCCCTCCCGCCTCCGACCTGCCCTACGCAGTCACGCAAGGCCAGCCGCTTTCGCCAACCCGTCCCCCGAAAAAATCATGTCCATCATGCAAATCATGTCCAAAACCGGTCTTCTCCCTGGCCCCGTCCCCGCCCCGTCCCCACCTCATTTCCCAAACCGTTCCCGGGCCCACTTCTTAAACACCTCCTGCGCCTGCCCACCCTGACCCGGGAAACCGGCATGTTGAACCATCCAAATCGTGGCGATGCCCTGGCCGGGCCGGATTTCCATGCCGGTGGCGTGCGCCCCGCCGTGGCCGAACCAGTCGCCGCCCACCGCCAAACCAAGGCCGTAGCTGTCATTAATCTTGGCGGGGGTCTGCCGGGTGGTCAGTTCATGGCAGGCCGCCTCGCTCAAATACCGGCGGCCGCCCCATTCGCCGCCGCGCAGGAGCATTTGGCAGAAGATCGCCGTGTCCTTGGCCGTGGAGAACAATCCGCCGGCGGGCATGGGGAAGCGCCGGGTGCGGTCGGTGAGCGGGTAAATCAATTGGCCGATGGTGATCTCCGTGAGCCCGTTCTTGGCGTCATTGGGCCGGTAGGACTTGGCCAAACGCCCCACTTGGTCCGCGTTCGGCCAAAACGTGGTGTCCTTCATGCCCAACGGCGTGAACAACCGCTGCTGCATAAAATCCTCGTATTTCATCCCGCTGACCACCTCCAGTACGCGGGCGGCGGTGTTGATGCCCGCGTTGGAGTATTGATAATGCGTACCGGGCTCGGTTTGCAGCGGCGTGGCGGCGTAGGTGCGCACGGCGGCGGCCAGTGGCAGGCCGTCCAGGGTGGGCTGCTCCACGGCCGATTGGAACGGCAAGCCGCTCACGTGGCTGAGGCATTCGCGCAGGGTGATGGGGTGCGCGGGTTTGCGGAGCAATTGATGGTCCCCGTCCTTTTCCACCACCACCATCTGGCCGCGGAATTCGGGCAAATACTTCTCCACCGGATCGTTCAGGGCGAGTTTGCCCTCATCCACCAGCATCATCACCGCCGTGGCGGCCATGCCCTTGGATTGCGAGGCGATCCAAAACAAGGCGTCCGGGGCGAGCGGGGTGCCGGCGGCCACATCGGCGCAGCCCACGGCTTCGGTGGCCAGCACTTGGTCGCGATTCACCACCATGGCGACGGCGCCGGCCAGTTCATGGCGGTCCACGTACGGTTGCAGGAGCGGGGCGACGTGGGCCGGGGCCTCAACGGCGGCGGCCACGGCGGCGGCGCGGGTGTCGGGCCCGGCGGCCAACCCGCCGAGGAGGGCGAGCGACATGGCGGTGCGGAGGAATTTCATAGGTTGCCGTGGAGCCTAGCCCCGCCGCGCGCCGTTTGGCCAGCCCGTTTCCGCCCGCCGCCGGGGCGCGCTGTGCCGTTAAACGCACACTTTTCAGCCTCCCGGCTTTGCCTTATCACCCCTCCCACGAACCTTGGCGCACGAATAACGGTTTGCATTTCCGCCCTCTTTCGCTAAAGTGCCGGTTCAGAATTTAAGCGCAATGCGACAATTTGTAACCATCGCGGGCAACGCCTTCATGGAACTGGTGCGGCAACCGGTCTTCCTGTTGTTGATGTCCGGTTCGGCGGTGTTCGAGATTTTTCTCGCCACGCCGCTTTACTTCGCGTTTGGCGACGAGCCCAAGCTCGTCAAGAACAGCGACCTGGCGGTCATGTTCCTCGTCGGCCTGTTCGGCGCGGTCATCACCGCCTCCGTCTCCCTCGCCCGCGAAATCCGCACCGGCACCGCCCTGACCGTGCTGTCCAAGCCCGTGGGCCGCGCCGGCTTCCTCCTCGCCAAATACGCCGGCCTCGCCGGGGCGCTCGCCCTCCTCACCTTTGTGAACCTCCTCGCCGCGCTGCTCGCCAGCCGGATGGCCTTCGACGCTTATGGTTCGGTGGACCTGTTCGCCGTCGCGGTGTTCGGCATCGCCCTGGTCATCGCCTACCTGCTGGGCGGGTTCAGCAACTTCTTTCTCCGCCGCCCGTTTGTGTCGGATGCGGTGTTCAGCGTGGTGTTCATGGTGTTCATCGCCTTTTTGGTGATCAATTCCTTCGACAAGGAGGGCAAGTCGCAGGCCTTCGCCAAGGGCGTGGACTGGCGGCTCATCCCCGCCTCCATGTTGATCCTGTTCGCGGTGTGGATGCTGGCGGGCGTGGCCCTCGCGTGCGCGACCCGGCTGGAAATCATCCCCACCTTGGCGGTTTGCAGCGCGCTGTTTTTGTTCGGGTTGATGTCCCAATACTTTTTTGGCGAACGGGCCGCGGCGGGCTCCTGGTGGGCCAACGTGCTTTACACCGTGACGCCGAATTGGCAGTTTTTTTGGCTGGGCGACGTGTTGGACACGGGCAACAACGACTTTCACTGGGGCTACGTGGCCAAGGCGTTCCTGTATGCCGCCTGCTACGTCGGCGCCGTGCTGGCCGTGGCGGTGGTGTTGTTTGAGGATCGTGAATTAAGTTAAGTTAGGCCTGATAATGGAACGGAACATACCCAAAAACGGATTGGTGAACCTGGTGCTGCTGCTCGCGGCGGCCGTGGGCGCGTACTTGGTGGCCCGCGCCGGGAACTCACCGGCCGGCCAGGCGGGGGCCAGCCTCCTCGGCGTCGGCGTGCTGGTGGCCGCGGTCAGCTGGTTCCAAAGCCGGCTCGAAGAGCGGGAACGCCTCGAAAAACTCGAATTTGACGAATTGCGCCGCTCCGCCACCGGTTCCGCGCTTTTCACCGCTTCCGAATCGGAAATCCTCCCCGCCCAACGCTCCCGCGAGCAATTCGAGCGCATTTTCGTCCCGGTCTTCACCGGCCTCCTCGTCGTCCTGCAACTCCTCGCGGCGGCATATTTCTGGCGCGACATGACCGGTCGGCTGCAAATGCCGCCCGTGGACCTGCAATTCGGCATGGCGTTCTTCTCCGCCGTCGCGCTCATTTTGTTCCTGGTCGGCCGCTTCTCGGCGGTCATCGCGCGCCTCCAACGGCTGCCCCTGCTCCAGCCCAGCGCCACCTACCTGCTCCTCGGCGCCTTCGTCTGCGCGTTCATCGCCGCCGGCCAAATGGGCGTCTGGATGGGTTATCGCGAGGCCGACCTTTATCTCGGCAAGGCGTTCTGCCTGGTGCTCGGCTTGGTCGCCACGGAAACCCTGCTGAACCTCATCCTCGAATTCTACCGCCCGCGCGTCAAAGGCAAGGTGGAACGTCCGGTTTACGACAGCCGCTTGGTCGGTCTGTTGGGCCAGCCCGAGGCCTTGGTCACCACCGCCGCGCAAACGCTGGATTACCAATTCGGGTTCAAGGTCTCCGACACTTGGTTCTACCGCTTTTTTGAGTCCGCCCTCGGCTGGCTCCTGCTGATCCAACTCGCCTTGGTGATTGGTTCCTCCTGCTTTGTGGTGGTCAATCCGGGCGAACAGGCCTTGCTGGAACGTTTCGGCCGGCCGGTCGCCGGCCGCACGCCCCTCGGACCCGGGCCCCATTTCAAATTCCCCTGGCCGATTGATCAGGCTTACCGCTATCCCACGGACCGCATCCAATCCTTCATCATCGGCTCCGAACCCGACCCGAAACAGGCCGGGAACAAGCTCGTGCTCTGGGCTTCACCGCATTTGGACGAGCAGAATTTCCTGGTCGCCAACCGCGACTTGGACGCCATTGACGCCACCAACGGCCTCGGCGGCGTCACCGCTCCCTCCGCCGGCGGCGGCGCGACCAACCGGCCCCCGCCGGGCAGCCTGCTCTCCACCAGCATTCCGGTGCATTATCAAATCACCAACTTGGTGGCTTGGGCCTACAACAATGAGGATCCCTCCCAATTGCTCAAATACCTCGCCAACCGCGAAGTCATCCGTTACCTCGTCGGCGTGGACCTCAATGACGTGATGTCCACCCGCCGTTGGGAGGCGGCGACCACCCTGCGGGACCGCATCCAACGCGCGGCCGATGAACACCATATGGGCGCGCAAATCGTGTTCGTGGGCGTGCAGGACATTCATCCCCCCACCAAGGTCGCCCCGGATTACGAAAAAGGCGTCGGCGCCACCATCACCCGCCAGACCCAAATTCTCGACGCCCAATCCCACGCCCACTGGACCAACGTAATGGCGCAGGCGCATGCTTCGAACATTGTCAGTGTCGCGCAAACCGACCGCTTGCGGCGCACGGTCAATCAGATCGCGCAAGAGGCGGTCTTCACCAATCAAATCCCGGCGTTCGAAGCCTCCCCCTCCGTGTTCATCCAACGGGCTTACCTGGCCACCGTCAGCCGGGCGATGGCCAATTCCCGTTCCTATCTGCTGCTCGGCACCAACTCGCAGGAGGTCATGATCCTGAATTTGGAGGACAAGCTCCGCAAGGACATGTTCGACTCCATCTCGGTGCCCACGCCCAAGTCCAAATGATTTTGCTTTGAATTGTCTGCCATGAAACGAAACCTCCTCACGATCATCACCGGCGGCGTCCTCCTGCTCATTTTCTTCCTCATCCTGTTCACCTTCCAGGTGCGCCAGGCGGAAGTGGCGGTCGTCACCCTCTTTGGCAAACCCACCCACACCGAGGACAAACCGGGCTTGAAGTTCCGGTTCCCTTGGCCCATTCACGCCGTCCACAAGTTCGACCAACGCATCCAGAACTTTGAGGACAAGTTGGACGAGTCCCAGACGGCGGACAGCTTCACGCTGGTGACCAGCGTGTACGTCGGTTGGCGCATCAGCGACGCCCAGGAATTTCTGCCCCGCTTCGCCGAAGGCTCGATTCCCGAGGCCGAGCGCGTGCTCGAAGGCCTCATCCGCAGCGCCAAAGCCGCCGTCATCGGCAAGCACCAACTCGCCGACTTCGTCTCCACCGACGAGCGCCAATTGAAATTCGCGCAAATCGAGACGAACATCCTGCAATTGGTCCAGGAGCAGGTGAAGGCCAAGCATTACGGCCTGGAGCTGGAATACCTCGGCTTCAAGAAGCTGGAGTTCCCGCCCGGCATCTCGCAGGAAGTGTTCAAGCGCATGCAATCCGAGCGCGCCATCCTGATCTCCAAAATCCAATCCGAGGGCGCCTCCCAGGCCACCAACATCATCACCACCGCCGACAACAAAAGCGCCGAGATGCTCTTCCAAGCCGACGCCGACGCCACCCGCATCCGCGCGCTGGGCATCAAGGAATCCGCCGACTCCTTCAAGGTGTTCCAACAGAACCCCGAACTGGCCAAATTCCTCGCCAATCTGAAGGCACTGGAATTGTCCTTGGGCGAACGCTCCACGCTGATCTTCGACCAATACAACGAGCCGTTCACCCTTTTCCAGAACTACACCACCAACGCGGCTCCCCGGAAATAGTGGTATGAGTGACTCCCACGATCATTCGCACTCCGGCCCCGGTCACCACCATCATCACGGTCATGACCATGACCATGAGCATGACCACGATCACGGGCCTTCCACCCCGCCCAAAGGTCCCCCCGCCGCCCCGCCCCCGCCGCCGTCCGCTTCCGGCGACGACGCCGGTTCGCAGGCGCTCGCCGAGGCGCTCGGTAGCAGCTTTGTCATCGTCCGCCTCCTGATGATCGGCTTGGTGGCCCTCTTTTTCTTCAAGTGCTTCTTCATCCTCGGGCCGCAGGAAAAGGCGGTCGTGCTGCGCTTTGGCAAACCGATTGGCGTGGGCAACGCGGCCCTGTTGACGGCCGGTTGGCATTTCGCGCTCCCGTTCCCGATTGACGAGGTCAAGCGCATCCCCTTCCAGGAGATTCAGAAGGTCACCTCCACCACCGGTTGGTTCTTCGTCCCCAAGGAAATGGAGGACGCGGGCAACGATCCCCAGGTCGGCCCCAACATGAACCTGGCGGCGGATGGCTACGTGATCACCGGCGACACCAATATCGTCCACTCCCGCGCCTTCCTCTCCTACCGCATTGAGGATCCGATCCGGTTCGCTTTCGATTACGTCAACGCGACCAACGCGATCCAAAGCGTGCTGGACAACGCCTTGATTTATGTGGCCGCCCACTCCCAAGTGGACCGCATTATCCGGGATGACGTGGCCGGTTTCCAAGACCGCGTCCAAGCCCGGGTCAACCAACTGGTGCGCACCTACAACCTCGGCATCGCCGTGGAGCAATGCCGGGTCGAAAGCCGGGCGCCGCTGTACCTCAAGAAATCCTTCGAGGAGGTCAACAACGCCCTGAGCACCCGCGACAAGATGCGCAATGACGCGAAGAGCTACGAGAACGGCACCTTGAGCCGCGCCGAGGCGGAGGCCGCCGGCCGCCGCAGCCGCGCCCAGGCCGAGAGCGTCCAATTGGTCTCGCAAGTGCGGGCCGACGCCCAACAGTTCCTCGACATCCTGCCCCTGTATCAAAGCAACCCGGATCTTTACCACCATCTCCTGCTGGCCGAGAAAATCGGCCAGGTGCTCACCAATGTGCAGGACAAATGGTACCTGCCGCAGCGCACCGATGGCAAAACCCGCGAAGTGCGGTTACAGTTGAGCCGGGAGCCGTTGAAGCCCGCCACCTCGCTCAACGGCAACCAATAACGAACCGAACCGTATGCAAGTCACTTCTCTCCTGAGCCAACACGAGCACGACCATAACCACTCCGGCGCGGATTGCTCGGTATGCGGTCACGACCACGCGCCCGTGCGCCTCTGGCAGACGCTCATCGGCGTGGTTTTTGTCCTGAACGCCTATATTGTGGACTGGCTCTTCCAGTCCTCCGAGCGCGTTTCCAGCGGCAGCGCCATGATCGGCGCGATCATCCTGGGCTACCCCATCGTGATGACTTCCGCCAAGGATCTGTGGAAGGGCGTGCTGAGCATCAACGAACTCGTCGGCGTCGCCATCATTGCCTCCTTCGCCTCCGGCGAATACAAAACCGCCGGGGTCGTGGCCTTCTTCATGCTGATGGGTGAAATTATCGAAACCCGCACCGCCCAGGGCGCGCGCGAGTCCATCGAATCGCTCATCAAGCTCACCCCCACCAAGGCCCGCCGGCTGCGCGGCAAGACCGAGGAGGAAGTGCCCGCCCGCGACCTCGCCGTCGGTGACATCATCCGCATCCGCCCCGGCGACAATGTCGCCGCCGACGGCATCATCGTGACCGGCCAGGGTTCCTTCAACCAGGCCAACATCACGGGTGAATCTTTGCCCGTCGATAAGAAGCCCGGCGACGAGGTTTACGCCGGCACCCAGAACCTCACGGGGGTGCTGGAAGTGCGCGTCAGCCGCGCCGGCCAGGACACCACCCTCGGCAAGGTGCGCGAGCTGATCCTCGCCGCCGAAAAGACGAAGCTGCCGATCATGCGGATCATCGACCAGTACATGAGCTTCTACACCCCGCTCGTGTTGGTCATCGCCGCCTTGGTCTGGGCCTTCACCCATGATTTCAACCGCGTCATTTCCGTGATCGTGGTGTCCTGCCCCTGCGCGTTCATTCTCGCCACCCCCACCGCGATGGTCGCCGCGCTCTCCGCCGCCGCCCGCTTGGGTATCCTGATCAAGAACGTGGGGGACATCGAATCGGCCGCGCGGATCAACGCCTTGGTCATCGACAAAACCGGCACCTTGACGACCGGCAAACTCGCCGTGAGCCGCCTGGCCCCCCTGGGCGACACCGCCCCCGCCGAACTCCTCCGCGTCGCGGCTTCCGCCGAGAAATACAGCAACCATCCCACCGCCAAGGCGCTCGCCATTCTCGCCGAAGAAGCCGGTGTGCCGCTCTCCGAACCGGTCAATTTCGCCGAAACCGCCGGCCGCGGCATCAAGGCCGAAGTGGACGGCCAGGTCATCATCGTGGGCCGCGCCCAATGGCTGCAGGACAATGGCGTGACCGGGGATTTCCTCCAAGCGGTGGACCTGAACGAGACGGAAGGCTTCAGCCTTCTGTTCATCGCCCGGGCCGGCCGTTGCATCGGGTGGGTCGGTCTCCAGGATCAAACCCGCCCCGAAGCGCGCGAAGCCCTGGCCGAATTGAAGGCCATCGGCGTGCGCCGCGTCGCGATGGTGTCCGGCGACCGCCTGGCGGTGGCCGCCCGCGTGGCCCGCGAAATCGGCTGCGAAGAAGTCGCCGGCGACTGCCTGCCGCAAAACAAGGTTGAATTTGTCCGCGCCATCAAACTCAAGGGTTACCGTGTGGCCGTGGTGGGTGACGGCGTGAACGACGCCCCCGCGCTGGCCGCCGGCGACATCGGCATCGCCATGGGCGCCGCCGGCAGCGAAGTGGCCATTCACAGCGCCACCATCGCGCTGATGAACAACGACCTGCGCCGCCTGCCGTTCCTCATCAGCCTGTCCCGCAGCACCCGCGCGGTCATTAACCAGAACCTCCTGTTCGGGATCTTTTTCATCCTCGGCGGCTGGGGTTTGTTCTCCCTCAGCCCCGTCAGCAGCCCCATCGTGGCCGCCATTCTCCACATGACCGGTTCGTTCATCGTGATCTTTAACAGCGCCCGCCTCGTCCGGAAGGGTGAGGAGTTGGAACATTACCAACCCGCGGGCGCCCCGCCCGCGGCTCCCACCGCCCCCGTCGTCCCGGCGGCGCCGCTCACCCCGAAACTGGCCTGATCCCGGCCCCGCTCCCCCCGCCGATTATGAGCCTCACCCAATCGTCCGCCGCCGCCCCGGGCGTCGTGAATTCCGCCAAGGAAAACGTCATTGCCGTGCGGGGGCTCACCAAGGTCTTCTCGGACTTCTGGGGGCGCGCCAAAGCCCGCGCGGTGGACAATGTGAACTTCGAGGTCCGCCGCGGCGAGGTTTTCGGCCTGCTCGGGCCGAACGGCTCCGGCAAGTCCACCACCGTCAAAATGCTGCTTGGCCTGCTGAACCCCACGAAAGGGGTTATCGAGGTCTTCGGCCATTCCCCGCGCCACGTCGCCACGAAATCGCGCATCGGTTACCTCCCCGAGGAATCGTACCTCTACCGCTACCTCAACTCGCACGAAACCCTCGATTTCTTCGGCAACCTCTTCCGCCTGCCCGCCGGGGAGCGCGCCAAGCGGTCCGAACAGTTGCTGGACATGGTGGGTCTCAGCCAAACCCGCACCCGCGCGGTCGGTGAATTCTCCAAGGGCATGCAGCGTCGCATCGGCCTCGCCCAGGCGCTCATCAACGACCCCGACCTGGTCATCCTCGATGAACCCACCGCCGGCCTCGACCCCATCGGTTGCCGCGAGGTCAAGGACCTGATCCTCGCCCTCGCCCGCCGCGGCAAGACCGTCATCCTCAGCAGCCATTTGCTCTCGGACGTTGAGGATGTGTGCGACCGGGTCGTCATTTATTACGGCGGCAAAATCCAGGCCATGGGCACCCTCAAGGAATTGCTCGCCACGCCGGATGTCGTGCGCGTCACCTCGCCGGTGCTGCGGCGCGAAACGATGGAACGGGTTTTGGAAGTGATCCGCCAGGATGTCGCCGCGGACAAGATCCGGATCGACAACCCCACGCAGAATTTGGAGAGCTATTTCCTGGAAGTGGTCCGCAAGGCCCGCGCCGCCGCGGAAAGCACCTCCGGCGCCACCTCCGGCCACCGCGTCGCCGAATACTTGCGCGGCGACGCCGAGGCGCGGCCCGCCAGCGAGCGCGTGTTGGAACGTCTCACCGCCCCGGTGGCCGCCGCGCCCGGGCCGGTCGCCCAACCGGTTCCGGAATCCGCCTCCGCCGCCAATCAAAAGCTCGCCGGGCTCACGCGCCCGGATGCGCCCGCGGCCCCGGCCGCCCCCGTAACCACCCCGGCCTCCACCCCCGGCGCGCCGTCCAAGGCCGACCTGCAATCGGCCAACGAGAAGCTTTCGTCGCTCCTCGGCAAACCCAAATAGGTTTTCCGCGCCCCGCCCGGCCCTATGCAACCGATTTTCGCGCTGGTCACGCTCACTTGGAAGGCGGCTTTCCGCTATCGCCTCTTCTGGGTGCTGCTCGTCTTGCTCCTCGGCGCCGTGGTCGGCCTGCCCATGCTGGTCAAGGACGACGGCACCGTCGAGGGGTTCACCCAGATTCTGCTCACCTACACCTTGAGCGCCGTCACCGGCATCCTGGGCATGTGCGCCCTCTGGCTCGCCTGCGGCACCCTGGCGCGCGACATCGAGGATTGCCAAATCCAGATGGTTGCCGTGAAGCCGATCGCCCGCTGGCAGATTTGGTTCGGCAAATGGCTCGGCCTGCTGACGCTTAACGCCACGCTGCTGGCGCTGGCCGGCGCGGGCATTTATGGCCTGCTCGAATACCGCGCCAAGAACTTGCCCCTGGATCAAAAGGCCCGCCTGCGCGAGGAAGTTCTGGTCGCCCGCGCCTCCGCCAAGGAGGAAAGTCTGGAGCCCCAAATCCACGCCGAAACCGCCCGGCGCTTGAAGGAACGCCTGGCCAAGCCCCTGCCGCCGGATGTCAATTTGGAAGCCATGCAGGCGCAGATTTTCGCCCAGGTCCGCGCGGATTTTGAATCCATCGGCTCCGGCAATTACCGGCCTTATTTGGTGCATTTGGGCGCGGGCGCGAAGGAACGGTTGAAAGGCCGGCCCCTCTTCCTGCGCGTCAAGTTCAACACCCTGGACCACAGCGAATACGGCACGTTCGGCGCCCAATACCAGATCGGCACGCCCAAGAAGAGCCAGCTCTATCAGACCGAGGTCATGAGCCTGTCGCCCAACACCTTTCATGAATTCCCCCTGCCCGCGGGCTTGATCGACGACGAGGGGGATGTCCACATCCTGCTCCACAATCCGAACAACGTTTCGCTCATCTTCCCGTTGGACGAGGGCCTCGAAGTGCTCTACCGCGAGGGCGGGTTCGGCCTGAATTATTGCCGGGGCTTGGGCATCATCCTGTGTTGGATCACGCTGCTGAGCACCCTCGGACTGGCCTCCGCCAGCCTGCTCTCCTTCCCGGTGGCGGCCTTCTTTTCCCTCACCCTCATGATC
Source organism: uncultured Pedosphaera sp. (assembly GCA_903930565.1). Lineage (GTDB taxonomy): Bacteria > Verrucomicrobiota > Verrucomicrobiia > Limisphaerales > Pedosphaeraceae > CAIXFN01. The sequence continues at coordinate 11,000 of CAIYZC010000340.1, forward strand.
ATGAGCTTTTCCAGCGGCACGTTGGCCACGGTTGTCAGCCAGGGCACCATCGCCGGCTTCAACGAGGAAACGAGCCAGATGGGCCACTCGAGCCTGGATGTGGTGGTCGTGCCCTTCTTCCGCGTTTTGCTCAACCTCTTCAATTTGGTCCAATCCTTCGCCCCGATCGACGCCTTGAGCACGGGGCGGAGCATCCCGCCGGAAATGCTGGCCCGCGCGATCCTCACCATCGTGGGCATCGTGGGCGGGGTCATGGCCGGGGTGGGCATTTACCTTTTCCATCGCCGCGAGCTGGCCACCGCGCAGGGCACCCACTAAGCCGCCATGCCACCGAAACTCAAAAAAGCCCTCCTCCTCGGCCTCGCCGCGCTCCTTCTGGCCGTCGGCGGCCAGGGCGAATGGATGCTCAACCGCGAGCGCGAAGTCCTCGGCATCTCGCGCTTCACGGACCTCAAGGGCGCCCCGCCCATGCTCGCGCTCACCACCGTGGCCCTCGGCGGTTTCCGCGGCCTGATTTCGAACCTGCTCTGGATGCGGGCCACCGACCTCCAGGACGAGGGCAAGTATTTTGAGATGGTCCAGCTCGCCGATTGGATCACCAAGCTCGAACCCCATTTCCCCCACGTCTGGCTCGTGCAGAGCTGGAACATGGCCTACAACATCTCCGTCAAGTTCAAGGACTACCCCGACCGCTGGCGCTGGGTCCAGCGCGGCATCGAACTCCTCCGCGACGATGGCCTGCGCTACAATCCGCACGATGTCCTCATCCACCGCGAACTGGCCTGGTTCTTCCAGCACAAGATGGGCGCGGACATGGATGACGCCCATATTTACTACAAGCTGCATTGGGCCATCGACATGAACGAGGTCTTCGGCACCAACAGCCCGGCCGGCGGCACCGGGCTGCCGCGGCCCGATTGGGAGCAGCTGATCCATCCCTCCACCACGAACTGGCAGTACCGGGCTTACGTCCTCACCAACCGGTTCAAGCTCGATCCGGTGCTCATGAAGCAGATCGATGACAAATACGGCCCCCTTGAATGGCGCCTCCCCGAGGCCCACGCCATCTACTGGGCCCTGCTCGGCTTGGACCAAGCCGCGAAAAACGAGCGCAAAATTGATCCCGAAGACCTCATCAAACTCCGGCGCGTGGTCTATCAGTCCATGCAGACCACCTTTCAGCGCGGCCGGCTCATCGCCGTCAATCCGACCCGCAAGGCCTTCGAGTTCGGTCCCAACATCGACATCATTCCCCACGTCAACGACGCCTACAACCAGGCCAAGATCGACGACCCCAAGAACCGGGATCACATTGAGACCGCCCAGCGCAATTTCCTCCGCGACGCCGTGTTCTACCTCTACATGTACAATCAGATCAAGGACGCGGAAGCGTGGTTCAAATTCCTCTGCAAGGAGTACCCCGATAAAACCCTCCTTTACCGCCGGCCGGAAAGCCTGCCCGGCAAGGTGGAGCTGTATGACTACGTCATTGGCCGTTTGGAGGAGGAAGTCGGCAGCACCGGCCGCAACATGGCCGAAATGATTCTCGAAGGTCTGGAAGCCACCGCCATGCGCAGTTTGGCCGTGGGCGAGCAGGACCGCTACCTGGGTTACGACGGCATGGCCGAACGTTTCTGGGAGCGCTACATGAGCAAAATCCCCGAAGGCCAGGCCGCCGAGCGCATCAAGCTCGATCCCCTCCCCGAAATCCGCCGCGTCGTGCTGGACCGCCTGGTGGACAACCAAGTCCTCCCCGCCGAGGCGACCGGTCAGCTCCTCCAAGCCCTCCGCATCGCCCCCCGCCGCGTCGTCAACACCAACACCCCTCCGGCGGGCCTGGACACCAACAACCCGCCCGCCACCACCACGACCACCCCCCCGGCGGCCAAGCCGGCCAAATAACGTCGTCAGTGGTCGATGGGACGGGCTCCGGCGGTCGCTCACCCTTGGGCGTTCAGGAAGTGGTGCAGAATCACCGCTGTGATGCATACGCCTACAACCAGCAGTAGGGGGCCGAGGGGTTTGCCGGACTTGATCCCGGCGCCCGGTTGCTCGGGATCAATGCTCCGCAACAGCTCCGCCAATTCCTGGCGCCGGGGCTCCAGGCCTTTCCGCACCGCATATTGGTTCAGCCAATAAAGGACGACATCCACCAACGCAACGAAGCCCGACAGGACCAGGAAACTGAAGACCCTGGCCGGGATGGGCAGGGGCAAGCTCCAAGCGCACCAACCAAAGAACAGGAAGAGGGGCACGCCCAAGGGAAGCAGGTAATTCCACAGGATGTTTTGCAGCAGCCAGATTTGATGATTCACCTCGGCGAGCGAGGTGGCTGCCCACTCCTTCAGCGAGGCGTGCACATCCGGCGTCTTTCGCTTTTGCCGCCGCCGGTCCAGCACCATGTCCGCGCCGACCACGAAGCAGCCGAAGGCCGCGAGGTGCAGGGTCCAACTGACCGTCAAACCGGAATGGATGAACACCGGCACCAGCACCGCCGCCACGCCCACCTCCCGCACGTCGCGCCAAAAGATCATCCGACGGAAACCCTGTTGTTTGCGCCGCACTTCCTCCAACAGCGCATCGGCGTTGAGGGCGACGCTTGGCCGGGAATCCTGCGCCTGCCATGCCTTTTGGTAATCATCAAAGTTCATTGCGTACTCCTTTCAGTTTTTCGGCGAGTTGCCGGCGGATGCGGTTCAGCTTCACCCCGACATGGTTGACCGAGATGCCCAGGACCTCGGCCATTTCCTGATAGCTCAGGCCGTCCAGGTGCATCAGCGCGAGGGAGGCGTCCAGTTTGGGCAGTTCCCGGATCGCCGTGTACAGTTGCGCGACCATTTCCGGTTCCGACAAAGCGTCCGCGTGTCCGGGGTGCGAGGTCGGGGCCGGGTCGTATTTCACCAAAGTTTCCTGGCCGATCCGGCGGCGGCGTTCGCCCCGCCGCCAGGCCAGCGCGGTATTGAAGGCCACCCGGTATATCCAAGTGGTTTCCTTTGCGTCACCGCGGAAAGCGGGAATGGACGACCAGAGTTGCAACAGCACGTCCTGAAACAGATCGTCCTGGTCGGCCGGCGTGGCCGCGCAACCCCGGACGATCTTCAGCATCAGTCCCACGTGGGCGTCCAGCCAGCGGCGGAAGATGGCCTCCTGTTCGTGCGTGTTCATGTTGAACAATTCGACATTCAATTAAATAGTGACCGCCCGCGCGGGTTTATTACCAAGAATATGCGCTTATTTTGCGGGCCCCAATCGGTGACGTGTTCGCGGGAGGGAACCTTGCGGAAGGGTTTTGACCCGGCGCCAATCCCGGGTTATCCATGAGCAAGGCTCGCCCGCGCCTCCGCTGGCACGGCGGCGACGCCCAGTGAAACTCCTATGGAAATCATGCCCATCGCTCTGGAGACCATCCTGCCGCTGCGGGACGCTTACCGCCGGGAAATGGACTGCCAGATCATCCACGATTCGATCCACACCCGGCCCGGTTGGTCGCGCGAGTACTTGGTCACGATCGACGGGGTGACCGCGGGGTATGGCTCGGTCGCGCATGGGGGACCGTGGCGCGAGAACCCGGTCATCTACGAGTTTTACCTAAACCGCGATTGTCGGGCACACTCGCTCGCGGCCTTCCAAGCGTTGGTCCGGCACACGCAAATCCGCCGAACCGAAACGCAGACCAATGACCCGCATTTGATCGACGTGGTGCGTGGATTGGGTTTGACCGAGGAGGCGGGCAGTCGGCTCTTCGCCGACCGGGTCACC
>CAIYZC010000341.1 GCA_903930565.1 uncultured Pedosphaera sp.
AAGGCGGAGACGTTTTTGACATTGGGAAGCCGGACGGGGTCCAGGGTGCCGCCTGTGCTGCCATCCCCGTTGATTTCGTGGCCTTTGGAGTTCATGCCGTATTGGAAAATAACCCGGTTTTCCGGATTCAAGCCGCGATCAACCCTGGCGGTCGGGCAATGGAAAATGCTTTTGGCCTCGCTGTAGTTTTGCGGGCCGGCCCCGGAGGTGTAGGCGTAAAGCGGTTTCTCATTCACAAAGGGGGGCAGGGCGTTGAACCAAGCGGAATTGCCCACGTTGAGCGCTTGGGCGTAGGCCAAATCGTTCCAAGTCGGCACGTCCTCGTTGTATCCCGGCACGGGCAAAGTGGCCGTGGCGATTTTGGTCAGCGGCAACGTCTGATTGTTTTCATCCAAGTACATGTTGTCTCCGATTCCCCATTGGCGGAGGTTGTTCAGGCAGGCGGTGCGGTTGGCCTTTTCCTTGGCGCTGGCCAGGGCGGGCAGGAGCATGGCCGCCAAAATCGCGATGATCGCGATCACGACCAACAGCTCGATCAGGGTGAAACCACGTTTACGAATGCTAATATTCATCATGTCTGGAGTGTTTGCTTGATTCCGGGGAGCCGCACGGTGGGCTTTGTGGCGCCGGCGGGCACGAAACCAAGGCCGTGATGGTAACAGCTTTACGCCATCCGGTTGTTACATTCAAGTGACAAATCCCCCGGTGTGTTGTCACCGGAATGTCACGCTTCGGCAGTTGGATTGTCACAAGCGACCGTTCTGATGAAGCAGGCAAGCCGTGGCCCCGCGATCCGGGGGCATTGCGGCCGCCATAACCCAACGAAGCAGATTCGAAAACCTATGAGAAAACACATCCTGACCGCCGGTCTGGCCGCGCTGTTTGCGCTGGGCGCCGGCGCCCAAACGCCGCCGACGCCCTTGTTCACCCCCGGCAAACTGGTGGTGCTCCGCGGCGGCGACGGCGTCCTGCCGTTCAGCTCCACGAACAAGCAGAACGCCGCGTTTTTGGACGAATACGACCCGGTCACCCTCAACCAAGCCCAGCCGCTGCTTTCGGTGGCGCTCCCGACCAACAACGGTAATGCGTCCCTCTGGTTCAACGCCAGCGCCGGTTCCGAAGGCCAGGGCCTGAACCGCTCCGCGGACCGCCGGTTTGTGCTCATGACCGGATACACCAGCCCGATCGATTTGACCCGCAATGGCGGCCCGCCCTCCACCTACCCGATCAACCGTGGTTTCGGCACGATCGACGCTTTCACGAACGTCAACATTGTATATTCCGATCAGTACAGCTGGTTTGGTCTGGCGCCCGGGGTGACGCAGAACAATCCCCGCGGCATCGCGTCCTTGGACGGCACGAATTTCTGGGGCTGCGGCACGGTGGCCGGCACGGCTTCCGGCGGCTACCAGGAGAGCGGCTGCCTCTTCTATAATCCCTACGACTCCTATCTGGCCGGTTACCCCAAGTCGTTTGAATCCATCCTGTCCTCCGCTTACATGTTGCACATCCGCAACAACACCCTGTTCGCGCTGGCCAAGGCGAAGGACGGCTACTTGAACGGCCTGTACACCTTCAACACCCTTTCCGGTCAGCCTGATCCGCTGCCGTGGCTGCCGGGTTCCGCCCAGTCGGTGGACACCACGAACTTGTTCTGCAATTTCGGATCGGCGTACGCCAACGTGGTCTCGTTTGACATGGACGACGCGCTGACCACCATTTACATCGCCGACCAGAAGCTGGGCATCGCCAAATTCACCAACAACGCCGGGGTGTGGAGTCAGGCGTACCTGTTCAACACGAACAACCTGGGCACCGCCACCAGCGTCAATTCCGGCGGCGGCGGCGCGTTTGCCTTGACGGCCGACTTCACCTACGCCACCACGAACTACCCCGTGATTTACGCGGTCACCTTGGAATCGGGTGACGGCGGGGCCAACGTCAATTCCAACCGGTTGATTCGCATCGTGGACATTGGCAACCCGGGCTCCAGCGCCCTCGTCGCCCAAACGCTGGCCACCGCGGCGAACTCGAAGGAAGACTTCCGCGGCGTGACCTTCGCGCCCGACCTGACCCCGTTGATTACGAGCCAGCCCCAAGGCTACTCGACCATTCCCAACCAGACGGTCAGCTTCAGCGTGGCCGCGCAATCGGCCTACCCCCTCAGCTATCAATGGTTGAACTACGGCACGAATATTGCCGACACGGCCAACATCGTCGGGACCGCCTCCAGCACCCTCACGTTTCTCCTGACCGACCTGACCGACCCCGGCGCCTACAGCGTGGTGGTTTCCAATCAATTCGGCGCGGTGACGAGCGCGGTGGCGAATTTGATCGTTTCGCCGACCCCGGTGCTGCCCGCGACCAGCGCCTTGGTGAAGCAAACCAATTTCATTGGTGACAATGTCACGTTCACGTCCATTCCGAAGAGCGGCACCCAGCCCTTCACGTTCGCCTGGTATCTCGCGGGCGCGGCCCTCGTGGACGACGGAATCAAGATCAGCGGTGCCCAGACTGCCTCCCTCACCTTGACCAACGTGCAGTTGAGCGATGCCGGGACCTATGCCGTGGTGGTTTCCAACCCCGCGGGCAACATCACGAACTTGGTGCAATTGACCGTCCAATACCTCAAGCCGGTGATTCCCGGCGGCTTCCAACCCGCCTCCGTCGTCATGCTCGCGGGCCAGACCAACGGCCTCTACTTCTACGCCCGCGGCACCGCGCCGCTGAGCTACCAATGGTATTACGGCAAGTCCAACGCCGTGGTGGCGTTGAGCGACGTGAATGAAATCAGCGGTTCGGCGACCACGAACTTGGTGTTCAATGGCGCCCTGACCAGCGATGCCACCAATTACTTCTGCGTGATCTCCAACCAAGGCGGATCCGTCACCAGCTTGCTGGCCTCCGTCAGCGTGTTGGTGCCCCCGGCGCACACCCAGTTGAACTACAGCAATCAAGTTTACTTCCAAAACTTCAACACCCTGCCGAACGCGGGGGCCTTCCCCGTTAACACCGCGGGCGGCGGTCCTGTCATCATCGGGCAAACCGGCCCGACGCTGGGGATTTCCTATTGGCCGGCAAATCCGTTCGATTTCGGTTACCCGATTTATTTCAACGTCACGGCGGGCGGCTCCGGCGGCCTCGGCTTGAGTAACAGCATGAGCGGCTGGTACGGCGAATGCGACATTCCGCAACCGCTGGGCGGCGGCCTGTTCGGCGCCCATGATGGCAGCCAAACCACCGGCGGCGTGATCAGCTTTGGCGACCTGGACAGCACCAGCACGAACCGCGCGCTGGGCTTGATCGCCACCGGCGGTTCGGGTTCGACCCACTTCGGCTTGAAGTTGGTGAACACCTCCACCAAGACCCTGAATTACATCAACCTCAGCTACCTCGGTGAGTATTGGAAGCTGGGCTCCCATCCCAAGGCCTTGGATTTCGGCTATGCGGTCAATCCGAGCGGCAACAGCACGGTGTTGTCCAGCGATGTAATCACGGCCGCCACCAACAATTTGGTGGGCGCGCTGAGCATTCCGACCAACACCTTCCCCCTCCTGGCCGCCGGCCACAATGACGGCAACCTGCCGGGCAACCAAGTCAACCTCGCGGTGTCCAATTTCCAATTGAACACGGCGTGGGCGCCGGGCCAGACGCTTTGGCTGGTGTGGACGATCAGCGACTCCGCCGGTTCCGGCCAGGGCTACGGCATCGACAACCTTACGTTCTCCGCGACGCCCGCGGTTCCCGTCACCGCCCCTACGCTCGGGTCGGTGTCCTTCCTGTCCAGCGCCGCGGTCGCCGCCGGCGCCACCGGGAATCCGGGGGTGACCTTCAGCTTCACGGACACCCCCAACGCCGCCGCGTTGTTCACGGTTTGGTCCACGACCAACCTGTTCCCGACCGCTTGGACCGCGCTGGGTCATCCCACGGAAGTGTCCGCCGGCCAATATAACTACAACGATTCCTCGGCGACGAACGCCACGCAGGTCTACTACAAGGTGACCAGTCCCTAATCCGCCGCGCAACCCGGCCCGCAGGCCGGGTTGACGGAACCATTCCCACGGGAGTCGGACCGCAAGGTCCGGCTCCTTTTTGCTTTTATCGTGGGGTGAACCGCGGGGCGAATCGATCGGCCCTCAATGGGCTTCCAACCACGTTTGCCCCACGCCGGTTTCCACTTCGATGGGCACCGGCAAGGAAATGGCGTTGCGCAGTTTCTCCTCAATCAGGGGGCGGACCGTGGCGACTTCGTCCCGGGGCACGTCAAAGACCAGTTCATCGTGAACTTGGAGCAGCATGCGGGTGCGGAACCCGCCTTGGGCCAGCGCGGATTGGATGTGGATCATCGCCAACTTGATCATGTCCGCGGCAGTGCCCTGGATGGGGGCGTTGATGGCGTTGCGCTCGGCGGCACCGCGCACGGTGGCGTTGGCGGAATTGATGTCCCGGATGTACCGGCGGCGCCCGATCACCGTTTCGACATAACCGCGGCGGCGGGCCTGCTCGATCGTTTCCTGCATATAGCGGGCGATTCCCGGATAGAGCGCGAAGTATTGTTCGATGATGGTCGCGGCCTCTTTGCGGGGAATACGCAACCGCTGCGCGAGCCCAAAGGCGGAGATGCCGTAGATGATCCCGAAGTTCACCATTTTGGCCCGCCGGCGCATCTCGGGGGTGACCCCGTCCAGCGGCACACCGAAGACTTTGGCCGCCGTCGCCGCATGGACGTCCAGGTGGTCGCGGAAGGCTTGGATCATGGCGGATTCCCCGCTCAAGGCGGCGATGATACGCAATTCAATTTGGGAATAGTCAGCCGCCAGGAGGCAATGATCCGCGTCGCGCGGCACGAACGCTTTACGGATTTCCCGGCCCTGTTCCGTGCGGATGGGGATGTTCTGCAAGTTGGGATGCTGGGAATTCAGTCGGCCGGTGGCGGTGACCACTTGGTTGTAGGTGGTGTGCACCCGGCCGGTGGCCGGCCAGATGGATTCCGGCAAGGTGTCGGCGTAGGTGGACTTGAGCTTGGCGGCGCCGCGGAAATCCAAGAGTCGTTGCACGATCTCGTGGTCGGGCGCCAAGTCCTGCAAGGTTTGTTCGTTGGTGGAATACTGGCCGGTTTTGGTCTTCTTCGCCGGGCCGCCGATTTTTAACTCTTCAAACAGCACCTCGCCCAACTGGCGCGGCGAATTGAGGTTGAAAGGCCGGCCCGCCAGGCGATGAATGGCAGCCTCCAATTCCGTCATTTCCCGGCCCAATTGCGCGGCGAATTCCGCGAGCGCGGCGGCATCGATACGGATGCCTTCGTGCTCCATTGCCACCAAGACCGGAAGCAATGGCGCTTCGACTTCGTAGAAGACCTTTTCCTGACCGCGTTCCCGCAACAGGGGTTCGAGAAGGCCCCGGAGTTGCCAGGTCACATCCGCATCCTCCGCGGCGTATTCGGCCACTTGCGCCACGGGCACCACGGCCATGCTCAACTGCGGGCCTTTCTCCGGCCCGATGAGCGCCGTGATCGGCACCGGGCTGTAGCCGAGGTAAACTTCGGAAAGGTAATCCATGCCATGCCGCTGGTCGGGCTCGACCAAGGCGTGCGCGATCATGGTGTCAAAGAGCCGGCCGCGAACGCCGAGACCGTGCCAACGGAGGACGCTTAAATCGTATTTCAGGTTGTGGCCCACCTTTTCGATCTTTTCGTCCTCCAGCACCGAGCGAAATTCTTCCAGGAGGGCCGCGGCCGCCACCGGATCTTGCGGCACGGGGACGTACCAGCCGGTGTGCGGGGCGAAGGAGAACGCCAAGCCCACCAAGCGGGCTTGTTTGGTGTCCAGACCGGTCGTTTCGGTGTCGAAACAAAAGCTGGTGCGGGCACGCAACTCCGCGAGGAGTTCCGCGCGGCCGACGGCGTCGGTGACCAAGTGGTATTCGTGGGCCACGTCGCGGATGGTTTTGAGGTGCGGGGCCGGGGCCGCGGGGGCCGGGGTGGGGGGCGCGGTGGTTTCCTCATCATCGGCGGTCAGGCGGAATTCCAGCGGTTCCGCCGCGGGGGCGGGTTTCGCCGGGCCGGGCGCCGGCGGGGCGAAAGGGCTGAAACCGTGGCCCGCGCGGAAGCTCTCGCCGAAAAGGCGGCGGCCAATGCTGTTGAATTCAAACTCCACGCACAACTGCCGCAACAGGGCGTCCTGCGGGGGGCGGACTTGAAACTCGTCAAAATTCAAGGGGATCGGCGCGGCGCGGTTGATGGTGGCCAGGCGTTTGGAAAGCAACGCCCGCTCGCGGTGCGTTTCGAGGTTTTCCTTCAGCTTGCCTTTCAGCTCCGCGGTGTGGGCGAGCACGTTTTCCACACTGCCGTATTGGGCGATGAGTTTGGCAGCCGTTTTTTCCCCGATGCCCGGCACGCCGGGGATATTGTCCACGGCATCGCCCCACAGCCCCAGGACATCCGCGACCTGCATGGGTTCGTGGATACCCCATTTGGCCAGGATTTCGGGAACCCCGAGGATTTCGATGGCGTCGCCGAGGCGGGCGGGTTTGAAGAGGAAGGTGTGGGCGGACACGAGTTGGCCGAAATCCTTGTCCGGAGTGACCATGAAGGATTCGAAGCCCTCGGGTTCGGCGCGGGTCACCAGGGTGCCGATGAGGTCGTCGGCTTCGTACCCGTCGCACGTGACCACGCGGATATTGAGGGCCTCGATGATGCGGCGCACGTTGGGGAGGGCGAAGCGGATGTCCTCGGGCATTTCCTCGCGTTGGATTTTGTATTCCGGATACTCCCGGTGCCGTTCCGTGGGGGCCGCGGTGTCGAACGCCACGACCAGGTGCGTCGGCTGCCGGTTCGCCAGAATATCCAGCAGGGATTGGGTGAAGCCGTACAGCGCGGAAGTGTTGCGCCCTTGGGACGTGAGGATGGGGCGCGCGGCAAAGGCGAAATGCGCCCGGTAAACCAACGCCATGCCGTCCAACAAGAATAATTGCTTCGCCATGGGCGGAAAATAGGCGGATTCGGCCGGCCCGGAAAGGAGTTTCGCGCCCGGTCAAACCGCTTCGGCGGGCTTGCCGAAAGTGTAATCCCCCGCGATACTGCCCCCATGATTTTCAACGAAATATTGGCGGCCGGGGGCGCGGACCGGGCGGGGCGGGCCACCGGCGCCCCGCGCGGAACGGGGATGCCGCCGACGATTTGAACCGCCCCGCGCCTTTCACCGCATGCCCACCCCCGAAACTCCCCGATCCGTCCCCGCCGGCAACCCCCCGGCGGTGAACCCGCCCACCCATGGTTTCGCCAAAGAGGATCCTTGGCGCATCTTTCGCATCATGGCGGAGTTTGTGGATTCGTTTGAGTCCCTTTCCAAGGTGGGGCCGGCGGTGACCATCTTCGGGTCCGCCCGCACCTCAGTGAAGGATCCCTATTACCAAGCCGCGATGACCCTGGCCAAGGGCTTGGCGAAACACCAACTGGCGGTCATCACCGGGGGTGGCCCGGGGATCATGGAGGCGGCCAATCGCGGGGCGCAGGCGGTGAAGGGAGTTTCGGTCGGCTTGAACATCGAACTCCCGCACGAGCAGGCCGGGAACCGCTACGCCAACCTGCCGATTCAATTTCACTATTTCTTTTCCCGCAAGGTTTGCTTCGTGAAGTACAGCCTGGCGTTCGTGTTCATGCCGGGGGGCTTCGGTACCTTGGACGAGTTTTACGAAGTGCTCACCTTGGTGCAGACCGGCCGGATTCCCCGGTTTCCGCTGATCCTGTTCGGGCGGGCGCATTGGCAGGGGTTGTTGGATTGGATGAAGGGGACCTTGCAGGGCGGGCGGTTTATCAGCCCGGGGGATTTGGAGTTGGTGACCATCACCGACGATCCGGAGGCGGCGATACAAATTATTTTGGATTATGCCCGGCGCGTGGGGCCGCCGCCCGTCATGCCGCCGGCGTTTGCCTGAAGCCGGACGGCTTGCCCGACATGTATCATATTTCGCGACTTGAAAACGGACTCACCGTGGCCACGGCGGAAATGCCGCACATGGCCAGCGTGAGTGTGGGCTTGTGGGTGGGGGTCGGCAGCCGGTACGAACCCGCCGAACTGAACGGGGTCTGCCATTTCATCGAACACCTGCTGTTCAAAGGCACGGCGCGGCGGACGGCGCGGCGGATTTCCCAGGATGTCGAAGGCTTGGGGGGCTACTTGAACGCCTTCACGTCCGAGGAGATGACCTGCTACCACTGCCGGGCGCCCCACCAACATTTCGACGACTTGCTGGACGTGCTCACGGACATGTTCCTCCACTCGCGCTTTGCGCCGGAGGAAATCGACAAGGAGCGGGGGGTGATCAAGGAGGAGATCGCGATGTACCGCGACCAACCCCACCACCTGGTTCAGGAGCTGCTGAATGAAAGCCTGTGGCCCAACCATCCGCTGGGGCGCAATTTGGCGGGCACCGAACAAACCTTGGATTACCTCGACCGGGCGCGCCTGGTGGAGTACCAACGGCGGAATTACGCCGCCGGCCGCACGTTGATCGTGGTGGCGGGCCGGATCCGCCACCCGCGGGTCCTGCGCGCGGTGAAACGGCTGGCGGGTCGCTTTCCGGCCGGGACCGGACCGGCGTTCGCGCCGGTGACCGAGGTGCAAGTCGCGCCCCGGATTCACTTGCACACGAAAGCCACGGAGCAGACCCAGCTGGCCCTCGGGATCCGCACGACGTCGCGGCACGACCCGCGCCGGTTTCCCCTGCGGCTGCTCAATGTGCTGCTGGGCGAGAACGCCAGTTCGCGGCTGTTCAATGTCATCCGCGAGGAGCGGGGGATCGCGTATTCGATCGACACGGCGCTGGGCTTTTTTGACGACACGGGCACCCTGACGATCTCGGCGGGGTTGGACTTGGACCATTTGCGCGAAACCTTGGAATTGGTCCGCGCCGAGCTGCGGCGCTTCACCCAGGCGGCGCCGCCGGTGCGGGAATTCCAACGCGCGCGCGATTACGCCCTGGGGCAGGTGGACTTGGGGTTGGAAAGCGCCGACAACCAAATGAATTGGTTGGGCGAACAATTACTGGGTTACGGGCGGGTGGCCACGGCGCGCCAGGCCAAACGCCGGCTCGCCGCCGTGACGCGGGCGGAGGTGCTGGCCGCGGCGCGGGATTTCTTCCGCCCGGAACGGCTGACGCTGGCGTTGGTGAGCCCTTTGAAATCCACCCGCGGACTGGCGCCTTTGCTGCAAATCTAACCGGGAGCCGCCGTGGAAAATCGTCGTTTGCATCCGTGTCCCGGGGCGGTTTGGCTCCTGCTGGTCGGGCTGTTATTAGGGGCGCCGGCCGGGGGGCGGGCAGCCGCCCCGGAGGGGGAATGCTGGCTGACGCGCACCGACCGCACGGCGTTGTTTCAAAAGCAACCCGGGGGGCTGCGGTTCGACGCCCCCCCCGGCGCCGGTCCGGTGATCGAGATCGACGACGCGCAGACTTACCAGACGATCGCGGGCTTTGGGTTCACGCTGACCGGCGGCAGCGCCCGGTTGCTGCAGCGTTTGCCCGCCGCCGTGCGCGCCGACCTCCTCCGGGAACTCTTCGCCACGGATCGCACGAACATCGGGATCAGTTATTTGCGGTTGAGCCTGGGCGCTTCGGACTTGGACGAGCGCGTCTTTTCCTATGATGATTTACCCCCCGGCCAAACGGACCCCACGCTGGCCCGCTTCAGTTTGGCGCCGGATGAGGAGGCCTTGATCCCCGTGCTGCGGGAGATTTTGGCCGTCCAACCGGCGGTGGCCTTGCTGGCCACGCCCTGGTCGGCGCCCGCTTGGATGAAGCAGCCACCCGACACCCGGGGCGGCCGCCTGCGGCCCGAGCTGGCGGCGGTGTACGCCCGCTACTTCGTGAAATACCTGCAAGGGATGCGCGCGGCGGGGATCCCCATCGGCGCCGTTACCGTGCAAAACGAACCCTTGAATGGGAACAATCAACCCAGCCAATTGATGACGGCCCCGGAACAGGCCGCGTTGATCAAGCACCACCTGGGCCCGGCGTTGCGCGCCGCGGGCTTGGGCGCGCAGATCATCCTGTACGACCACAACGCTGATCATCCGGAGTATCCGCTGGCGATCCTGGCGGATCCCGGGGTGCGGCCATTCGTCGCGGGGTCGGCGTTTCATTTGTACGCCGGGTCCATCGGCGCGCTCAGCCGGGTGCATGAGGCGCACCCCGACAAGGCCGTTTACTTCACGGAACAATGGATGTCCGCTCCGGGGAACCTGGGCGGTGACCTGGGCTGGCACCTGCGGCAGGTGCTGGTGGGGGCGACGCGGAATTGGAGCAGCGTGGTGCTGGAATGGAACTTGGCGGCGGACGAGCACCAGCAGCCGCATACGGCGGGCGGGTGCGAACGTTGCCTGGGGGCGTTGACCATCGCGGGCCGGGAGGTGACGCGCAATCCCGCGTATTATGTGATCGCCCACGCCGCCAAATTCGTGCGTCCCGGTTCGGTCCGGGTCGCTTCGAGCCTGCCGCCCAACCTCCCCAACGTGGCTTTCCGAACGCCCGACGGACGCCGGGTCTTGATTGTGCTGAACGCGGCCGGCGACGAAGCCGCTCTGCAAATCCAATTCCACGAAACCCGCGCCGCGGTGCGACTGCCCGCCGGTGCGGCGGCCACGTACGTCTGGTAAATCATTGATATGCGACCTGGCAAACTGACCTCCCCCGCCCACGCCGCCTGGAGCGGCGGCCGGCACACCCGCGTCGGCACGCCCCTCTCCGAGGAACGCGAACTGGCGCTGCTGCACCACGCCTGGCTCGCCGGGGTGCGGACGTTTGTGACGGCCGACGTGCTGGGCTCCGGCGCGGCCGATGCGGCCCTGGGGCGAGCCCTGGCCGGTCGCGCGCGCGCGGACTACTGTCTGGTGGGGGCGGTGGGGCAGGACTTTTATTGCGGCCGGCAGGATGGTCCGCGCGGGTGGCCGCGGTTCACCCATCCCGGCTTGCGGCCGCCGAACCAATTTGCCGATTACCTGCGGCGCGCCACCGAGCTCGCGCTGGCCCGGTGCCGGACCGATCATTTCGATTGGCTGCTGTTGCACAACCCCGATTGGCTGGGCTTTTCCGCGGACGCGGTGTGGGGGGCGATGGACCGGTTGCGCGAGGTCGGTTTGACCCGGGCGATCGGTATCGCCCCCGGTCCGGCGAACGGATACCCGCTGGACTTGCTGGTCTGCTTCCAACGCTTCGGACCGTTGTTGGATGCCGTCATGTTGCCGTTGAATTGGTTGGAGCGGTGGCCGGCCGGCCTGGTGCTGCCGGCCGCGGCGCAATTGGAGCTGGCGGTGATCACCCGCGGCGTGGAGGCGGGAGGCTTGTTGCACGATGGGCTGGGGGCGGGCGCCAACCTGTCGGCCGACGACCCGCGGCAAGCCCGGCCGGCCGGCTGGATCGAGGCGGGCTTGGCCCAAATCGCCCCGTTCCGCGAAGTCGCCCAACGACGGCAGTGCACGCTGCTCCAACTGGCCTGCCTGTGGAACCAGGCCCAACCCGGGGTTAGGTGCGTGGCCCCGACGCTGATCCAGGAGGCGGGGGCGGGCGCCCGGCCCCCCGAGGCCCAACTCGACGAACTGGCCGCCCTGCCGGCGGCCCCGTTGACCAGTGATGAGTTGGGTCATTTGGCCGAGGTGGCCCCGCCGCCCGGGCGGCGAAACTGGCCCGGGGCGGACCGCGCTCATTTGGGGGAACCCGAACCCGACCGTTGGGCTTTGGGAGCCGATCATGAAGCCGCGGCGCGGCATTGGGGAATTGACTTGGCGGCCTGGTTTGGGTGGCTGCTGCTCGCCGGCTTGGTGGCATTGCTCGCCCCCGGCGCCGGCGCCGCGGCGGAATTGCCCGGCCTGGGCTTGCGCGCCACCTTTACGAGCAAGGCGGCCGGGGCCGCCGCGGCGACGGACACCGTGGCGGTGCCGAATGTATGGTTGTGGGTGGGTGCGGGGGCCGCCCCCACGCCGTTTTTGCCCGCCGCACCTTTTGCCACGCGGTGGGAGGCGGAATTGCGGACGGAAATCGCGGGTGAGTATCAGCTCCAAGCGGAATTGAATGGGGAATTGGCGGTGATGGTGGACGAGGTCGAAGTGCTCAAAGTCCAAGGCGGCGGTGGGGCCAATGTCACCGGCCCCAAGTTCAAACTGTCAGCGGGGGGGCATCGTTTCTCCGCGCGGTTCCAAAGTCCGGCGGCAGGGAACGCCAGGGTGCGGTTGGAGTGGCGCGCCCCGGAAAGTTTCTTTCAGCCCGTGCCGTCCAATGTTTGGCGGTTACCGGCCGCCGACGAGGCCGCCCTCCGGGCCGAGCAACGTCAGCTCGGCCGAGGCTGGTTCCTCGCCTACCGTTGCGCCAAGTGCCATCTGGCCGGGGCCGACGAAATGAGCCTTCCGGAGGCGGCGATGGATGCCCCGGACCTGGCCGCGACGGCGGCGGGACGTCACGCTGATTGGCTGACGCGGTGGCTGACGAACCCCGCCCAAGTGCGCCCCGGGGCGCGAATGCCCCGCTTGGTCCGGGACGAAGCCGCGGCGGCCGCGATCACCGCCTATCTGCGTACCCTCCGTCCCTCGGCGCCCCCAGCGGGGGCCGCCGGGCCGGATGCCGCCGCCGGCACGGCGGGACGCAAGTTGTTTGTCACCCTCCATTGTGACGCCTGCCACGCTCCGTTGGAATCCGCCCCGAAAACCGGCGACTTGGTCCCCTTGACGGATCTGGCCCAAAAATTCCTCCCGGGGAGGTTGACCGATTATTTGCGGCAGCCCGCCGCCCATTACACTTGGACCCGGATGCCGGACTTCCGATTGTCCGAATTGGAGGCCGGGCAATTGGCGGCTTATCTGGCACCCGTGAGCAAACCCTCGGCGGTCGCTGCGGGCGAGGCCGCCCAAGTGGAGCAGGGCAAGAAACTGGTGCAAGCTTCAGGTTGTCTCAACTGTCATGCTTTGAACCTGCCCAATTCGTCCGCGGCCCCCAAACTGGCGGCGCTGCGGGGACGGGCTTGGGACCGGGGGTGCCTGGCGGAATCGGACGCGGCGGCGGGTCGGGCCCCCCGTTTTGCGCTGACCGCGGCGCAGTTGGCGGCGCTGCGGGAATTTGGGACAACGGATCTGGCTTCCCTGTCCCGCCCGGTGCCGGCGGAGTTCGCCGAACGCCAAACCCGCGAATTGAATTGCCGGGGCTGTCACGGTCGGTTCGAGGGCTTTCCCAAGTTGGACGGGCTCGGCGGCAAGTTGCGCGGCGACTGGTCCGCCGCGTTCATCGGCGGGCAAGTGACCAATACCCCACGCCCGTGGTTGACGGCCCGCATGCCGGCGTTCGCCAGCCGGGCGGCGGGCCTGGCGGAGGGGTTGGCGGCGGGTCATGGTTACGCTTTCGAGGCGCCCCCGGAGGCGCTGCGGGAACCCGACCCGGCGGCGGCCGAAATCGGCCGGAAATTGGTTTCCCTGGCGGGGGGATTTTCGTGCGTTTCGTGCCATGCGGTGGGCGAAGTGAAAGCCGCCCAGACTTCCGAAACGGCCGGCATCAATCTCGCGTTGGTCACCAGCCGGTTGCGCCGGCCCTACTTTTTTCGGTGGGTGCGGAATCCGCAACTGGTCGATCCGAGCACCAAGATGCCGGTGTACTTTGACGAGGAGGGGCGGAGTCCGCTCACGGAAATCCTGGACGGGGATGGCCCCCGGCAGCTGGAGGCGATCTGGCAGTACCTGCGTTTGGGCGACCGCATGCCACCACCGCCGACGCCGTGACGAACTAACCCGGCTGGCCGGCCGCCAGCTCATGGACCATGGCCCAAAGGCGGTCGATCTCGCCCAACTCAATGACTTGCAAGGGGGTGAGACGATCGAAGGCTGGGTTGGGTTGGTGGAGCCAGTGGGGAATCCGGCCGGGGCGGACGATGCGGGCGAGCGCGTCGAGCAAGCGGCGCACTTCCTGGAGCCGGCGCTTGGCGGGGGCGCTGGGTAATTTACCGCTCGACCATTCGGCGAGGGCCCGGAGGGAAAAACCCGTGAGGCGGCCAAGTTCTTCGCGCTTGAGGCCGTAGCTCTGGCAGAGCCCGTTGATATCGGTACCGTCTTCCTCGATGGCCCGGACCAGCGCTTCGGCCAACTCCGCTTCTCCCGCGCGTCGAGCGGCGGGAGGGCGGGGCGGGGCCGGCAGGGCAAAGGCTTCGTGCAACGCCAAGCCGCGGTCGGGAACCGATGCGGCAGGCCCGGCCGAAGCCGGGGCGGCGGGCGGGGCAGCCGGGCGGGCCCTTTTGGTTGGGCGGGCTCCGGTTTTGTTTTCGTTCTTCACGCTATCAAATTAACCCAATTTTCCATTTAGGGCAAGCACATTTGCGTGCAAATGTGCATTTAGGCATCCAAACCGTGCAGATCGGGAGGGAGCAGGTTGGCACTCAAAACTTCAATCCGCGTGCCCGGTAAGCGGTGGCAGGGGAAATAAACCACATTGATCCCGTCGACGGACCGGGCGGAGGGCACCACCAAACCTTCCGCCAAATGCTCAAAAGCCGCCCGGCCCAGCGCTTGGGTGAGGGCTTCGCGCCCGGCGGTCTGTTCCGCCAACCAATCACAGTGAATCAGTTCCTTGGGGTTCAAACGCAGGCGTTGCAAGGTGGCGGGCTGGGTCAGGTCCAAGGTGCGTTGCATTTCCCAGCGCATCCCCACCGTGAGCCGGGGGTGGAAATCCTCGGGCAACCAACCATACTCCCGGCCCCGGTAGTAAACCTCGGCGTTGAGCGTGTCGGGATCCGTGCTGGCGTAGACCGCGGGCATGAGGCCGCGCACACTCCACCGGGCGCCCGCCAGCACCGCGCCGGCGCCGGTGAAGCGGTAGGGGGCCGACAACCAACGCGGCGGAGCTTGGCGGAGCACCCGGCCCTCCCACGGGGCCAGGCACTCCGGGTGCTCCGTCAGTACGGCAAAGAAATGGGAAAAGTTCGGATGCGCCCGCACGGAGGTAAAAGGCTGGGATTACGGCTTGGGGTCCAACAGGTCAAAACAGGTCAACTTCCAACCCGACAGGGTGCCTTCCCGAACAAATAGTTTTCCATCCGCATACGCTGGGTGGCTCCAGGTGGTGCCGCACACTTGCGCCCGCCCCAATTCCTGATATTGACCGGGATCCGCCGCGACCAGCAACAACTCGCCCCGGTCCGACTGCACGAGCAAACGGTTGCCCACCGCGATGGTGGCCGAAACGGTCTCCCCGAGGCCCGGTTGTTTCCACAAGGTTTTGCCCGTGAGCGCATCCACGCACACGAGGTTGCGCGCATTGATTTCACCGTGACTGAACAAGTAGTGGTCCACGAGCACGGGAGTGGCCAGATTGATTTTCAACTCGCGGTTGGTCCAGACCGGGGTGGCCGTCTGGCCGCCGTTGCTGTTGGTGATTTGAAAGCAAATCATGCCAAAGGTGTGGGAATTCACCGTCACCGTGTCCCCGCGGATCACCGGGGTCATGGCGTGGCGCTTGGCGTTGGTTTTCAACGGCACCCGCCAGAGCCCGCGGCCGGTGGCGAAATCCAAACCCAGCAGGGCGTCGGCGTCGAAATACACCACTTGCCGCACCCCGGCCAAGGTGGCCACGACGGGCGAGGAGTAACCCGCTTCATCCGTGCCCGCCCGCCAAATTTCCTTGCCCGTCAATTTGTCGCAGCACACCAAGGTGGCTCCGTTCACAGCGCCCACGGGTAGGAACACCCGGTCGCCGGCCACCACCCCCGAGCCGTTGTTCCCCCGGCGGCTGGCGGTGCCTTCATTGGCCTTGCTCCCGAGGAATTTCACCCCGAAATCCCGCTCGAAATTCAAACTCCAACGCGTCGCCCCATCCGCCCGGTTCAAACAACGGAACTCGCCGTTGCACGATTGGACATAAATCCGGTCGCCGTCCAGCATCGGGGTGGATCGGGGGCCCGGCCCCCACTCATCTTGATAGACGTCCGCGAGGGGAACCGCCCAAATTTGCCGGCCGGTCGCCGCATCGGCCAAATGGACGACCTCCTTGCCCGCTTGCGCGTCCAAGTAAACCAGTTGGCCTTGCGCCACCACCGGGGAGGAAAAGCCGCCGCCAATTTCCCGGCGCCACACCATCTTGGGCTCCGCCGACAGGGTCGCGGGCACCGGTCCTGGCGCCGCATGGCCGTCCCGCTCCGGCCCCCGCCACTGCGGCCAATCCCCGCCGGCGCAAAAGCCGGCCGCCCCCAGCCAAGTGACCACCCCGCAGACGGCGCGCAAAAGGGAATGTTTCATTGGCCGCCATCACTAGCCCAATCCGCGCGAAACCTCAACCGCTTTTTGCGCCGGCCTCAGTCCAATTCCAGCGCCCGCTCCAAAAACTGTTCCAAGTGGGTGAGGATGGCCACCTCGCTCACCACCAAGGTCGCCCCCGCTTCCCGCGCGGCGGCCGTCAAAGTGGGATTCTTATCGTCGGAATAGGCGATGATGGGCAGGTGGTTGGTGGCCGCGCTGTGCCGCAGGTCCGCGATGGCCTGGGTGGCTTTGGCATGGTTGGCCACGAGATCGATCAGGACGATCATGGGCTTTTCCTGATGCGCCACGAGGGCGAGGGCCGAGCCGCCCGGCGAAGTGAGGACGCGGTAACCCAAATCCTGCAACCGGTTCACCAATTGGGTGCCGGGCAGCAATCTTTCGTAGGAAACCAGCGCGAGCGGTTGCGTCATCGCCCCAGCTTGGAATACCCCTTGGGAAATTGCAAAAGGGAATTTTTCGGGTCCGCGCGCCGTCCGGCTGGGAAGGGGAGCCGCCGGTTCATTTCCCCGGGGCTTCCCACCGGCCATTCTGGCGCGGATTGCCGCGAAACAGCGGCCACGGACTGTTCGCGGGCGGGGAGGCCCCCCGGTAGGCGTTGAAGTGGTTGCCATCGTGGCCGAGGTAGACCGTGCCGTCCGGTCCAACCGCCACGGCGGCCGTGGCGCCGCCGCCGACGCGGGCGCTCCAAGCGGGCTCGGCCGTGTTGGTCGGCCAAGCGAACAACGTGCCGTAACTGGAGCTGAACAGCACCCAGCCGTTCGCGGTGAGCGCCGGCGCGCCGTCCATGTGGATCGCTTGATCCGGCTCGGTTTGGGTCAACCCCCAGTTCCGCAGCTTGCCGTCGGGGGTGACGCTGCGCATGGAATCATTGACGCCCAGATAAATCGTCCCGGCGGGGTCGATCACCGGCGAGGAGGGGCGCACCCCGCCGGTGTGCAGCCGCCAACGTTCCGTCCCATCCGGATTGATCGCGTACAAGTTGCCATCCGTGCTGGGCAGATAGAGGGCGCCGTCCGCGCCGATGGCCGGGGAGGCGACGATGGGCCCCCCGGTGGTGAATTGCCACTTTTGCGTGCCATCCGGTCGCAGCGCATAAAACCGGCGGTCATGCGAACCGATGTAAATCGTACCGGCGCCATCAATGACGGGGGATGAATCGATCGGGCCGGCGGTGGCAAAGACCCATTTTTGGCGACCCTCCGGCGCCAGCGCGTAGAACTTGGTGTCCCACGAGCCGACATAAACCGTGCCGTCCACGCCGATCGCGGCGCTGGAATCCACCCAACCGCCGGTGCGAAACGCCCAGTGTTCCCTCCCTTGGGGGCTGACGGCGTGGAACCGGCGGTCCCGGCCGCCGAAATAAATGGTGCCGTCGTTCCCGATGGCCGGGGAAGCCACAATGTCCGCCGTGATGGCGAACCGCCATTTCACGCGGCCATTGTGATCCAGCGCCAGGAGCCGGTTGTCACTGGCGGTAACATAAATGGTGCCATCCGCGGCGATCGCCGGGGAGGCAAGCACGGGGTGGTTGCAGTCCGCTTGCCAAAGCAAATCCGCGGGATCGGCCGCCCGGGCCGGCGCCGGCACGGCCGCGAGCGCGCCGAGGGAGCCCAGCAGGCGGGCGAACGTGGCGCCGCGCATGAGTCGTTCGAAGAGCACGGCGCACGGTAAAGGGAGGACGGAGGCTCTGCAAAGGCAAAAACTGGCGGGTGGTGCGCAAGGAAGGACCAACGGTAAAGCTTGTTGGCCGGGGCCGGTTGGGTTAGGGTGAACGAGTGCGAATTCTTAGCAGTGCGGCAATGAAGCGGCCTGGCCGGGGTTGGGGGACGCTCGCAGGCCTCTTGCTGGCGGCCGCGGGTTGCCAACGGGAGGAAATTCAAGTGTACCGGGTGCCCAAGCCCGTGCCGGTTGACGCCGCCCCCATGGCGGGCGTCGCGAACGGCGCGCCCGGGGCTCCGGGCATGGAGCGGCCCGTGCCGCAACTCGGGTGGCAACTGCCCAAGGATTGGCAGGAAGCCGGCCACGGTGAATTCAGCCTGGCGTCATTCAACGTGCAGGATGCCAAGGGGCGCAAGGCGGACATTTCCGTGACCCAATTGGGCAACTTGGCGGGCAAGGATGCGTTGCTGGTCAACATGTGGCGGGAACAAGCGGGCGCGCCGGCGCTGAGTGATGCCGAGGCGGTCAAGCAGATGCAACCTGTGACCGTGGGGGCGGAGTCCGGCAATTTGTTCGAGGTTTCCGGCCAACGCGAGGGGGCGGCGGTCAAGATCATCACCGCCATGGTGCACCGGCCCGAGGGAAGTTGGTTCTACAAGTTGGCGGGTGAGCCGACGTTGGTGGACGAACAAAAGCCCGCCTTTTTGGATTTTCTCAAGTCGATTCAGATTCGCAACGCCCCGGCCGCGGCGGCGGCTCCGCCCATGATGGCCGGCGGGGCGGGTCCGATGGCGGGCGGCGCGCCAATGGCCGGTGGCGGCGGCGGCGGGCCCTTGCCCGAGTGGCAGCCGCCGGCGAACTGGCAAACCGCCCCGCCGGGGCAGATGCTGCGCGCCAAATTTGTCGCTCCCGGTCCCGGGGGCACGAGCGCGGATGTCAATATCGGGTCCGCCGGCGGCGGCGCCCTGCTCAATTTGGCCCGCTGGCGCCGGCAATTGAGCCTGCCCGCCGTGACGGACGCGGAGCTGCAGGCCGCCCTCCAACCGCTGGCGGCGGGCGGGGACAAGGCGTTGCTCCTGGATATCAGCGGCACCAACGCCCTCAACCAGAAACCCGCGCGGCTCGTGGGGGTGATGGTATCCCACGGGGGCGAGGATTGGTACTACAAGCTCATGGGCGACGGCCCGGCGGTGGAAGCGGAAAAGGCCGCTTTCCTGCAATTCGTGAAAGGCGTTAAATATCCCCATGCTCCTTAACCGGCTGATCAAGTTTTTCTGTTCGCTGCGCCTCACCGTGGCCTGTTTGTGCCTGGGACTGGTGTTGGTTTTTGTCGGCACGCTGGCGCAGGTGGATTTGGGGCTGTACAAAGCCCAAAACGAGTTCTTCCGCAGCTTCCTGATTTATTGGGGGCCGAAGGGCGCCGGTTGGAAAATACCGGTGTTCCCGGGCGGCTATCTGGTCGGCGGTCTGCTCCTCGCCAACTTGGTGGCGGCCCACATTCAGCGCTTCAAGTTTGAGGGGAAGAAGATCGGCCTGTGGATGATCCACTTCGGCCTCATCATGATGCTGCTGGGGCAGTTGCTGACCGACCTGCTGGCGGTGGAGAGCGGAATGCGCCTGCGCATTGGCGAAACCAAGAACTATTCGGAAAGCGACCGGGTGTATGAATTGGCGGTGGTGGACACCAGCGGCAAAGACCAGGACCAAGTGGTTTCCATCCCCGAATCCATGGTCGCCCGCGGCGGTGAGATTCGCTCCGCCGCCCTGCCGTTCGCCCTCAAAGTCACCAAGTACTTTCCGAATGCCTCCTTGCGCGGCCAGAAGACCGATGGCTTCGTCCAGCCCGATGCCACCCAGGGGGCGGGCAAGGAACTTTGGCTCAAGGAGATGCCGAAAGTCACGGTCATGGAGGAACGGGATTTGCCGAGCGCCGTGATCGAGTTGAGCTCCCCGAAGGGCTCCCTGGGACGGTGGTTGGTTTCCCCGGCTTTGGAACCTCAGGTGGTTACGATCGACCAGCGGGTCTTTGAGATCGGGCTGCGTGGCCGGCGTTATTACAAACCCTTCAGTGTGCATTTGGACAACTTCAACCACGGCACCTACAAAGGGACCGAAATCGCGATGGATTACAGCAGCATGGTTCATTTGCACCGCCCGGACACGGGCGAGGATCGCAGTGTGCGCATTTATATGAACAATCCCCTCCGCTACGACGGGGAGACATTTTACCAAGCCAGCTTTGACCGGGATGACAAGGGCACCACCTTGCAAGTGGTCCACAACCCCAGTTGGCTGACGCCTTATTTTGCCTGCGGTTTGGTGGGGGTGGGCATGTTGGTCCAGTTCGGCATGCATTTGATTGGTTTTATCAAGAAGCGGACAGTGGGTTCGACCACGGCGATAGCCGTGGCCGCCAAAGCGGCGGCCACGGGCAAGTTGGCCAGGAAAGCGAGCTAAGTTATGAAAAAGTGGATTCCTTGGATTACGGTGGCGGTGTTTGCCGGTTGGGTGCTCTCCACCTTGCGGCCCGAGCCGCAGAAGGGCTTCAATCTCGCGGCGATGGGCAAACTGCCGGTGCTGCTCGGTGGCCGCATCCAACCCTTGGACAGTGTGGCGCGCAATTCCCTTTTGGAAATCCGCCACAAGCACGCGGTGTTCCTGCCGGACGAGTCCGCCGCGGAATCCATGTTTCCGAAGGGCACGAACCTCTCCGCCATGGAGTGGCTGGCCAATGTGATGATGAAGCCCGAAGTGGCCGACCAGCAGAAGTTCTTCCGCATCGACAACTTGGAATTGCTCAATCTTCTCAAGCTGCCGGACAAGGCCAATCATTTTTCCTTCAACCAAATCCGCCCCAATTTGGAGGAGTTGGAAAAGCAGGCGGAACGGATTGAAATCGCCGACAAAATTCCCGCCCAAAACCGGACCGCGTTGGAGCGCGGCGTCGTGCGGCTGCACCATTCGGTGTTGCTATATATGCGCCTCGAACTGTCCCTGCGCCCGTTGGATTCCGACCGCCTCACGGAGGACCTTGATTGGGCGATCAAAGGCGTGCAAACCGTCCGGGCGATGAAAGAGCCGGAAAAGGAAGCCGACCCCCAGATGATGAAGCGATTGGAAAGCTTGGTGGGCGGGTTTGAGCCCATGGCCCGCATGGGTTACGTCCTCACGGTGCCGCCGCAACGGGCGGATATGTCCCGCGACAATTGGACCGACATGGGCAACACCTTGTCGAATTCCGTGATTCATGAGGCCAAACTGGATCCCGTGGCCAAGCACTACGCCGACATGGTGACCGCCTACCGCCAGAACCAGCCGGAAGCCTTCAACCAAGCGGTGGCCGATTACCAAGCTTGGTTGAATCAATGGTTCAGC
>CAIYZC010000342.1 GCA_903930565.1 uncultured Pedosphaera sp.
AAGCCGGTCGCGATGCGGGGGATCAAATTGTCCTCGCACCAGACGCGGGGGACCTTGGAGGAATCGATTTTGGTGAGCGTGCTGCTGTTGCCCACGACGAGGTAGAGGGATTGGCCGTCCGGGGAAACCACCAGCGAATGCGCGCCATGCTCGCCGCTCGCTTCGATTTTGCGGAGCAGCTTGACCTCGTCAAATTTGTCCTGCCCTTTCGTGTCGCGGAGGCGGTACAGGCCGTGGGGCCGGCTGCCTTCGTTGACGACGACATAGAGGCTGTCGAAAGCGTAAAGCAAACCATGCGCCTGGCCGATGTCCAGGTCGATGGCTTCGGGCTTGATCTCGCCGGTTTGCCCCAGTGGTGGCGGGGTGAACCGGTACAGTTTGCCGCCCTGGTCGCCGACGATCACGCGGCCCTTGGGGTCCACGCACATGCAGACCCAGGAGCCTTCCTTTTCCCGGGGCACGGTGTAGAGCTTTTCCAGTTTGAAGTCCTTTTGGACGTTGAGGTTGCCGACGGCGGAGGATTCGGCCGCGGGCGGGGCTTTTTGGGCCGCCACGGGCGCGGGACCGGTCAAAACCAGTCCGGCCAGCAGGGGCAGGGTTGTGAAGAAGTGGTGTTTCATCGATTTAAATGTGGGCCGAGTATGCCCGCCCCCGTTCGGCCCACGCAACCCATTATTTTTGCGAACGGGGAGGAAAGCCACGGAGGGGGAATTTTCACCACAGAGGGGAGGCGAGAGCACAGAGGGGAGGCGATGGGAACGGGGCGCTGCGGGCTTTTGGTCCAGTTGAATTGGATTTGGCAATTGTCGTACGGGGCCAAACTTGAAGAATCCACGCGCATCGCGGGCTGCACCATGGGGGAGATTGCGGCGGCGGGCGTAAAGCAGATGGGAGTGGCAGGGGGAAGCGCAGTAGACCTAAAATTCCATTACGCGGAATTTCGAGAGCGGGTCTGAGCCGGACAAAATCTGGTTGCCGCTTGACTTGCGAGCTCGGAAGGCAGATTTGTAGGCAATGAGCCTCCATATGAGCGCAAATGCCCGCAACATGGCCGCCAATTCCAATGCTGCACGGCGTGTGCGGCAACCGGCTTTGGCGGAGCGGGGGGAGTGTGCGACGGGATTCCCGCAAGTTGCGGCTACCGGGGAGGATCATTTGGGCAAGCGCCATGCGCGCGTGCGCAAGCAGTTGGACAGGATCGACGCCATGGTGAGGGAAGAAATGGACCTGCAGAAAATCGCCCGGCTGGCTTCCGCCTCGGCGTGGTTGTCGGAAATGGAACGGGTTTTGGATGGGCATCCGCTGCCCGGTTCGCGCAGACCGGGGCAGGACAAACCCAAGCCTTTGTTTACGAGTTGCCTCCCTGATCCAACCTGACGCAACCACCCGGCTTGCGCTAACTCAAGTTTTAGGAGTTTAGCGCCTTTGACCGTTACTAATGAACAAACCATTTCCAAAAAAAACGGCGGTGATTCTCGCCTTGGCCTTAGGCACGGGTGCAGGTTGGGTGGGATTCAAGTCGTACTATCTATTTGGTGATTGGGTTGGTTTAAGCTTCGTTGACCGTGTTCTTTGGGCGGGCCGCCACTTGCCGCCGGACATGGGTGTGGCGGTGTGGAAGGCAGCGGCAGGCTTTGCAGGCGCATCTTCATTTGCCTGTTTTGTGGTGTGGCTTTTGTGGCAACTGAAATGCTCTTACCCCTTCGTGTTCAGCAACAGGAGTGCGGGGCCGATGATGGCAAAGGGCATTGCGGCCACCATGCTGTTCGCGGCACTTGGCCACCATGTATATGACTATTACGTGCTCCTGCGATGGGTAGTTTGCGGAGTCGCTTCCTTTTCTGCGTATCAGGCACTCCAATTGAAAAGGTCGGGCTGGATTGCTCTTTTTCTTACGGCAGCCCTCATGTTTAATCCCTTTCTGCCAGTGCGCTTTGAGCGTGGGACTTGGGGGCCAGTTGACCTCAGCATGGGGGTGCTGTTTCTGGTGGCTGTTCCAATGATTGATTTTGGCAAACCATCCAATTGGTGAAGGACTATTACCAAATTCTCGGCCTTGCTCACACCGCCACGTTTGACGACATTAAACGTGCGTATCGCGAACTGGTTAAAAAGCATCACCCTGATGTAAATTCCACTTTGGATGCGGAGGAGCGCACAAAGGAGCTAAATGCTGCGTGGGCCGTGCTATCCGACCCCCAAGCCAAGATCACCTACGACCGCACCCTTAAAGCTCCGCCTGAAAAGCCTTCGGCGGGAAGCTCCGAAAAGCAAGGCGCGGCCAGTCAGAACAAACAAAATGCTCCGCCGCCACCAAAGCCAGACCCAAAGCAAAAGCCTTCGGCTGCAAGCTCCAAAAACCAAGCGGCGAATGGCCGTAATGAGCAAAACGCCCCACCGCCACCAAAACCAGACTTAAAGTGCAAGCAATGTGGGCGGAGAGATGGAAGCCTGAGATTTACAGTGATAGTGCGAGTTTACAGCTTTATTGTTTATTCAAGGAAATCTTCGGAGGCCGCAGTTCTTTGCTCGCGATGCCGTGTCCGGCAGTCCTTGGTGGCCAGTGCAATTAGCATGGCGTTTGGGTGGTGGAGTCCATGGGGATTCTTTTGGACGCTGGATGCACTTTTTGATAATGACCATGGAGGCGAGCAACCGAAGGAAAAGAATGTTACGCTTTTGCGAGCTTTGGCCTTCCAGCTATACCAAGATGGGAATTCGCAGGCAGCTTGCGAAGCTTTGGAGGAATTATTGCGTTTGGCTCCTGACGCTCAAGGTCAAAGTTTCCGTGATTATCTCAAACAGCAATTCCGCCCGGCAGAAAGCATGACCTTTGCAGAAAGGTTAATTCGTTGGGAGGCAAACCCGGCTTATTATCATTCTGCTCTTTTGACGGCGCCGCTTTTGATTGGTTTTTTTGTATGGGGAATTGGCCTTTCTAGCCAAATTGCGGTTAACTCTGGCAGGAATGTGGGCGCGCCAGTTATGAATGCTGCTCGGCAAAACAATCCGAGTTCACCATCCCATAATATGCCTACCAACACTCAATACGAGGGCATGGAATTGATTCCCGATGGAATGGAACGTATTGACGATGTAGCAGTGTCCAACAATTTGCCAATTATCGTGACAGTAGGCGACACCGAGTTTGAGTTTGCCGGCGGAACATCAACGGACACGATTAAAAGAGTGCTGGCCAAGCGGTTTCCTAAGCAGGTCAAACGCGACGTGTTCGACGAAGTTGCAAGCGAGAACCCTTTCTCAGACTTGGTGCCATCAATCCAAGGTAAGGAACAAGCAATGGCGCAGTCCAATAAAATTTCCGTCGCTGAATTTGAACGCGTTGCGGCATACGAGCCGATTTCCAAGCGGCCGTCCAAAGCAGCATCCGACTCAATTTCCACGGCGCGGACAGCCAAGACTTTTGCAGCACCCGAGAAGCCTTTGCCTTTGACAGGTAAATGCTTGCAGTTGTCATATGAATTTGCGACTCTGGCTGAAGGACACAATTCTGCACCATTGAAAATCAGGACGCGAGCGTCGGACGGGAATTACGTTGTAAAGGTCGAAGATAAAAGCACCGGGGTGATGGGAACATTTTTTATTAGGCGCGGTGGCACCCTTGAGACAGAGTTGCCAACGGGAAGCTACGTTTTGAAGTTTGCCATGGGTGATAAGTGGTACGGGGCCGAACATTTGTTCGGTCCTTCCACCGTCTATAGCTACATTTCGGAAAAGATGTATTTCACGATTGAGGGCGATACGGCTCGAGGCCATGAAATTGAATTGATTCCCCAGGTGGGAGGTAATTTGAAAACTCCTGCATTGAGGGCTACCGACTGGTAAGCCTTGATCGTGCCATTTGGCACGCTATTGCCACAAAGGCTGGGCAAATATTCAGACGGGCGAGGAAGGTGGTCTGAAGGCAAAGGCGGGTAAACTACTGAGGGTGCGCCACCCCGCCGGGTGTTCGATTCAGTTTTGGGCCTGTGCAACCCGTGCAGGACGCGCAAGACGGTGCCGATGGGGGCCGAGTTGCACGAGTTGCACGAGTTGCACAGGGCGGCAAGGGGTGGTCACGTCCGGGCCTTCAGGTAAATCCGCGTGACGTGCCCGCCGCCGTCGGGCTTGGAATCGTGCCCGATCAACTCGCCTTCCTGCTCGAAGCGCTCCACCAGGGGCGGGCTTCCTCCGAAGACGGCACAATTCTTTTTCGGTAAACTTCAGTGGGACGGATGCCTTGGGGCTTGTCGGCCAACAACTGCAAGACTTCTTCAAGCAAGGTCTGGCGGACCATTTGCGGCCCGCGTTCAAGGATGCGAAGCTGTTGCAGCGCGAAACAGTCGGCCATGGCAATGGCGGCTACCGCTGTGTCCGCCGCCAGCCCACACTCTCCCGCCGCCTGCCCGTGGCGGACGGCGTGCAGGCAGACGGCAATGCGCCAAGCCTGTTCGTCATACCGGGCCGCGTAGGTCGTCACGTCGCGCAGGTCATCCCGCCGACGCCGACTGGCACAGGAGATGACTTTCTTGTTGACTCCCGGGAATCGATATGTTAATTTCCACATATTCGAGTCGGTAACCCAACAAAACGTAACAAGCAATTTAGAGAACTAGACTGCGGACATCGCGCAAGCCGGGCCGATTGAGGCGTTTCGAGTCTGGGGAGAATATTTATGTTGAACAAAAGTGAATTTTGGTTTGTTCCCAATGAACGACATCCAAGAAATCTCGACGGCAAACGGGTCGAGTTTGCAATTATATGCCAGAGGGCGAATAGGGTATTGTCCGGAACGGGCGTCTTCAAGGTCCGCGGCGATTGCAGAACGCGCATGGCGGTTGACATCATAATCGAATGGGTTGCCAGCCAAGAGCTCGTAGGTGAGTTTCAAATCCATTTGCTGCCAAGCCAAGTCGAGCGCATTGAGCGGCATGCCGAAGATCCCGGCCAACGCTTTCATTTCGCAACGGGGAATTAATCAACACTTTACTGCATTCACGCAAAGCAATACTTTTGATCGATACCAAAACTCGCCCATTAATTGCCAACAATGTCCGTTATAATTGAAGTCCAAACACCAGGATTTACATGTCTACAATACTGGGCTTTATTTTTGTTGGGACGATGCTCGCATCGGTGTTGGCGGTGCTTTGGCTCGCCTGCCGGACGTTGAAGAAGGCTGCGAATTGGGCGTGCAGTTAAAAAGGAAGGTTCTTCGCGGTTTACTGTGGGTAAGGGTATCATTTTTGGGGAAAAGCGGGGTTCTGGACGGGATTGCGCGCCAGCGCCCAGCCAAACGAACCCCGACCGCAGGGAGCGCGAGCGAAGGCTCACCGACTCGCTCCCTGCTCGTTTTAACTTCATGCGGTCCACTTGCCGTGCCTTGGACACGCTCCGGAATCGTGGCTGGGAGGCCCTGGACTGGGCTTTTGACAGGGTTTTGCGCGGCTGGTCCGGCTGCGGCGGCGAGAACGCCGAGCGGCAAAGCGCGTCTGCAAAGCTCCCGCCAAACAGGCGGCGTGGAATGCCAAATGGGGTCGCCGTACCGACTACACAATAAAAGCTCCTAGAAACCACCCACAGGAAACCGCGAAGAACCAAAAGGAATGGATTTGATTTGGCGTGTCGTGGGTGGAATGCTGGCAGTAGGTGTTCTCATCGCGGTTATGAAAGGGTGTTCCCATGGCGGAGACGGCGAAATACCTGGGATTTGGCGGGGAAACTGAACAACACCCCCCAAACAGGTGAAAGATAACCATGTCTAGGGATTCGCCTTCACCCTATTGGCGGTTTCCCTTCAAAGATCTTAAAAGCGGCCAAGGAGTCTACTATATTAAGGTGTAGCGCGGCCCATATTCTGCTAGCCCGTAGCGCAAAGCCCAAAATTTGGAGAGGATCCACAAGTTCGGAGAAGCTCATGGTCGAGTGGTGTTGATGGGATCCTGGAAGGGGCAGGAAATGCTCCGCAGGAGCAAGCCGGCGTCGTCCGGACTGATCCTTCTAGGCGATGAGATGCCTGACGCGAGAAACGTCAATACCTGGATGCAAATATTATTATCGAGTATTGGAATCAGGGAAGTATAAGCAAGTCTGCTTCCAGCCATGAAGACCCGTAACTCTTGAACTCAAAACCAGTGTTTGGCAGTGGGTGCCGAGCGGTCATCCGCATTGCTAGACGAATTGTCTGCCTCTGTGCTAATTTGCGACCAACCGCTAGCATTCTCATTTTTTGCCAAGCCCTGATCTACGTAGATTCTAGACTGCTCATATACTCTTTAAAACCTTTCTGTGGTATCAATATAGATTGACCCGTCCAAAGTCCTCGATTCGCAAATGTTTGCGCAATTGTGTGCATGTCTTTGTCGCAAGTGATAAGGCAATTACAACGAAATGCGGAAGCCAGATATAATTTGTCGTCGAAGTTGTTGACTTGATACTTAGACTTTGCGCGAATCAACTTTTCGCCTCCGGGGAGTGTGAAACTAGGCGCCATCTCATAAGCCAGTTCTAAAACAATATAGTTCTTAGTATTTTGGATAGTCTCAAGCGATTCAAACGTTAGAGATTCCAAGGCGTTATCGATAGCTTCAACCATGTCGGGGTAACGGTCTTTCAACGGTTGCCCAATATAATGGTTTAGACAAATCTTCCTTTGCGGCGAATCCAGTAGCGCTAAATAAAGCCCCAACAACCGTGGGGCAAAATCAGCTAAATTGCTGATTTGAAGATAATCGGCCGGAAGATTCTCCACGTCGATTGCCTGCAAACTCTTCAGATTCGTAACTAGTTGGTTCTTCGCCCGTCTGCGCTCTTGACACCAAAACACCGATTCTGGTGCGGACGGATTGTCCAACATTCGGCTTTGTCTTTCAATTTCCGGGCCAGCAATCCACTTCGTAAGCGGACGAATCTTCAAAACCAATTCCTCCATCATAACTTGCCTCGGCGGTGTCAACCAAAACTCCTTACGCCGCTGAATAAATAAGCGCATTTTTTCGTGGGAATGGAGCTTTGCACGGTTGGCGTCTTCAACCAAGCCAACCATTACTTCTACAATCAATATCTCCGGGATCACCAAATCGTAGTGGTGCTCGATGATGTTGGCAAACCGCTGGGCTTCTTCAATGGTTGCTTCGCACATCGTTTGAAGCACCGATTTATCCAAGACAGCTGATTGTTTCAAGGTTGTCACTTTAAGTTGATTGGGCATATCACTCCGGCACGTCGGGACACTATTTGTGGCACCGATCGGTTGCAGAACCCACTTCTGGAAAGTTGCCTAAACCGCCTGCGGCCTGCTCGGAGGTGCCGCAAGTGGACAGGCGAGAAGGTGAGCCACGACCCGCCCGAGGGTCGCCACGTTTCTTCAGGCAGCGCCGCGTCGGTGCCTGGCAAGCCATTTCAGGATCGAGATGCATGAGTTTTATCGACAGCTTTATTTTGACTAAAGGGTGCCCTGTTTACAATGCTATTTTGAGCGCCGGCGACCATCGCCTATGCGCCAAGCGATGCACCGGAGCGCGGGAAATCGGAGATGGACTTTTCTTGGTACGGAGTTGTCTCGGCCTGCGATCCGGTTCCTTCAGCCCGCTGGCATTGGATTTGTTTTCGCGAAGGGAGCCAACTTCCTGTGCCTGACGGTCGTGTGGAAACCGTGAACCCGGCGATAGCCAGAGTCTTGCCCGCTTGGCCGTGATCCGCTCGGCGCGGCTTGGCTGGAGGAGGCAGCCCGTCCGCCCGACAGCGGAACTTCCTTCCGCACTCCACAACGCTGGCGCGCGGCCGGATGACCGGGAACCGTGCGAGCCTTGGTGTTTGGTGGGCGGGGGGCCGCTTTTGGGGCCAACGCCCAACGTTTGGACCCGCGGTTGGCGCTGGGAGGAGGCGGGGAGGCGCGGCGATATTCCGGGTTTGGTGATGGGGGTGAACGGGGGACAACTCAGCGCTTCGCGCCGGCTCCAAGCCGGTGGCGGTTTGAGTGCGTTGGGGTTCCTTTAAGCTTAAAGTGGCGGGAGCAGTTCAAAAGCGGTGCGGCGCGTTGCTTGCACCGCACTCCAAGATGCTCGCGCGCGATTTGATTCCCCGTGGCACAAGGTGGGCGGCAGCGCAGTCGAGAACGGCGAGGTGCGGTTTGAAAAAGTCTCGAGGGGGAAAGTGGTGCGCTTAGCAGGACTTGAACCTGCACGGGTTACCCCACTACCACCTCAAAGTAGCGTGTCTGCCAATTCCACCATAAGCGCCCAACGCCCTTAATAAACCAGTTGCGGCCGCCCGGCGCAAGGGGATTCCGGGGAATTTTTTTGATCCCGCGGCCGGGCCGGGCTAGCATGGCCCGGCTTCCCGGACGACCCTGCCGGGGGCCGATGTGAATCCACCATCCCTTATGCCGCCAGCGCCCCCGCCGCCGGACGACGCCCCGTCGCCCGCGTCTGCGTCCGCGTCCGCGTCCGCGTCCGCCGGCCCCGCACCCGCGCCGGTTCGGGGGACGTTGCATGTGTTTCTGGGCATGGCGCCGGGGGTGGGGAAGACCTATGCCATGCTGACGGCGGCGCGCCGGCAGATGGCGCTGGGGGTGGACGTGCTGGCGGCCCGGGTGGAGACGCATGATCTCCCCGAGACCGCGGCCCTCGCCCAGGGATTGCCCCGCCTGGAGACGGGCTTGGGCGCCGGGGCGGGGGCGGGGTTAGGCGCGGAGTTGGACTTGGACGGAGTGCTGAAACGCGCCCCCCAATTGGCCTTGGTTGACGACTTGGCGCAGGTCAACCCCGCGGGTTTCCGCCACCCCCGCCGGCACCAAGACATTCAAGAACTGCTGGAGGCGGGCATTTCGGTGTACACCACGCTCAACGTGCGGCAGGTGGAGAGCCGGGCGCAGACGGTGGCGCAGATCACCGGCACGGGCATTCCCGACACGGTGCCGGACGGCATCCTGGACCACGCGGAGATTGAGTTGGTGGATCTGGCCCCCGCAGAGCTGCGGCGGCGGTTGGACGAGGGGAAGGTGTTCGTGCCGGACCGGGGGACGGTGGGCATGGTGAATTTCTTCCGCGAGGGGAACCTGGCGGCGCTGCGGGAAATGACACTGCGGCTGGCGGCGGAGAAGGTGGGCCGCGAGGTCCGCGAGCACCATCACTCCCTGGCGATCCGGCAACCGTGGAAGACGGGTCACCGGTTGTTGGTGGCGGTGGGGCCCAGCCCGCTCTCGGCGGATTTGGTGCGGTGGACGCGGCGGTTGGCGGACAGTTTGGGCGGGCCGTGGCTGGCGGTGCACATCGAAAAGGCCGGGCCGCTCGGCTTGTTTGAGCAACGGCAGCTCACCGCGAATCTGGCCCTGGCGCGGGAACTCGGGGCGGAGGTGGTCACATCGGTGGACGCGGATGTGGTCCGCGGGCTGCTGCGGGTCGCCCGGCGGCACAATGTGACGCAGATCGTGGTGGGCAAGCCGGCCCCCGGACCCTGGCGCAATTATCTCGGGGGCGGCCCGCTGCCCCGGCGGTTGGTGGAGGACAGCGGGGACATCGACATCCATGTGGTGCGGGCCGGGAATCCCGACACG
Source organism: uncultured Pedosphaera sp. (assembly GCA_903930565.1). GTDB lineage: Bacteria > Verrucomicrobiota > Verrucomicrobiia > Limisphaerales > Pedosphaeraceae > CAIXFN01. The sequence goes on from CAIYZC010000342.1 coordinate 9,557, forward strand.
GCCCCGGCCGCGGGGCCGGCCCGGCCGGCGGAAGACCCGGAACGGCGGGAGTACGCGGCGGCGCTGGGGGTGGTGGTGGTGGTGACCATCGTGGGCCAGTATTTGAGCCCCGGGGTGCTCAATTACCGCGCGGTGGCGCTGTTGTATCTGCTGGCGGTGGTGGCGCTGGCGCGGCGGGTGGCGCGCGGGCCGGTGTTTTTCGCGGCGACGGTGAGCGCGTTGTTGTGGGATTTCTTCTTCCTGCCGCCCGTCCACACGCTTTGGATCACGACCGTGGAGGACGGGCTGATGTTCGGGATGTATTTTGTGGTCGCGCTGGTCATCGGCCAGGTGGTGGCGCAACTGCGGGCGCAGGAGCGGGCGGAGCACCGGCGGGAGGAGCGCACGGCGGCCTTGTATTTGCTCACCCGCGAGTTGGCGGACGCCGCCACGCTGGAGGCCATCGTGGCGGCGCTGGCGCGGCATTTGCGCCGGCTCTTCCAAGCGGATGCCGCGGTGCTGCTGGCCAATGCGGAGGGCCGGCTGGGGGGCGCGTGCGCGGGCGGCACGCTGGGGCTGCGGCCCGGCGAGATGGCGGTGGCCGCCTGGGCCTTTGAGCACCGGCAACGGGCGGGGCAATACACCTCGAACCTGCGCGCGGCGACCGCGCTGCACCTGCCGCTGGATACGCCGGGCGGCCCGTTGGGCGTGCTGTCGGTGCGCCTGCCCGCCGGGGGGGCGCCGAGTTTTGAGCAGGCGGCGTTGTTGGAGGCCTGCGCGCGGCAAGCCGCGCTGGTGCTGGACCGGCACCGGCTGCAGGAACTCGCCCAGCAAATCCGGTTGGATGCGGAATCCGAGCGCCTGAGCCGCACCTTGCTCGATTCCATTTCGCACGAGCTGCGCACGCCCATCGCGGCGATCGCGGGGGCGGCGGGGGTGCTGGGGGCGGAGCCCGGCCCCAGCCCGGGCATGTTGGCGACAGTGGGCGAGGAAATCCGCGAGGCGGTCGCCCGCCTGAACCGGTTGGTCGGCAACCTGCTCGACATCGCCCGGGTGGAGTCCGGCCAGGTGCGACCGAAAATGGATTGGTGCGAGCTGGCCGATCTGGTCCATGTGACGGTGAAACACCTGCGGCGCGAACTGGCCGGGCGGCCGCTGGCGGTCGTCATCGCGCCGGAACTCCCGCTGGTGCGGCTGGATTTCGTGCTCATGGAAACGGTGCTCACCAATCTGTTGCTCAATGCGGTCAACCACACGCCCCGGGGGGCGGCCCTGCGGATCGGGGCGGAATGCCAGGAGGGGGAGTTGTTGCTCACCGTGGCGGACGCGGGCCCGGGCATTCCCGACGACGCGCGCCCGCGGTTGTTTCACAAGTTCTACCGCGTGCCGGGAACTGCGACGGGAGGCACCGGGCTGGGACTTTCGATTGTCAAAGGCTTCGTGGAAGCGCAGAATGGCCGGGTGCAAGTGGACAACCAACCCAGCGGCGGGGCCCGGTTCACCATCCGGCTGCCCCTGGCCGCCGCACCGGCCGTGCCGGCGGAAACCTTATGAGCGAACCGACCGCCGGCCCCATCGTGCTCGTCATTGACGACGAGGTGCAAATCCGCCGTCTCCTGCGGCTGACCCTGGAAGCCAACGGCTACCGCGTCTTCGAGGCCGCCACGGGCCAGGACGGCCTCGCCGAAGCCGCGCAGCGGCGACCGGACATACTGGTGCTGGACCTCGGCCTGCCCGACCTGGACGGCGTGACCGTGCTCGAGCGCTTGCGCGAGTGGAGCAGCGTGCCGGTGCTGGTGCTTTCCGTGCGGGACCGGGAGGAGGACAAGATCGCGGCGCTGGACCGCGGGGCGGACGACTATCTGACGAAGCCCTTCAGCACCGGCGAGTTTCTGGCCCGGCTGCGGGTGGCGCAACGCCACGCGCGGCCCGCGGCGGACGCGGCGGTGTTCCAGAGCGGTCAGTTGGAAGTGGATTTTGTGGCGCGGACCGTGCGCGTGGCGGGCAAGCCGGTGAAATTCACGGCCACGGAGTACAGCCTCTTGGTGCTATTCGCCCGGCACGCGGGCAAGGTGTTGACGCACCGCCAGATTCTGCGCGAGGTGTGGGGGCCGGACTACGTGGAGCAGACCCACTACCTGCGGGTGTACCTCACCCGGCTGCGGGAGAAGATCGAGACCGTGCCCGCGGAACCGGAAATCCTGATCACGGAATCCGGCGTGGGGTATCGGTTGGTGGTGAAATAGCGGGCGGGGTGGGGGTGGTACCGACCGCGCCCGGCGGTCGGTCGGATCCGGCGGAGCGGACGGAGCGGACGGATTCTGATCACGTGAGGCGGTGCGCAGCCGGCTACCGCCGTGCGTTTGGGTTTGCCGGCCGGGGGGTGTTGCCGGTATTGTCCGGCACTCCGAAGCCCTTGTTATGGCCATTTATCAGGAAACGCAATTGCAGGACATCTCCCGGAAGTTCCAAATTTACGGGCAGATTTTGCACGCCGAGACGTGCAA
>CAIYZC010000343.1 GCA_903930565.1 uncultured Pedosphaera sp.
GCACGTCCGCTTGACGGAGCGCGTCATCGCCCCCGGGCGGCTCACCGGCATCGATGTCATCACCAGCTCCCACAACCACACCGATCATCTCGACGCCGAAACCCTGCTGCCCTTGTTGGCCGCCAATCCCCAAGCCCGCCTCCTCATTCCCCGCGCCAACCGTGCTTTCGTCCGCGACCGGTTGGGCGACGTGGCGGACCGGCTGGAAGTGCTGGACGCCGGCGAAAGCATTACCCTCGCCGGCGTGGAATTCCACGGCATCCCCGCCGCCCACGACACCGTGGAACGCGACGCCGCCGGCTGCCATCGCTTCCTCGGTTATGTGGCCCGCGTGGCGGGCCGCACCCTGTACCACAGCGGCGACACCCGCTGGCACGAGGGCCTGCCCGGCGCGCTGCAACCATTCCGTCCGCACCTCGCCCTGGTGCCCATCAACGGCCACAACCCCGCCCGCCACGTCGCCGGCAACCTGAACGGCAGCGAAGCCGCCCAACTCGCCGCCGCCATCGGCGCCTCCACCGCGATCCCTCACCACTTCGACATGTTCGCCTTCAACACCGCCTCCCCCGACGAATTCATCGCCGAGTGCCACCGCCTGGGCCGGGACCACCGTGTCCTGCGGAACGGGGAGGGCATGTGGATTGAAATTGATCGGTGAGCTAGGAGAGTAGGCGGTCCGGGACCAAAGGGCCATTCGGAACCCCTTTTCGGCCGTCGTGCCAATCCGGGCCGAAGGGGCTCCATTCCCGATCGTTGATCGACCGGATTTCCCGTTACAACGACCGGCGCTTGGTAATGTCCTGCAGCGAGGCGACCATTCGGACCACCTTTCCATCCGGCCCCGGCACGGGTTCAGCGACGCCATGGACCTGCCGGACCGAGCCATCCGGGCGAACAATACGATATTCCGCCTCAAACCGCGCGCCTTTAAGCACGGTGCGGCGGAATTCAGTGCTCACGCGCGCCCGATCCTCCGGATGCACGATGCGGCGGAGGTACTCGCTGCTCGTTAGCTCCTTGGCCGCCGGATCCCGGCCAAGAATCCGGAAGGCCTCCATCGACCAAAGGGACATGCCGGCCCCGGGCAGCGCGATTTCATAGCTTCCCAAGTGGGCGATTTCCTGCGCGCGGTTCAGCCGGGCTACGTTGCGTCGCAGGTCTTCCTCGGCCTGCTTGCGGGCGGTGATGTCCGTGAGGGCCGAGCGGCACAGGTGTGTTCCTCGCCCGGCCGCCGGCAGCGGCACGCTTTGCAGCTCAACCTGGATGGCGCCGCGGCCCTTGACGGCCAGCCCCAGATCCACCACGGCGCGGTCACCGGAACGGGTCAGGGCCAGCAAATGCTGGTGAAACGCCGGGAGGTCGGCCTTCCCGACATGGAGCGCGAAGGGCAAACCGACCAACCGGGCACGTTCGATGCCCAGCATGCTTGCCGCCGTGAGATTAATCTCCTGGATCAACCCCTTGCCATCGAGGATGACGTACCCGATGGGTGCGAAGTCGTAAAGATCGGCATAGCGGTCGCGCGACACTTCCAGGAGGCGCTGGGTTTCCCGCAGCTCGCGGTTTTGGGTTTCCAGCTCAATTTGATGCACTTGGACGAGCTCCTGCAGCAGCAGTTGGTGCTCGACGGCAGAGTGCGCGGCGGCGGCGGCGGCGTCCGGCGACGCGGCCCGTTTGGGGGTGGTGGTTTGCTTCGATTGCGATTTCTTTTTCATGGCAGCTTTTCCTCCATCGCCAACAGGATCAACGGCGGCTGGTGCTCGTCCTCCGCCAGCCGGCGGGCGGTGAGCAGCAGCCGCTTGCCCCCCACCCCGGGGAACTCGGCGGTCAGTTCGAAATTCCGGAGCCGGGCTTTTTGCAGCAGGAAGTCTTCCAGCAGTTCGCGCAGCGGCTGGAGGTTCCAGTGATTGCCGCCCAGGCTGTGGATGAACCGGCCCTCGGTCTCCCCGGGCCGGGTCTGGAACAGCTCGTAAAACGCCTGGTTGGCCGTCTTCACCCGCAACTTGGCGTCGAGCACCAGCACCGGCTCGCGCACCGTCGCCGCGATGCCCTCGGCGTACGCGCGCGCTTCGCGGGCTTCGGCCAGGCTCCGCTTCAACGGGTCCACGTCCACCACCGCCAGAATGGCGCCGTCGATCTTCTGGTCCAGTGTCTTGTAGGGGCGGACGCGGATCGAGAACCAATGGCCGTCGTGGTCCCGCGCCTCGAATTCCCGGGGCGTCAGCGTTTCCATCACCTCCGCAATTTGCCGCTCCAGATCGGGCAGGACGAGGTTGGAGCGCAGGTCGCTGAGCGGCCGGCCCACGTCGCCGGGGATCAGGTTCAGCACCTTCTCCGCGGCCGGCGTGAACCGGCGGATGCGCAGGTCGCCGGAGAGCATGACCACGGAGATTTGGGCGCTGTTGAGCAGGTTCACCAAGTCGTTGTTGAGCTGGCCGAGTTCGGCGTTGCGGGTCTGCAACTCGTCGTTCACCGTGTTGAGCTCCTCGTTGGTGGACTGCAACTCCTCCTTGGCGGTTTGCAGCTCCTCGTTCGTGCTTTGCAACTCCTCGTTGCTCGACAGAATCTCCTCGTTCGCCGACTGGAGCTCCTGGTTCGTCCGCTCGTGTTGCTCGATGACCGATTGCAGGTACTCCCGCGTGGCGGCCAGCTCCTGCTGCAGCCGGGCCAACTCACGTTCCCCGGCCGCCGGCCGGGCCGGCGCGGCCGGCGCCGTTTTCCCCCCGGCCGGCGCCGGCCCGGGCGCCGCCGCGGGGACCGGCTCCGCAAACAAGATCAGGAAACACCCCGCCCGCCCCCGGTCCGGCGACGGCAGCGGAATCACCTCGAGGTTGACCGGCAGCACGCCGGCCGGGGATTGAATCCGCACCCCCGGCCGCCGCACCGGCAGGCCGCGCTTCCGGGCCTCCGCGAGGGCCGAGCGCAGTTCCAGCAGCAGGCCTTCGCGCGCCATCTTCAACAAATTGAAACTCGCCGCCCCGGCCGCCGGCTCCAAGTAGGCGCCGGTGTGGCCGCGGAACTGGAGAATGTCCAGGTCGTCGTTCACCAGCACGCTCGCCGGAGTGTACCGGGCCAGCAGGACGCGGTCCGCCTCCCGTTGGAAATCGAACCCGGCGGCCGCGGCGGTCGGGAGCGGCCGGCCGGGCGCCGCTCTTTCCACGGGCGGACTGTGAAACGCCTGCTCAAACCCCATCCGGTGCGGGGCGGATTTGCGTCCGTAGAGCTTGTGCTTGCGATCCAGCAGCACAAACAAGTCGGCCGCGGCGCCGATGGTTTCGGAACCGCCCAGTAACAGCACCCCGTCGGACTTGAGCGAGTAGTGAAAAGTGGGCAGGATGCGCCGCTGCAACTCGCCCCCGAGGTAGATCAGCAAGTTGCGGCAACTGATCAGGTCCAGCCGGGAAAACGGCGGATCCTTCGTCACGTCCTGCCGGGCGAACACGCACAGGTCCCGGATGGCCTTGGTGACTTGGTAGCCCGCATCGTGCCGGACAAAGAACTGCCGCAACCGCGCGGGCGAGACGTCGGCGGTGATGCTCTCCGGATAAATCCCCTGACGGGCTTTCTGGATGGCCGGCTCGCTGATGTCCGTGCCAAAAATCTGGATGGGCGCGCTGCCGGGGGTTTTCCCCAGGCACTCCAAGAGACAAATCGCCAGCGAATAGGCTTCTTCGCCCGTGGAACAACCCGGCACCCAGATGCGGAGGGGGACTTGCGGGGGGCGGTCCTTCAGCCACCGGGGGCAGATCTTCTTTTTGAGCGCCTCGAACGCCTCCGGTTCGCGGAAGAAGCTCGTCACGTTAATCAGCAAATCCTGATAGAGCGCGTCCACCTCGGCGGGGGTCTGGTTGAGCAACCGGGCGTAGTCGGCTACCGCTTCGATTTTGTGGAGCAGCATCCGCCGCGCGATCCGCCGCCGGATGGTCGCGGGTTTGTAGTTGGAAAAATCCACGCCGGTCGCCGCGCGCAGCAGGACGAAGACCCGGGCCAGGTCCGCCGCACTTTCCGGGGGCGTCTCCTCCGCCGGGACCGCCGGTGGCAGGGTCAGGTACGGATGCCGGGCGATCCGGACCAGTTCCCGGGCGATCCCCTCCGGCGGCAGCACGAAGTCCACCACCCCGGCGGCGATCGCGCTGTGGGGCATGTCGTCGTATTTGGCGGATTTTTCGTCCTGCGCGAAGGTCAGGCCCCCTTCGGCCTTGATGGCCCGCAGGCCTTCGGTGCCGTCCGAGGCGGTGCCCGACATGATCACGCCCACCGCCCGGTTTCGTTGCTCGTCCGCCAGCGAGCGGAAAAAGAAATCAATCGGCAGGTGCAGGCCGCGCTCCTTGGTGCGCGGAACCAGGCTCAACCGGCCCTGCAGCACGGCCATTCCGGAGTTCGGGGGAATGACGTAGACGTGGTCCGGCTGGATGCGCATGCCGTCGCGCACTTCGAACACCCTCATTTTGGTGGCGCGCGCCAGCAACTCCGTCAACGCGCTGTCGTGCGTGGGATCCAGGTGTTGCACCAGCACCAGCGCCAATCCGGGGTCCCGCGGCAAATGGCTGAGCAGTTGCGTGAACGCCTCCAGCCCGCCCGCCGAGGCGCCAATGCCGACAATGGGGAACGCCCGCCCCCGCGCGGCCGGCGGCGTGGGCTGTGCGGCCTTGGCCGAACCCGGCCGGGACGCTTTGGGAAGCGCGCCGCGTGCTCCTTGTTTGCCGGCGGCGCTCCGCTCGGGGAGGGGCTGCTTACGCGTCATGTGCGGACACTCTGCGCCCGTCGGAGGCCGTTGGCAAGCGGACAGCTTCGGCAAACCGGCCGGTTCGCATTTTTTACGCGCCCGCTCTCCGGCCGAACCGCCCGCTTGGAAGCGTGGAAAACTGTGGTCGGAATTCGGTAAATCTTAAGAACTTTCCTTGGGCTGGGTTGGTCCGCCAACACGGCCGCCCGGCCGGGGACCGCCGTGACCAGGGAAAGGGCGGGGAGTGGGGAGCGGGTTGGCCGGCGACGGATCACCAGCCCGCTCCGGATTGGCCCGGCCAGGCTTACCGCCGGCTTTTCGTCAGCGGCAGCATCTGCACCGCATCGATATGGACGATGCCGCCGGCGCCCGCCACGCGGAAGGTCACCGCCGATGCCTGTTCCGGCGTGAAGCGGAAACGGCCCAGGGTTTGAAAGCCTTGCTCGCCGCCCGGCCCCCGGGTCTGGTCCACGGTCACGGTGGTCTCGCCGTCCGCGTGGCGGATGGTGACGGGCGCGGTCCGGGCCCGGTTGGCGTGCGGCAGCCAGGTGGTGCGCACTTCGTATTCACCCGCCCGCGCGACTTGAAAGGGAAACCGGGCCGTGGCCGCCGGGTCGCTGGAGTAGCGGTAACCGCGGCCGACATAACCCGTCAGACCGCCCTTGCCGGACCATTGACCGTGCAATTCCGCCTGCTCGTCGTCCACCACGATCCCAGCGAAGGCCGTGGTCGGGCGGCCCTCGGCCCGCGGCTCGGCGGCGGGGGTGACGCCGGGCGGGAGGGCGAGTTGACCCTCCCGGGTGGCGCGCCGCGCGGCGCCCGGCTGGCGCAGCAAATCCTGCAGGTCGTTCAGCCGCTCC
>CAIYZC010000344.1 GCA_903930565.1 uncultured Pedosphaera sp.
CGCCAGGCAGGGGCGGCCGGAAACCAAGATCTGCGGACTCGCCCCTTTGTAAACGTACAGCATCAGCGTGCCGTCCCGCATCAATTCGGGCGCCACGGAAACATAGGCGGTCGCGTAGCCGCGTTGTTGATACTCCGCCAATACTTTGCCCGCCGCGAGAATGATCCGCTCAATGGGCAGATTGGTGCCGGCAAACTCGGTGAGCACCGTGGTCGGCGCGTTGGATAACACCACGGGATTGCTTTTGACCACCAATTCCCGGACATCGTAGCGGGCGAAACCGGCGTGGCCGGGGATTACCATACCGCCCGCTGCCGCGCCGGGCTCCGCCGCCGGCAGGCGCATGGCCCAGAGCAGCAAGATGAGCGCGAGCCGGCACCCCGGGACGAAGGGGCGCGACCAAACCCGGCCGGGTCGTGACCCGGTTTTCAATTTCGCCGCGCTGGGGCTGATCTCGCATGAACTCATAGCACAACAACTCACGCGCATGAGGGAGGTTTCCCGGGCGAACCATGCCACTTCCGAACCATTCACCATGCTCTGGTAAACAGTCTGGAATCAGAGTTACGAATAGATGTCAGCCAAGTGACAAACCCGCAACAAACCCCGCCCGATTTGGGCAGGGGACGGGTGGACGCGGCGGGGCCGGCGGCGGGAAATCGCGCCGGTGATCGGGGGCGGCGAAGGGCGCGGCGCGCTTAATCGTCCGCCAACGCGGGTCGAAAGCCGTATTTCTTGGCCAAGGCGAGCGCCGCCGGCAGGGATTTCACCCCGGCGGTGCAGGTGGGATCCGCCAGCGAGGCGGCGGCCACACAGACCCCCGTGAGGAGGCAACGGCTGAGTTCCCAGCCCTCGTGCAACCCCAGGAGCACCCCGGCGCAAAAGGCGTCCCCCGCCCCGGCGGTGCCGGCAATGTACGCGGCGGGCAGTTTGAGCGAGGATTGCCAGGTATCGCCCCCCAAACGCGTGCGGGCGAAACCACCCTCGGGAAAATGGATGACCACCAACTCGCGCACCCCGCATTGGAGGAGCGCCCCCGCGGCGTGACGCACCGCCACCGTGTCCAACTTGCCCGCGGCATCGCGCAGCGTAAAACCCGTGGTTTTACCGGCTTCGATTTCGTTCAAAATGCAATAATCCACATGCTTCAGCGCGGGCGTGACAATCCGGGTGAACCGGTCGCTGTCCTCGCTCACCACATCGATGCTGGTTTTCAATCCCGCCGCTTGGGCCGCCGCCAGGAGTCGCGCCGCGCGGGTGCCGTATTTGGCGTCCGCCGCGTCCAGGGCGTCCAAAAGCAACAAATACCCCAAGTGGAAAATCCGGGCCCGGGTTTGGTCGAAATCCAAGTCTTCCCCCCGCCAGAGGGCGTTCGCGCCGCGGGCGTGGAAAAAGCTGCGATGCCCCCCCTGCCGCTCCGTCATCACGTCCGTGTAGGACGTCGGGGCCTTGGGGTTCACCGCCAGGAAGTCCGTGGCGATGGCGCGCGCCTGGCAGTCCGCCAGGATTTCCCGCCCCAGCGGGTCGTCACCGACCATGCCCGCTGCGGCGAGCGGGAAGGGCGCGCCCAATTGCTGCAGATCCACCAGCACGTTGTACGGGGAGCCACCCGTGCCCTGCGATTGGCCTTGGATGTTGGCCAAGTGGCCGCGCTGGGGATAGACGTCGATGATTTTGACTTGGTCAATGATCCAGTTGCCACCGGCCAATAGGCCGGCGCGCGGGGCCGCGGACTTGCGTTTCGGAGTCTTCGACTTCATAAGGGGCGGAAAAGACATTGAGCCGGCCGCCGATTACCGGCAGTATGCCGCGGTTGGCGCGAGATCATAGGCACAAATGTCCCCGAGAGTGAATTCAATTGCCCCGGCGGCTGGCAAGCGATTTCTCCCGTAAAGTGCTTTGCAAGCGTCCGCGGAACGGTTACTGATTGTCCATGCCCGAGCTTGCGACCAAAGCAGAAAAAATCCTGCGTGGCATTCCCGCATCGGCGGGGGTTTGCCGAGGCACGATTTTTGTACTGGGCCGCCCGCAGGCCACGGTGCCCCGCCGCGAACTCAGCCCGGAACACGTTCCGGGGGAAATCAGCCGTTTGGAGCAGGCGCTGGTACAGACGCGGCACGACATCCTCGAAGTCCAACACAAGGTTTGCGCCACCATGGGCGCCCAGGAAGGCGGCATTTTTGACGCCCATTTGCTCGTGTTGGAGGATCCCACCCTGTTGGACGAAGTGCAACGTTCCATGGTCGAAGGCCGGGTGAACGCGGAATACGCCTTCCACGTCTTTGCCGAAAAATACGCCTCCGCGCTGGAAGCCAGCGAGGATGATTACCTGCGCGAGCGCGCCACCGACTTGCGCGACGTCACCTCCCGGGTCCTGAACAATCTTTTGGGCCGCCGCGAAGATCACGACCTAAAGCGCCTCACGGAGCCCTGCATCGTGGTCGCGCACGACCTGAATCCTTCCGTCACCGCCCAACTGGATCGCAAAACCGTGCTGGGTTTTGCCATCGATTCCGGCGGGCGCACCTCCCACACCGCCATCATGGCCCGTTCCCTCCGCATTCCCGCGGTGGTGGGTTTGAAGAGCGCCAGCGCGGAGTTGGAATCCGGACAGTACGCCTTGGTGGACGGTTTCAACGGTCTGATCATCGTCAATCCAACGGATCAGACGCTCTTCGAATACGGCCAGATCATTCGCAAACAGGTTTCCTTGGAGGAAAAGCTGCGGGACGTGGTCGCCAAACCCGCCGTCACGCTCGATGGCCAGTTGGTCACCCTTTCCGCCAACGTGGAGCAGGCGGCGGACGCCGAGCAGGTCCGCGCCAACGGCGGCGAAGGGGTCGGCCTCTTCCGCACCGAATTCCTGTTCATCCATCGCACCACCATGCCGACGGAGGAGGAACAGTTCCAAGCCTACGACGAAGTCGCCCGGCGCCTGCATCCCGACCCGGTCGTGATCCGCACGCTGGACTTGGGCGGCGACAAATTAATGTCCCACCTGGGCCTGCCGCCGGAACTAAACCCGTTTCTCGGCTGGCGCGCGATCCGCTATTGCCTGCAGGATCCCGCCATGTTCCGCGCGCAATTGCGCGCCATCCTCCGCGCGGGGGCGCGCGGCAACGTCAAGCTGATGTACCCCATGATCTCCGGCTTGGAGGAATTGGACCAGGCCAACGCCTTCGTGGAGGAGTGCAAGGCCGAGCTCCGCGCCGCGGGCACGCCCTTCGACGAAGACATTGAAATCGGGGCGATGATCGAGATTCCCTCCGCCGCCCTGGTGGCGGAGAGTCTCGCCAAGCGGGTGAAGTTTTTCAGCCTGGGCACCAACGACCTGATCCAATACACCCTCGCGGTGGACCGCATGAACGAGCGGGTCGCCCACCTCTACGAACCCACGCACCCCGCCATCCTCCGGCTCATCCACGCCACCGTCACCGCCGGCCACCGGCACGGTCTGTGGGTGGGGGTTTGCGGGGAAATGGCCGGCGACCCCGAAATGGTCCCCCTGCTCCTCGGCCTGGGCGTGGACAAGTTGAGCGTCGCCGCCTCCCTGCTCCCCGCGGTGAAATTCCTCATCCGGCGCCTCAAAATGCCCGAGGCCCGCGAATTGGCGGAGTTCGCCCTGCAGTGCGAGTCCGGCGCCGAGATCGCCGCCCGCTGCCACACTCTCGCGCGCGAAATCGCCCCGAGTCTGTTCGAAAACCAGCCTTAAACCACGCATGAAATTGTTGATCCTGGCCGCCGGTTACGCCACCCGGCTCCACCCCCTCACCCTCACGCAACCCAAACCCCTGCTGCCCGTCGCGGGCAAGCCCATGATTGACCATGTGCTGGACAATCTGGCCGGTTTGTCCGGCTTGGACCGGGTCTACGTGGTCACCAACGCCAAATTCGCCACCCATTTCCAGGCTTGGGCCGACAGCTACGCCGCCAATAAAAACCGGCTGGCATTTGAGATTGTCAACGACGGCTCCACGGACGACTCCAACAAACTCGGCGCCATCGGGGATCTCCACCTGGTCTTGAAAAAGGCGCGCATCGACGACGATCTGCTCGTGGTTGCCGGCGACAACCTGTTCAGCCAGCCCCTGGCCGGGTTCGGCGAATTCTGCCGCGAAGCGGACACCCCGGTGCTCGGCGTGTATGACGTCGGCAACTTGGAAGAAATCAAGAAGTACAACTCGATCTCCGTCGACGCCACGGGACGCATCACCTTTTTCGAGGAAAAGCCCAAACACCCCACCAGCACGCTCACGGGCATTGCCCTTTACTACTATCCGCGCGCCGTCCTGCCCTTGATCGAGCAGTACATCGCCGAAGGCAACAACCCCGACCAACCCGGCCGGTTGGTGCAGTGGCTCTACCCCCGCGTGCCGTTCCGCACCTGGCGCGTTCCGGGCTTGTGGTACGACATCGGCTCCAAGGAAACCTTGGAAGCCGCCAACCGCATTTTCGCCCAGCCCTGACCCGGGCGCCCGTCGCGCGCGGGGCGCCCCGCTCAGCGCGGACGGATGAGGATTTCTTCGACGAGGGCGCGCTCCGGCAATTGGATGGCCAGGAGCGCGCACGCCGCCACGTCTTCCGACCGGAGCATCTTGGCCCGCGCCTCCGCCGGCGGCGGGCTGGGGCGTTGATCCAGCAACGGGGTGTCAATGTCCCCGGGAAAAATCGCGCAAGCGCGAATCCCGTTGGCGCGTTCCTCGGCGTTGATGGCTTGGGTCAGCCCCGCCAGCCCGAACTTGGAAATGGCGTACGCCGGTCCCGCCTTCGCGCTGGCCTGCTTCGCCGCGTCGGAAACCACATTCACGATCGTGCCCGCCCCGCGCGCCCGCATGCCGGGGAGGAAAGCCTGGACGCAGTAATAGGGGCCGTTCAGATTGGCGTCCATGATCCGGTGGTAAACCTCCGGCGCCAATTCGTGCAGCGCACGGCGCGGGGCGTTCGTCCCGGCGGCGTTCACCAAGACGGCCACGGCGCCGAAGCGCCCCAGTACTTCCCCCGCCATCCGCGTTACCGCGGCGGCGTCGCCGATGTCGCAGGGCACGACGAAAAGTTCCCCGGCCGACCCCGCGCCCAGCGCGGCGGTTTCGGCGAGGGGTTCCGGTCGGCGGCCGAGGATCGCCACCCGCCACCCCGCGCGCGCCAAGGCCAGCGCCACCGCGCGCCCCACCCCGCTGCCCGCTCCGGTCACCACCGCCGTTTGCAAATTGCCGCTCATAATTGAATAGTTTGGCCGCTGTGATGGCGGGCCGTTCAGGCGGGGACTTCAACCCACCGTTTTTCACGGATCGACACGCCCGCGGCGTCCATGACCGCTTGCGCGCGCGCGCCATCCACAAACGAAGGCACACACGGCCGTTGCTCGACAATGGCCTGGATGAATTCAAAATCCTGGTCGTAGCGGAACGTGAAGGCCGGATCCCCGACGCGGGGGTCCCGGGGCGAACCGGGCCACTTCAAGAACTCCTCCGGCAGCGGCACCGTGCGCAGGACGGACTCGCCCTTTTTGGTCACCTGCAATTCCAAGGGGCGCTCCAACTGGAACACCAAGCTGCCTTCCGTGCCGTTTATTTCACAGTAGTCCTGGCTCCGGGCGCCCTCGCCGCGGCCGGTCGCGACCTTGGTGCTCTCCAACACGCCGCTCGCACGGTGGTTTTCAAATTCGGCCAGGATGGCCACCCAGTCCTCCAAATCCGACACCTGGCCGTCCCGCACGTCATGGAAACGGCGGTCATCGGCGACGAGGCGGCGGATGGGGCCGACCAAGAGGTGTGCGTAGTCAATCCGGTGCGACAGCATGTCGCCCAACTCGCCGGAGCCGGCCAGTTTCGCCACCTGGCGCCAGCCGACCGCCCGGGTGCCCCAGTCCTGCAACCGGCACGAGCGGAAATGGTAGGGCTGCCCGATGGCGCCCGCGCGCACCAAATGCGCCATGTAGCGCATCGCGGGCACAAAGCGGTACGTAAAGGCCGTCATGTGGCGCACCCCGGCCCGCTCCGCCGCCTCGGCCATGCCTTTGGCTTCGGCGTGGTTCATGGCGATGGGCTTCTCGCACAACACGTGTTTGCCCGCCGCAATGGCCGCCTGGGCGATCGGGGCGTGCACAAAATTCGGGGTCGCGATAATGACCGCGTCCACGCCCGGATGCGCCAGCAAGGCGTGATAATCACTGAACGTGGCCGCCACGCCCGTGTGCTGCGCCGCGCGGGCCAGCACCGCGGCATCCGCGTCGCACAAGGCCGTCAGCCGCGCCGCCGGGCACAACGCCAACCCCGGCACATGGTTTTGCAGGACAATTCCGCCGCAGCCGACAATGCCGACACCGATTGGTTTCATATAGGTGGGCCGCATCCTGCCACACCCGCCGGCGCACCGCCACAAAAAACCCCGGCCGCGGCCGGGCGGCTCAACGGCTCGCCGGCAGGACGCAGCGGAAGGTGTATTGCGCCTCGGGGGGCGGCGGTTCCCCCGGCGTGGCGCGCCGCCCGTTGGTCAGCGGCCCGCGCCGCGGGTGCGGTCCGGCCACATCCGTGGCATACGCGGCGCCCCAGCACCACTCCGGCAATTCCTGGGCCAGGTTGTACAAGCCGTAACCATTGGGCGCAAGGGATCCCCGCGAAACCGGCGCGGCTCCCGGCGCCGCGGCCCGCGGAGTCGTGCCCGGGGCCATCCCCGGCGGTTCGCCCGCCTCCCGGCCGCGCGCCGCTTTTTCCCACTCGGCATCGGCCGGCAACCGGTACCCCTGCGCCTGCCAATTGGGGTACAGCCGGGCGGCCTGGTCCCGGTAAAAGACATTCGTGAACGTGGCGTCGAGGTAATACACGGGGGTTTTCCCTTCCTGCTCCGAGCGCGCGTTGCACCACTTCGCGGCCGCCAGCCAGGCCACTTCCACGGGCGCGTTGGAGGCGTTGCCCGCGGGCAGCGCGGGCGGGTGGTCCGCCAGATCGTAGGGATGGCAGTTGGTCCGCGTGGCCGCGGCGGCCTGTTGCTCCGCCACCCAGCCCGCCACTTTCTGCCACAACCGCCAACTCACCAGGTTGCCGTCCATGTGAAACGCGGGCACCCGCACGGCGGCCACATCCACGGTCTCCAAATCTTTCTCGCTCATCGGCTTGGCCGCCGGCCCATCCTGCTCGGGCACCAACACCATGCCCGCCGTCGGCGCATGGTGGGCCGAAATCGGATCGTTCAGCCCCACATAGTTCATTTCCGGCCGGGCGGCCGCGCCCTTGCCGGCCTTTGGTCCGTCGTCCGCCAAACCGAACAGATCAAGCACGTTCGTGGCCACGAAGACGAGCACCAAGACGGCTCCGACCATCACAACAATAAATAAATCCCAGCGTTTGGTTTTCATCAAGCTTTCGACCCGGTCCCCGGCCGCCGGCAATTCCCTCCGCCGCCGCCATCGCCCGGGCCATGGGCCAAACTTAACCTTTATCCGTTCCGGTCTGGCAAGGAAAAAGCCGGCGCCGCGACACCCCTGGCGCCGCGGCGTCTTCGGCATTGCCGCGCGCCCCCTTCCCTCTTTACGCTGGGCCCGGATGCCGGACCACGCCGCGGAATACCCGCGCCCCATGACCTATCCCGAAGCCCTGGCCTATTTGCGCGACCGCCAAACGGGGGGCGCCCGCTTCGGCCTGACCGCCACCCAAGCCTTGGCGGCGCGCTGCGGCCACCCCGAACGCGGTTTGCGCTTTCTGCATGTGGCGGGCACCAATGGCAAGGGCTCCGTTTGCGCTTTTCTCGCCGCGTGCCTGCAGGCGGCCGGCCTGCGGGTCGGCTTGTACACCTCCCCCCACTTGGTCACCGTCCGCGAACGCATCCAGGTGGACGGCGAACCGATCTCCCCCGCGGATTTCGCCGCCCGGCTGAGTGCCTTGCGGGAACTGCTCCGCCCGGTGCCCGCGGCCGAACAGCCCACGCTGTTCGAGTTGCTGACCGTGCTGGCCTTGACGCATTTCGCCGCCGTCGGTTGCGAGGTGGTCGTCTGGGAGACGGGCTTGGGCGGGCGCCTGGACGCGACCAATATCGTCACCCCGCTGGCCGCCATCATCACCAACGTCCAAGCCGATCACGAAGCCTGGTTGGGGGGCTCCTTGGAACGGATCGCCGCCGAGAAGGCGGGCATTATCAAACCGGGCGTTCCCGTTTTCACCGCGGCCACCGAACCGACGGCGCTGCGGGTCCTGCGCGCGGCCGCCCGGGCCCGCTCCGCGCCGTTCCACCAAGTGACACCCGGGGCGCCCGAAGATCCGGCCCTCGCCGGGCGGGACCTGCCGCTCCCCGGCGCCCATCAACGATTGAATGCGGGCCTCGCCTGCGCTACCCTGCGGGCGCTGGCTCCCGTGCTGCCCGTGTCGGCAGCAGCCCTGCGGACGGGTTTGGCCGCGGCCCTTTGGCCGGGACGCCTCCAAGTGGTGGTCCGGCCGGACGGCCGGGGACGGATTTTATTGGACGGCGCGCACAACGCCGCCGGGGCGGTCGCGCTTCGGGCGGCGCTGACCGACGGCTTTGCGGACGCACGGTTGACTTTGGTACTCGGACTGCTGCGCGACAAGGATGCCACGGGCATCTGCCGCGAATTGCTGCCGCTCGCCGCCCGGGTGGTGTTGGTTCCCGTGGCGGGGCGGCGGGGCGCGGCCCCCGCCGCGCTGGCCGCGGTTTGCCGGGATTTGCTTCCCGGCGGGCCCCCGCCCGAGTGCGCGGACTCCCTGGCCGCGGGGCTGGCGGCGACCGCGACCGAGCCACTCGTGCTGGTGGCCGGGTCGCTGCAGTTGATCGGCGAGGCCTTGGAGCGGCTGGGCGTGGTCCCGCCGCCGGCCTTAGACGAACGTGGTTTGAATGATTGGACCGCTTGAACACATGAAACGAAATTGGCAATTCCCGGCGGCCTTGACCGCCCGCCGCCGGTCCGGCCTCTGGGCCGGCCTCGCCTTGGTGCTGGTCAATGGCTGTGTGACGGAAGAACCGCCCGGCACCCCGGCGGCTCCCGCCCCCGGCACCCCGCCCCCGGCCGCCGCCGTGCCGGCCACCGCCATCCCCCCCGCCCCGACCCCCGTCCCAGCGCCGGTCCAAGCCCCGGCGCCCCAGATTGTGCTCTACTACCCCCCCGCCACCCGCACGAACCAAGTGGACAACTACCACGGCACCCTGGTCGCCGATCCGTACCGCTGGTTGGAAGACGACAATTCCCCGGCCACCAAGGCCTGGGTCGAGGCGCAGAACCGCCTCACCTTCGATTACCTCGGCCGCATCCCCGAGCGCACGGCCATCAGCAACCGGCTCACCAAACTGTGGAACTACGAACGCTTTGGCGTGCCCGTTCAAGAGGGCGGGCGCTATTTCCTCAGCCGCAACGATGGCCTGCAAAACCAAAACGTCCTCTACCTCCTGGAGAACCTGGCCGCCGAACCGAAACTGTTCCTCGACCCCAACCGACTTTCCCCCGATGGCACCGTCGCGTTGACCGATTACCGCGTCAGCCCCAACGGCAAACTCTTCGCCTATGGCCTCGCCCGCGCGGGCTCGGACTGGCAGGAGTGGAAGGTGCGGGACGTGGCGACCGGCGCCGACCTGCCGGACCTCCTGCAGTGGGTCAAGTTCTCCGCTGCCGCGTGGACCCGCGACAACCAGGGCTTCTTTTACAGCCGCTACGACGAACCCGCCGCCAACCAGTCGCTCACCGGCGTCAATTACCACCAAAAGCTCTACTACCACCGCCTGGGCACCCCCCAAGCCGCCGATTCCCTGGTCTATGAACGCCCCGACCAAAAGGAATGGGGCTATGGCGCCGAGGTGACGGACGACGGTCGTTTCCTCATCATCCACGTTTCCCAGGGCACGGACACCCGCAACCGGGTTTTCTACCGCGACCTGCAGGCCGCCAACGCGCCGGTGGTGGAATTGCTGACCGCCTTCGACGCTTCCTACCACATTATTGGGAACACGGGCGGCGTGTTTTACTTTCGCACGGACCTGCAGGCGCCCCGCGGCCGCGTCATCGCCATCGACACGGCCAAACCCGAACCGGCCGCGTGGCGGGAAATCATCCCGCAAACCGCCGACCGGCTCCAGTCGGTCAGCTTGGTCAACGACCAGCTCATTCTCAACTACCTCCGCGACGCCCATTCGGAAGTGCGCGTTCACACCCTGGCGGGCGCGTTCGTGCGGGCCGTTGATCTGCCCGGCTTGGGGAGCGCGGCGGGCTTCGGCGGCCACCAAAACGACCACGAGACGTTTTATTCCTTCACCGGCTTCACCCGGCCGACGACCATCTATCGCTATGATCTGGCCACCGGCGTCAGCACGATTTTCCGGCAACCCCGCGTCGACTTCAACCCCGCGGAGTTCGAGACCCGCCAGGTGTTCTATCCCAGCAAAGACGGCACCCGCATCCCGATGTTCCTCACCGCGCGCAAAGGCTTGGAGCTCAACGGCGCGAATCCCGTCTACCTTTACGGCTACGGGGGCTTCGACATCAGTCTCCCGCCCGCCTTCAGCCCCGCCAACCTGGTGTGGCTGGAGATGGGGGGCGTGTACGCCCAGGCCAACTTGCGCGGGGGCGGCGAATACGGCCGGGAATGGCATCAAGCCGGCATGGGGCACAACAAACAAAACGTGTTCGATGATTTCATCGCGGCGGCCGAATGGCTGGTGGCCGAAAAATACACCCGCCCGGAGCGCCTCGCCATTGGCGGCGGCAGCAACGGCGGACTCCTCGTCGGCGCCTGCCTCACCCAGCGGCCCGAACTGTTTGGCGCCGCCCTGCCCGCCGTCGGCGTCATGGACATGCTCCGGTTCCACAAGTTCACCATCGGCTGGGCGTGGACGTCTGATTACGGCTCGGCGGACAATGCGGAGGACTTTCCTTATCTTTACGCCTACTCCCCCTTGCACCAAATCAAGCCGGGCACCCGTTATCCCGCCACCCTCGTCACCACCGGCGACCACGACGACCGCGTGGTTCCCGCGCACAGTTTCAAGTTCGCCGCCACCCTGCAAGTGGCCCAGGCCGGGCCCGCCCCGGTCTTGATCCGGGTCGAAACCCGCGCCGGCCACGGCGCCGGCAAACCCACCGCCAAATTGATCGAGGAGACCGCCGACCGTTGGGCTTTCCTGGTGCGGGAACTGAACATCGCCTCCGGGGCCCCGCCCACCGATCCCCCCGCTCCCGCCCCGGCCCCGCCGCGGGTGATTCAAGCGCCGCCCGCCACCCCCGCGATCCCGGCGCCACCTGTCATCACCAATGCCCCGGCGCCCACCACCGCGGCGGCCCCCACCAACGCCCCCGCCCGGGTGCGCAAGGGTCTCGGCCCGCCCCCGCCGCCCGTCCGCAACCGCGTGTTTTAGCCGACGGGTCCATGAAACTGGCGCCGCCCATCACCGCCGTGACCCTCGACGTCGGGGGCACGCTGTTGCACCCCTGGCCCTCGGTCGGCGCCGCCTATGCCCGCGTCGCGGCCCGCCACGGGCTGGTGGTGCCGGCCGCGGAGTTGGACCGAGCTTTTGCCGTCGCTTGGCGGCAAATGGGCGAGTTTCACCACACCCGCGCGGAATGGGCCGCCCTCGTGGACCGCACCTTCGCCGGTTTCGCGCCCACCCCGCCCAGCCAATCCTTCTTCCCCGAACTCTACGACGAGTTCCGCGAGCCGCGCGCCTGGCGGCTCGCGGAGGACGCCTTGGCGACGCTCGACGCCCTCGCGGGCCGCGGCCTGGATCTCGGCGTGATCTCCAACTGGGACGAACGCCTCGTCCCCCTCTTGGAACGCCTCGACCTGCACCGCTATTTTGAGGTGGTGGTCGTGTCCTGCAACGTCGGTTTTCCCAAACCTTCCCCCGTCATTTTCGGCGAAGCCGCCCGCCGGTTCGGCCGGCCGCCCGAACACATCCTCCACGTCGGCGATTGCCGGGACCGCGATTACGCCGGCGCCCGCGCCGCCGGGTTCCAAGCCCTGCACCTCCAACGCTCCGCCGGCCCCGGCGCCCCGGAGACCATCGCTGCGCTGCGCGAGATCGAGGCCCGGTTGCCCTAACCGCCGGCCCCGGTTCGGGCACCGCCCACCCAAACCGGGGCGGCGGCCGAAACTCAGGCTTTGTTGACCACCAAGGCGCCGTCCTTCACCGTGCCCAGCAAACGGTCGCCGGGCTTGAATTCCCCCGCCAGCACCTTCAGCGCCAACGGGTCCAGGAGCAGCTCCTGGATGGTGCGTTTGAGCGGCCGGGCGCCGAATTGCGGGTCGTAACCTTCGCGGGCGAGCAGGGCCTTCGCGGCGGGATCCAACTCCAACTTGAGCTGCTGCGCGGCCAACCGTCCCGCCAACCGCCCCAGTTGCACCTCCACAATCGCCCCCAGTTGCTCCTCGCTGAGGCTGTGGAAGATAATGCTGTCATCAATGCGGTTCAGGAATTCCGGCCGGAAATGGCGCTGCAATTCCTGCCGCACGCGCCGCTCCATCTCCGCCAGTCCGCTCCCGTTCCTTTTGCCCGCGGCGAAGTACTCCTGGATGATCGCGGAACCCAGGTTGCTCGTCATGATGATGATCGTGTTCTTGAAATCCACGGTCCGCCCTTGGCCGTCGGTGAGGCGGCCGTCATCCAAAACTTGGAGCAGGATGTTGAACACGTCGGCGTGGGCCTTCTCGATTTCGTCGAAGAGCAGGACCCCGTAGGGCCGGCGGCGGACCGCTTCACTCAACTGGCCGCCTTCCTCGTACCCCACATAGCCCGGGGGCGCGCCGATCAAGCGGGCCACCGCGTGCTTCTCCATGTACTCGCTCATGTCGATGCGCGTGAGCGCGTTTTCGTCGTCGAACAGGAACTCCGCCAGGGCGCGGGCCAGCTCGGTTTTGCCCACACCAGTCGGCCCGAGGAAAATGAACGACCCGACCGGGCGGTTGGGATCCTGCAAACCGCTCCGCGAGCGGCGCACGGCATTGGCCACGGCGGTGACGGCCTCGGACTGGCCGATGACCCGCTTTTGCAAACGTTCCTCCATGTGCAACAGCTTGGCGCGCTCCCCCTCCAACATGCGGTTGACCGGAATGCCGGTCCACGCCGCGACGACCTGGGCGATGTCCTCCTCGGTCACTTCCTCGTTGAGCAGCCGCTTGCCCGGGCCCTGGTCCTGGCCGGCCTTCTGGGCGGCCGCCAATTTGCGCTGCAATTCCGGCACGCGGCCGTACTGGATCTCGGCCGCCAGCTTGAGATCGCCCACGCGGCGGGCCTTTTCCTCCTCCTGCCGCACCTCCTCCAATTGGGCGTTGATGATGCTGACCGCATTGATGGCGGCCTTTTCGTTCTGCCACTGCGCCTTGAGCCGGCTCGCTTGTTCCTTGAGATTGGCCAATTCCTTTTCCAGCTTTTTCAGGCGTTCGCGCGAGGCCTCGTCCTTTTCTTTGCGCATCGCGGCCTGCTCGATCTCCAACTGCTGAATCTGGCGCTCCAACTGGTCCACTTCCGTGGGCATGGAATCCAGTTCCATGCGCAGGCGCGAGGCGGCCTCATCCATGAGGTCCACCGCCTTGTCCGGCAGGAAGCGGTCCGTGATGTAGCGGTGCGACAACGTCGCCGCCGCGACCAGCGCCGCGTCTTGGATGCGCACCCCATGGTGAACTTCGTACCGTTCCTTCAACCCGCGCAGGATCGCGATCGTCGCGGCGACGGTGGGTTCGAGCACCATCACCGGCTGGAAGCGGCGTTCCAGCGCCGGGTCCTTCTCGATGTGCTTGCGGTACTCGTCCAGCGTGGTCGCGCCGATGCAGCGCAGTTCGCCGCGGGCGAGTTGCGGTTTGAGCATGTTCGCCGCGTCCGCCGCGCCCTCCGCCGCCCCGGCGCCCACGAGCGTGTGCAGCTCGTCGATGAAGAGAATCACCCGTCCCTCGCTCGCCGTGATTTCCTTGAGGAACGCTTTCAAACGGTCCTCAAACTCGCCGCGAAATTTCGCGCCGGCGATCATCGCGCCCAAATCCAAGGCCACCAACTTTTTGTTCTTGAGCGATTCCGGCACGTCGCCGCTGATAATGCGGCGGGCCAGTCCTTCCGCGATGGCCGTTTTGCCCACGCCGGGTTCGCCGATCAGCACCGGGTTGTTCTTGGTCCGCCGGGTGAGCACCTGCATGACCCGGCGAATCTCCTCATCCCGGCCGATCACGGGATCAATCTTGCCGGCGCGCGCCAGAGCGGTGAGGTCCCGGCCGTATTTTTCCAAAGCTTGGAATTTGTCTTCCGGATTCGGGTCGGTCACGCGTTGGTTGCCGCGCAGCTCGGCGAGGGCTTTGAGCACTTCGGGCGCTTTCACGCCGTGGCTTTGCCAGAGTTTCTTCAGCGCCGGACTGGGTTCGGCCAGCAGACCGAGCAGCAGGTGCTCGGTGCTCACGTAATCGTCCTTCAGTTTCGCCGCCTGGCTTTCCGCCGCCGTCAGCGCCCGCTGCAAATCCTTGCCCGGAAAAGCTTCCGTCGCCGCGGTGCCCTGCACCTTCACCCGCCGCGCGATCGCTTGGGCGACTTCCGCTACCAGCTGGGGGACGGGTACGCCCAGTTTTTGGAGCAGCGGCCGGATCAATCCGTCCTCGGGTTCCAACAGGGCGGCGAGGAGATGTTCGCCTTCGATTTCCTGATTGGCGTGTTCCTGGGCGATCCGTTGCGCCCCCTGCAGCGCCGCTTGCGCTTTGGTGGTGAATCGGTCGAGTTGCATAAGTCTTTTTGGTCTTTCCGTTCTTTGGTTCGCCGACCGACCGGTTCCATCCGGCCGGCACTGGTTCCCCGGCTCTAATCCAACATAGTCCATCTTGACCGGGCGAACCGGATGGCGATTGTCCAATCCCGGCCCTTTCTTGCCCGACCCGGCCGCGCCCCGGGCGCCGCCTTATCGGCGGCAAAATAAACCCTAACCCGGGTTTTGCAAACCGGGGGATATCCGGTGGGGCGGATCGGGGCCAACGCGCCGTCGGTTTGGTTTGACACGGCCGCCGGGCGATCTAGATTGAGTCCCAAGTGAATGGCTCCCATCCATGAAACTTGACCGGGCATTTTTTTTCGACCCGCCGACCGTCGCCCGCCCCGGACGGGCTCGGCCCGCACCGGCGCCCGCCGGAAGTTTTCCGTCGCTCCCGCCCCTCCACTCCGCCGTCGCTTACGTCCGTTACCTCCCCCTATGAAACTCCAACTCACCGCCCGCGCGCTCACCACCTTCGCGCTGCTCCTGTCGCCCGGCCTCCGTGCCGAAGACATAAAAATGGACTGGCTCGCCACCGGCGGGGTCAAGCAAGTGGGCTACTACCGGCCCCAACGCCTCACCCTCTCGACCAATCGCCCGGCCGGGCTGACCAAGCTGCCGGAAAAGCTCACCGCCCCGCTGTATGGCGAGCTCAAGCTCGGGCCCACCAACGCTCCCACCACTTATTTTATCGTCCTCGACGAACCCGCCGACCAACCCGCCCGCCTGTTCGTGGACGCCACGGCGGGCGGCGCCGTCGCGAACGACCCGCTGGAATCCTGGAAGCCCCGCACCAATCAAGCCGGCGGCAAGGCCACGGTCATGTACCTCGGGGACGGGACCGTCCAGTTAAAATTGGGGGGCGAAACCCGGCCCGCCCATTTCAATTTCTATCGCTTTGACAAGACGGACCCCCAACGGGCCGCCCTCGCGTCCACTTTGCTGTATTACAGCGACTACGCCCGTTCCGGTAAGCTCCGCCTCGGGGACCAAACCCATGTTGCCCTGTTGACCGACGACGGCACCGGCGATTTCCGGGCGCGCCCGGGCGTCAAGAGCCTGCTGATCGATCTCAATGACGACGGCCGGTTTGACGGGCACTGGGAGGCCTTCGACGTCGCGCAACCTTTCAACGTGGCCGGCACCACCTACGAAATCCAGGGCCTCACCGCCGCGGGTGACGCTTTCGCCGTGGTCAAATCCGCCAAAACGGTGGCGGAAATCCCCCCGCCCGCCGATTTGAGCGCCGGGAAACCGGCCTTGAAATTCGCGGACCAAGACACCGCCGGCACGGCGGTCAATTTCCCAACGGGCTACCCGGGCAAGGTCGTGATGCTGGACTTCTGGGCCACCTGGTGCGGCCCCTGCAAGGCGGAACTGCCGAACCTGACCGCCGCGTACACGAAGTATCATCCCCTGGGCTTGGAAGTTCTCGGCATCAGTCTGGATCAAAAGGACGCGGGCGAGAAATTGGCCCAATTCACCAAGGCCAACCAAATGCCCTGGCCCCAGATTTACGACGGCAATTTTTGGCAGGCCCGCATTGCGAAACTCTACAATGTGGACTCCATTCCCCGCGCTTATCTGGTCGATGGCGACACCGGCGTGATCCTCGCCACGGGCGACTCCTTGCGCGGGAAGGACCTGGCGGGCACGGTGGAAAAAGCGCTCGCCGCCAAGAAACATCCCTGAGCGCGGAACGCAAATCGATACCGCCCCAAAGCGGGCCCGGGGCCGGTGCGGTCGCCTGAACCGCCCCGGCGCCCGCCGCTCGGGGCGGAAAAGCCGGTGCGGGAACGATGGGCGTGTCTTAGGCCGCCCCAAACTGACGCCAGTTCGTTTCCTTCATCTCAATGGCAAAGTGCCCGGCGGCGCTTTGCAAATTCGCGAACGCCAAGTTTCGTTCGGCGTCCGTAACCTGGCCGACCTGGTTGAAACGCGCCATTGCGTCGCGCACATGCGTCGCATCCGTCATCGGCTCCTTGCGGCTGCGGGGAAAGGCAAAGGCGGTGTCCGGCA
>CAIYZC010000345.1 GCA_903930565.1 uncultured Pedosphaera sp.
CGGCGTTCCGCATAGGTGAGGGCGCCCGGCCAAACCCACTGCACACTGAGCGGGGTCTCCCCCCACCCTTCCGCCCGGGCGCCGGCCCGGGGTTCGATCCGGACGCGCACCCGGGCGCAAGTCACATCCGTGAGGGTCTCCGGGCCGAATTTCAAGGGCATCCGGGTCTGCAGCGACAAATAGTGGAGTTCGCAACCCGTCACGCGCAGGTCGGTGGAATGTTGGATCATATTGGAATGATGGGTTATTCAGGCAACGGCCGCCCCTTGGTTTCGGGGGCGAATTGGATGAGCACTAGGCCGGCCAAATAAATGAGCGTGATCAGAGCGCCCGCACGGGCGTAACTCCCGCCGAAATAACCCACCAATTGCCCCTGGGTCAGCGCGCCGACCGCCGCCAGAATGCGGCCGGTGTTGTAGCACAACCCCTGCCCTGTCGCGCGCACCCGCGTGGGAAAAAGCTCGGGAAAATACAAGGGGAACCAGCCGTAAAACGAAGCCGTGGATGCCCCGACGAGAAAGGTCAACCCCAGGAACACCGGCCCGTATTCATGCACCGTGCGGAACAACAGGGCACAAAAGCCGCAGGAAGCGAGACAGAGCAGGGAATACGCCGGCCGGCGCCCCAACCGCGCGCCAATCAGGGGGGCGCACCAAGCGCCGGTGATCGCCCCGAGCGCCGACAGCATTTGCGTATCGGCCTTGGCGGACGGATTGATCTTGCCCGCGAGTTGGTCGGCCCAGGTGGGCAGCCACTGCACCGACCCCCAGGTGCCCATGAGGGCGATGGCGGCCAAGCCCATACCCAACAGCGTGGTGCGCAACATGCCGCCGGAAAAAACTTCGCGCAAAGGGTTGACCCGCCCCGCGCCGGACGCGCGCCGCCAACGATTGGACTCGGGCACCAGGGCGACGATGAAGCAGACCAGCAGCGCCGGCACCGCGCCGACGAGCATCATCCACCGCCAGGAGTCCACGGTGACGTGGTGCAGGCGCGCCGTGAAACCGACCAACAAAAACCCGATGTTGGCGCCGATCCCCATCACCCCGGCGAGCCAGGGGCGCCATTTCTCCGGCCAGCATTCCATGACCAACGCCACCCCGAGGGACCATTGACCACCCATGCCCAGGGCGGAAGCGAACCGCACCACTCCCAATTCCCACGGGGTGTGCACGAAGTAGCCCGCGCCGGTGAGCAGGGAATACGTGAGAATGCTCAGGGACATGGCCCGGACGCGGCCGATGCGATCGCCCAACCAACCGAAAGTCAAGCCGCCGAGCGCGGCGCCGACGAGGAAACAGGCGGTGATTTCGCCCAGCCAGGCGCCGACAAGACTGTCATTGGCGCCGGGACCGGCCAGCATGCTCTGCAAGGCTGGCCGGGCGATCAGCGGAAAGAGCCCCTGCTCAAAGCCGTCGAACAACCAACCGAGGAAGGAGGCCAGCAGCACCAACCACTGGGCGCGCGTGAGGCGCACCGCAGCGGCGGGCGCACCGGTGGCAGGAGCGGGGGCGGTGGGCGGCGGCAGCATGATGGTTTAAGGTTTCGGCGGGGAACCGACCAAGGGTTGGCTGCTGCGCAGATAAGCGAACAGATCGCGCAATTGGTTTTCGTTCAACGCCTCCAACAGACCTTCGGGCATGAGGGAAACGCCGGTGGTTTTGAATTCGAGGAGCTCCGTGCGGGGCAGGACTTGATCCGCGCCGTCCAGGCCGCGGAGCACAATGACCTGGCGATCGCTGTCCGCCAAAAAGCCGGACAGGGAGCGCCCGTCCCGGGTGGTGACCAGGTAGTTTTCGTAGCCTTCCCGGATTTGTGCGCTCGGGTTGACGATGTTCGGCAGCAAGGTGTCGAGATCGGAGCGCGGGTACGGGGTGAGGTCCGGCCCGATGCGGCCGCCGAGGCCGTACAATTGGTGGCACGCCCCGCAGGTGGCCGTGAACAAAGTGCGCCCCGCGTAGGGATCCCCCGCGCCCCGACGGATCACGTCGGCGAACTGCCGGGCGTGCTCCTGCAATTCGCCGCTCGGTGAAATGTCGGGTTTGCCCCAGGCGCGATTCACCGCGTCGGCAATGGCCGGATCGGCGAACAAACGCAAGCGGCGGACGGCTTCGCTGGACACTTCGGCCGCGGGGATTTTTTGGGTGGCGGCGGCGGCCAGCAAAGCGCGCACCCAAGGGGCGCGACTGGCGAGCAATTCCAAGGCCGCGCCGCGGTTCACCGGCGCCCAGGCGGACCAATGCGCCAGGACCGTTTCGGCGACCGCCGGATCGTCCTGCGCGCGCAGGGCGGCGAAGACCGCGGGCAACAACTCCGGCGCCCCGGGATCGGTGACCAAATTCAGCAACACCGGCAGCGCGCCGGGCGGTCGGCCCGCGCCCAATAATTCAAGGAAATGGCGGCGCTGCTCCACCGGCGCCGTGCGGTCGGCCACGGTTTGCAATGCCCCGGCCACGGCGGTGGCGTCACCGCGCCGCACGCCCAGTTCCACGGAGTTCGCGCCCGCAGCGGCGAGGGCGGTGAGCAATTCGTCCGGCAAAGCGATTTGGGAGCGGCCCTTGAGGGCTTCCTCAAACCCGGACACCAATCGGGCGGTCGTTTCCGCCGATGGTGAGAGCCGCAGCAATTCGGCGCACACGAGCCAGTCGCGCCGGGTGCCGGGCTGGGCGAAGCGCCGCATGGTCCGGCTGAGCAAGTGGTCGCGCACCAAGGGCAGGCGCCAAAAGGCCGGGTCCCGGAACAAGTCCACCACGGCGACGCGCTGCGTTTCACAATGGGTTTCGATGGCCCACCACAGCAGCAGCGGAATCCGCGGGTCCGCCGCGTCCTCCGAGCGGGCGGCCAGCGCGCGGGTCAACGCCAATCCCGCCCCGGCGGGGAGCAGCCGCTTGGCGGTGGAGGCCAGTTGGGCGCGCACTTCGATCTCCGGCTCCCGCCCGGCCAGCTCCACCAACTTCCCGGCCAAGGCGGGTACAAAACGCCGGTCGCCCAGCAGGCGGGCGGTCCAAAGGCGGACCTGGGGATTCGCATGTTCCAAGGTTTCCCGGGCGGTGCCGTCGTCCAAGCCCCCGCTCAGGTTCAAGGCCCACAAGGCGTCCAGCGCCAGTTGCCCGGGGTTATCCCGCACCAACCCGCGCAGCGCGGGGATGAGGGAGGCGTCCCTGCGGTCCCCCAAAACGCGGAGCGCCTCCTGCCGGAACCATTTGTTCGTATGCCCCAGGAGTTGGATCAATTCCGTGCCGCTGAACCGCGCGAGATCAAAGACGGGCGCGGCGGGGGCATTGCGGGCGCGCAGGCGGTAGATGCGGCCGTTGCTCTTGTCCACCCCGGTCGCCTCATTGCGATCATGGGCAATCTGCGGGTCGTACCAATCCGCGACATAAATGGCGCCGTCCGGTCCCACCTTGATGTCCACCGGGCGAAAGCTGCGGTCCGTGGTGATGACGGGATGGTCCAAATCCACGGTTTGGAACGTGTCGCCCACCGGCGTGATTTGGCTGCGCACGACCCGGCCCTGCAAAGGTTCCACGCCAAAGAGGTTGCCTTGGTAGGGGGCGGGGAGCGCGCCCCCGTCGTAAATGATGAAATTATGCGTGAAACGCTCCACGGCCGCATGGGCCATGGGCGGAAAATAGCCGAAAGCGTACGGGTTGGAGAGCGGACCGTGCTTCTCGAACCCCTTTTGCAAATAGGCGCCCTGCTGGTAATGGAAGCCGCGGGTGTTGCCGCCATTGTGGCCGGAGAAGACGCGGCCTTGGGCGTCGATTTCGCAGCCAAAAGCGTTGCCCCCGCCCTCGGCGAACACCTCAAACTCCCGGTACTCGGGATGGTAACGCCAAATCTGCTGCCCCATGGTGCGGGCAATCGGGGCCTCGTCCTGGCCGGGACGCAGCACCGCCGCCGTGACCGTGCTGCCCTGGCAACCGTAAAGCCAGCCGTCCGGGCCCCAGCGCAAACTATTGACCACTGAATGGGTGTCCTCCAAACCGAACCCCGCCAACCGGACTTCCGGGTCGCCGTCCGGGATGTCGTCGTTGTTGCGGTCCGCGTAAAACAACAGGTAGGGGGGATTCAACACCCAGACTCCGCCCCGTCCGCGGACCACGGACGTGACGATGTTCAAACCGTCGCGAAACACGGTGTGTTTCTCAAAACGCCCGTTCCGATTGACGTCCTCGTAAATCGAAATCCGGTCGGCCCCCGGAAAGTGATGCGGCGGTGGCGGCGGAACGCGGTCGTACACGGCGCGCCAGACACTGTCCCGGCTCAGTAGCTTCAACCCGGCGGGCTGGGGATATTGGAGGTATTCCACAACCCAGAGCCGGCCGCGCTCATCGAAATTCATGAACACCGGTTGACGCACGGCCGGTTCCGCCAACACCTGGTCCCAAGCCAAATCGTCCGGGACGGTAAAAGTCTTCAATGCCTCCGCCGGCGCGAGCCCGTTCGTGCCGGTCCCCACCGGGGCGGACGGTGCGGCAGGAGTCATCGCCACTTTGCCCGTGGGCCCGGCGGGGCGGGGCACCCAGTTCGCGGGAATCGGGCGCTGAAGCGCCCAACAAATCCCATTGAACAGCAGCCGGCGGAAACGGACTTCCTGAAAGTCGCCCGGGGCGCCGAGTGAAGTGTAAAACACCCGTCGGCCCGCGCCGGTGTTCAGCCACGCCACCGGTTCAATTTCCGGCGCGCCCGTCACCTGGCCGGTGGCCAACGGGGTGACGGTGGGGGCCAGGTTTTTGTATTTGTAGAGCGAGCCATGGGAAATGAAGGAATTTGTGCCCACCCCCGTCAGCACGGCGGCTCCCTCGGCGGGCGGGTTCCCGCCCAGGCGGACCACCGTATCGGCCCCGCTGGGTTCCCCGTTCCGATAGTGCCCCAGATAATTGCCACCGAGGACCTCGATATCAAAATTATTCCAACCTTCATGGGCGTCGTCGGCCGGCTCCGCCCCGAAGGCGTGGCTGGCCGTGCGCAACCCGACCAGCGGCTTGCCCGCGGCCAGATGCGCGCGGATCAACGCCAGCATTTCTTTCGGCGGCGTCCGCCGGCGGGCGCTCAGCACCAATACGTCGGCCTCCCGGATGGCGGCGTAATTGGTGAAGACATTGTCCTTCACGTCGGGGCTGGCCATGACGAAGGAACAACGGAAGCCGCGCCAATCCAATTCGGACCCGGCGAATTCCGGCAGCGTCTCCCAAGTGTGGTATTCATTCTCCCCGATGATGAAAACCACGTGGGGCCGGGTGTCGGCGGCGAAGTGAAAGGGCTCGCCGCCGAGAAAATCCGTGCTGGTGATGGAGGCGCACCAATACCGCTCCATATGCTCCACGATCAAATCCGTGCCCGCAAAGTGGCTCACGTACGGGGCTTTGCGGGAGTTGTACATGGTGTCGATCATGTCCCGCATGAGCAGGACGCGCTTCCCCTGCCCCACCATTTGCCGCACCGCGAACGGCCGCCCCAGCACGCACATGTTCCCGTGCACCCCCATGACGATGACGTTTTCAATCCCGCGCTGTTCCATCAGGTAATACGCTTCGGCGGAATCGGTGATGGCGTCGCCCTCGGCGATGCGGAGCGCGTCGATTTGGTGGCGCCAGGGACCGCCGGTGGCGCATTGCGGTTCGTCATCGCAACCGCCGTCCGAATCGTCGATCGGCAGTTTGCCCTCCCGGGCGGAGTCGAGTCCGACCCAGTTCTGCAACGGCAACCGCGGGGTAACCTTCGGGGCGGCCACCGCCAATTGGCGTTGGGGCGTGCCCGCATAGTATTTCATGGTGTCGCTCGGGCAGTGAATGATGAACACCCCCCGGCGGCGGGCCTCCTCCACGACTTGGTTCATGCGCGGGGCCATTTCGGCAACCCGCGCCGTGGCGCCCTTGCACCAATGCTCATTCCACATGTCGCAGATAACGAGGGCCGTCTTGCGCGGTTCCCATTGGACCGTGCGCTCCACCGCCCGCCAGTCCCCGCCACCCGGGACCACCTCGCTGCGGGAACGCGGATGCAGGGTTAAAGTCTCCTCGCCGGCGGCCCCGGCGGCAAGCCAGCCCATCGCCAGCAGCGCCGCCAGCCGCCCGCCGACGCTTCCGAACCAAGTGATTTTCATACGCACATTTTGGATTTTGGGCGCCCGCGCGGCACGGCCGCACGGAGGCTCGTTCGGTAACGCGGCCAGTATAGGGACCGTGGGGGAAACCGCGATGAGAAAATGCGCGCGGGCGCACCGCGCTGCGGCGCGCCCGCCAAAACATAAACGCCCGTCCCCCGGCAAAGGGGAACGGGCGCGAAATACTCCCGGGCGCGGGGCTTGGAAACCTCACGGGATTTCCTTAAAGCCGGGGCCCGAAATCAGTGGTCGACTCAGGCCGGCAGGGGCACCGTGGCGATGGTCTGCAGGATGCGGCCGGCGATCTTGTACGGGTCGCCCTGCGAATTGGGCCGGCGGTCTTCCAAGTAACCCTTGTAGCCGTTGTTGACGAAGCTGTGCGGCACGCGGACGGAGGCGCCGCGGTTCGCGATGCCGTAGTTGAACTTGTCGATCGACTGGGTTTCGTGCAACCCGGTGAGGCGAAGATGGTTGTCGGGGCCGTAAACGGCAATATGTTCGTTCTTGTACTTGTCGAACGCAGCCATGAGGGCTTCGAAATAGGCTTTGCCGCCGATTTCGCGCATGTACTTGGTCGAGAAGTTGGAGTGCATGCCCGAACCGTTCCAGTCCACGTCCTTGCCGAGGGGTTTGCAGTGCCAGACCACGGTGACTTCGTATTTTTCGCAGAGGCGCGCCAGGAGATAGCGGGCCATCCAGACTTGGTCGGCGGCGGTTTTGGAGCCCTTGCCGAAGACTTGGAATTCCCATTGCCCTTTGGCCACTTCGGCGTTGATGCCTTCGTGGTTGATGCCGGCTTCCAAGCAGATCTCCAAATGGGTGTCCACGATTTCGCGGGCGATTTCGCCCACGTTTTCATAGCCCACACCCGTGTAGTACTTGCCCTGGGGATAAGGATAGCCGCCGTTGCCGGGGAAACCGAGGGGGACGCCGTCGCGATACAGGAAGTATTCCTGCTCAAAGCCGAACCAAGTCCCGGGATCATCAGGAATGGTGGCGCGGGCGTTGGTGGCGTGCGGGGTCTTGCCGTCCGGCTGCATGACTTCGCACATCACGAGCACGCCGTTCTTCTTGGTGGGATCGGGATAGAGCGCCACCGGCTTGAGCATGCAATCCGAGCTGTGACCTTCCGCCTGGCGGGTGGAGCTGCCGTCGAAGCCCCACATGGGCAATTGCTCCAAAGTGGGGAAAGCGTCAAATTCTTTGACTTGGGTCTTGCCGCGGAGGTTGGCGACGGGTTCATAGCCGTCCAGCCAGATATATTCGAGTTTGTATTTCGCCATGTTGGTTCTGGTAGAATGTTGTTAATTGTTAATGCCGCTTCAAAGCATCATGGTTCGTCAGCGCTCCACCAATTAGCAGATGGGGTGCCACATCGAAAGGAAAAATTTGGTCACCGCGCATTTCCTTTTACTCAGGCGGAAATTAGCAAATTATTTGCCTCCGCCCACGCCCTGCGCCGGCGCGAATATCGGGCGGCCGGATGGCGCGTTTTGCCCAAAGTGATAAAGAACCGGCAGGCGGAACAATCCTTTCCCCCAAGGCCGAATGGGGGCATAGTCCCAACCACGATGCTTTCCGTTAAGGACACCCTGCGCTCCACGGTGCAATTGTCGTTCGACGGGCGGGTCTTCAAGACCTACCACGGTCCGGACGCCCGCCAGCGCTTTGACCGCGAAGTCAGCGTCCTGCGCCACCTCGCGGCGCGGCAGTGCCCCTTCGTGCCCCGGTTGCTGGACGCCGACCCGCAGACGCTGCGGATCATCACGACCAATTGCGGCAGCCGGGTGGACCACTTGGACGCGGAGCGGGCACGCGAATTGTTTGCGGAATTGGAGCGCTACGGCGTGCGGCACGACGATCCGGAAATGCGCAACGTCACCTACCGGACGAGTGACGGGCGTTTCTGCCTCATCGATTTTGAGTTTGCCACCCGCCTGGCGGACCCCGTGCCACCCCCGCCCCCCGCGCCATGAACCCAACTGATCATTCCGCCGCCCCGCCCCCCCCCCGCTGCGCCTTCGACCTGCGGTGGCAGGGTTGGTCCGACCGGGGGCGGGTGCGGCCCAACAATGAGGACTCCTTCCTGGGCCTGCGCTTCAACGATCAGGAGCTCGACCTCCTGGGCAAATCCGGGGAAGCCGGGATGGCCGCCCACGATTTCGCGTTCGCCGTCAGTGATGGCATGGGCGGCGCCCTGGCCGGCGAGTACGCCAGCCGCATCGCCCTCGAAAAGATCAAACTGCTCCTGCCCCGGACCTTTTCCCGCCGCCCCGACCGCCCGGCCCCTGAACCCGATGGCGTGCTGACGAAACTTTTCGCTGAGATTCACCGGGCACTCTTGTTTTTGGGTTCCGGCTACCCGGAGTGCGCGGGCATGGAAACCACGTTGACGCTGGCTTGGTTGACGCCGGGTCGGCTGCATTTCGGCCATATTGGCGACACCCGTCTTTACCACCTCCGCCGCGGCGAGCCGGCCTCCCTGCGGCAACTGACGGAGGACGATACGCACGTGGGCTGGCTTTATCGGCAGGGCAAGCTCAATGAACGTGAAGCGCGGCAACATCCGCGCCGGAATGTCCTGCAGAAGGCGTTGGGCGGCGGCAACCAATTCGT
This sequence comes from uncultured Pedosphaera sp., assembly GCA_903930565.1. Classification (GTDB taxonomy): domain Bacteria; phylum Verrucomicrobiota; class Verrucomicrobiia; order Limisphaerales; family Pedosphaeraceae; genus CAIXFN01. Next base: position 8,726 of record CAIYZC010000345.1, read on the forward strand.
CACCCCCCAGGTCGGCACGGTGGCTTGCGCCCCGGGGGACCGCTTTCTAATTTGCTCGGATGGCCTGACCGAAGCGTTCACGCGGGAGCAATTGGCGGAAGTACTGGCGGAAGTCCCCCTCGGAGCCTCCGCGACCGATAGCGCCGCCGGGGATCTGGTGCGGACGGCCGTCGCTCGGGACGGCCGCGACAACACCACCGCGGTGTTGTTGGACCTGCGCTAACTGCGGGCGTTTTGGCGCCGCAGTACGGTCATTTGGCAATGGGAATCCCGGCCAACACTGGCCACCCGCCCCCTTTCCAGCTTGAAACAGGTTCCGAAAGAGGGTAATCTGGCGGCCGTTCGCCACGCAAACCGACCGCCTGCTTCATTTATTTTCAGCAGGGCATCCTCGTTCGTCGCCTTGATTTACGCATGAAGGAGTCGGCGGGGGCCGTTGGCGAACCTAAACCGAAAGCGACCCTATGAGACAAAGTAATAGAAAGAGATTGATGACCGGCCGTGCGTGGCTTGCCTCCGCGCGGCGAACCTCCGCCCGCGTGCCCGCCCTGCTGCTGGCTCTAGCCGCACTGCCGGGCCTGGCCCCGGCCCAAACCCTGGTGCACCGCTACAGCTTCGTCAGCGACGCCCGGGACTCCGTCGGCACCGCCAACGGCACCCTGGTCGCCCCCAAGACCGGCGCCGCGGCCACCATTTCCAACGGCCTGAACCTGCCCGGCGCGGGCGGCGGCTACGGCACCGCCGGCTATGTCTCCCTACCCGGTGGCCTGCTCACCAACACGGCTTCCATCACGGTGGAAGCCTGGTTCACGCAAAACTCGACCACCGGCTGGGCCGAGCTGTGGGATTTTGGCAACAGCGGCAGCCAGAATTTCGCGCTGATCCCTTATCCGTTGAACAACGCGAACAACATGGAGGTGGCCTTCACCCCGAACGGCGGAGAAGTCGATTTGCAATCCGCCCTCCGCGTGCCCACCGGCACCCAACAGTATGTGGCGGTGACCTTCAACAGCAGCACCTTGGTGGGCAACCTTTACGACAACGGCGTGCTGCTCGCCACCCACACGTACCCGAACGCCACCTACACCCCGGGCAAAATCGGCGGGGCCAATGGCACCGCGCAAAACATGATCGGCAACGACGTATATGGCGACGCGCAGTTCAGCGGCACCGTGTATGAACTCCGCATTTGGAATGGAGTGGTTTCCCAACGCTACCTCGCCGCGACGGCCCTCACCCCGCCGGGCACGTTGATCACCAATCTCACCCCCACTTCGGCCACGCTCACCGCCGGACCGGCGGTGGTCATCACCGGCACCGAACCAGGAATGGTGAACGTGACCCTGCCCCAAACCGGAGCCACGCCGCTCACGGCCACCTTGGACGCGACCAATTGGGTCAGCTCCAACCCCGCCGTGCTCAGCGTCAACAGCGGCGGATTGATCACCGGCGTCGGCGTCGGCACCGCGACCATTCGCGCCACCGTGGGCGGTATCAACGCCACCAGCGGCCCGATCACGGTCAGCCCCCAATACCTCCAGAACCGCTACCGCTTTATCGCCGACGCCACCGACTCCGTCAGCGGCGCCAATGGCACCCTCGTGGCCCCCACGACCGGCAATCCCGCCACCATCGCCAACGGCCTGACCCTGCCCGGCGCGGGCGGCGGCTTCGGCACCGCCGGTTACGTTTCCCTGCCCGCCGGCATCCTCACGAACACCACCTCCCTCACGGTCGAGTGCTGGCTCACCCAGAACGCCGCGACGACCTGGGCGGAAGTATGGGACTTCGGCAACAGCGGTTCCCAAAACTTCGCCCTGATCACCAAGCCCGGCAACAACAACGGCCGGGTCGAAGTGGCCTTCACGCCGAACGGCGGCGAAGTGGACCTCCAGTCCGCCTACCTCTTCCCGAACAGCGCCCAGCAGTACCTGACGGTGACCTACAACAATTCCTCCCTCGTGGGCAATCTCTACGCCAATGGCGCGCTGATCGCCTCCCACACTTATCCCAGCACCGCCTACTGCCCCGGCGGCATCGGCGGCGTCAACGGCACGACCGAAAACATGATCGGCAATGACGTGTATGGGGATGCCCAATTCAACGGCACCATCAATGAATTCCGCATCTGGAACGGCGCGCTCTCCCCGGTCTATGTTGCCGCCGGCGCCGTCGCCGGTCCCGCGACGGTCATCACCAACACCAGCATTCAAACGCTCAGCGTCACGCTCGCGACGAACAGCATGGTGGGCTCCCAAACCCAGCAGGCCACGGTCACCGGCAGCGTGCCGCAGGCCTCCGGGGTCGTCCTCACCGGCATCGCGACCTACACCAGCAGCAACACCAATATCGTCACCGTCAACGCCGCGGGTTTGATCACCGCCGTCAATGGCGGCACGGCGACCATCACCGCCTCGGTCGGTGGCGTCAACGCCACCAGCGCGGCCATCACCGTCCAGGCCACGCCCCCGGCCATCACCCAGGCCCCGGTCAACCAGACCGGGATCCTTGGGGAATCGGTGAGCTTTGGGGTTGTCGCCGTCGGCGGCCAGTTGACCTACCAATGGAGCTTCGCCGGCACCCCGATCGCCGGGGCCACCACCGCCGGCGTCACCCTCACGAACCTCGCCGCCACCAACGCCGGCAGCTACTCCATCACCGTCGCCAACAATCTCGGCACGGCGACCAAGTCGGCGACCCTCAACATCGTGCCCGCCGTACTCCTGCACCGCTACAGCTTCGTCAGCGACGCC
>CAIYZC010000346.1 GCA_903930565.1 uncultured Pedosphaera sp.
ATCCGGCCGGAAATTACATGTGCCATCGGCGCTCGCTCCTGCCCCAGGAAAAGCATCTCTGGGTCCGCCTCCCCATCCTGACTTGCGCGGCGTTCCTCCGGCGGAGCGCCTTGGAGCGGCACAATCTCTATTTTGACACCCAGTGGCGCGATTTGGGTGATCTGCATTGGTTCATGGACATGGCCCGCAAGGGGGTGCGCGCCGGGGTGGTGCCGTATTACACCTCCATCTTCGCCGAAACGGGGGACAACATGAACCTCAAACCCAACGCCATCCGGGAAAAGGAGGTCACCAACGGCATGATGCCGGGATACATCCGCCGGTTCATGCCCGCCTTTGTCATGTGGCATCGTTTGCGGCTGCTGGCCAGCGGCACCTTTTGGCAGAAGCCGTTCGATTACTCCCTGTTCAGTTTTGAAAGTCCGGAAAAACGCGTTACGCATCACGTTGCCAAGCCCACCCCGATTTGGCGGGGGCTCGATGGCAACCTCCGGCGCGACCCCGGGGCCGGCTTCTGGCGTTGACGCGCGGGGGGGGGCTCAGCGCGGCCAATGCCCGTCCACGAAGGGACGGGTTTGGAACCGGGCGGGATCGAGCACCACGTGTTTGATCCGCTTGCGATCCCAAGTGTAAACGACATGCACGCGGCCGTCGGCTGTTTGGATCACCGCGGGATACGAAAACTCCCCGCCCGGCCGGTCCTCCAGCACCAGGGCCGCCCCCCATGGGCCGTCCGCCGGTGCCACCGCCACATTGAGCGGGCTGCGGGCGGAGTTGGTGTGGTTGTAAACGAGCAATTGGCGCCCGTCGCGGAGGGTCACCGCGTCGATGCCCGAATTCGGGTTGGGCAGGCTGGTCAGCACCATCGGCCCCCAGGTGCGCCCCTTGTCGGATGACCAGATTTCAAAAATCCGCCGCTGCTCCGTCCGCCCGACCGCGGACAGCCGGCCATCCGGATGGAAGAGGATGCTGGGTTGGATCGCGCCGATTTCCCGCGCTTGGTTCACCGGCTCGGTGAGACTCCAACTGCGTCCCAAATCGGGCGTGCGTTCGAAATGCACCCGCCAACCCCCGTCCTCCGTGCTCGCCCCGCAGAGCAAGTCGCCGTTGGGCAGGCGGACGGGTTTGTTCTTCACCGGACCAATCACGTCCTCCGGCAACCGGCGCTGGGCGGACCAAGTGCGCCCGCCATCGGCGCTGGTGATCAGCATACCCCACCAAGAGTGTGGGGAGGGGCCCACCTTGTAAAAAAGCATCAGCGGTCCGCGCTCGGGGGCTTGGAACAAAACCGGGTTCCAGCAGGGATACCGCTTGGCGTCGTGCTGCACCCCGTTGGCCACTTCCACCGGGGAGGTCCAGCCGCCGCTTTCCCGGCGGGCCACCCATATGCCCACATCCGGATTCTTCTCGTGCTTGCCCCCAAACCACGCCGCGACCAACTCACCGGCCGGGGTTTCCGCGACGGTCGAGGCGTGGCAGGAGGGAAACGGCGCGGTTTCAAAGATATACTCCGCCGCGACCCAACCAGGCTGCGCGGCGACTTCTGCCGCCGGCGCGGCCACGGGCAGCAGACACATCAGGCCCAGTGACCAAAGGAGGTATAAACGTCGTGCGGTCGCGCGCCACCCTCCGGGCCTTTGCAAATTGGTCTTGGGGATCGTCATGCAGGTGCTTTTAAATCCACCGGTCTCAGACGCCAAGATAATTCCCCATTTCCATCTACCCGGCCAAAAAGCACCAAAACTAAGGTTTGACCCCCTTAGGGGGTCAAACCTTAGTTTGTCCATATTTTTCTCCGGGTGATGGTCTTTGGTGAGCCGTGGATGCCTCCACCGAGGGGACATTCGACCGGCTGGTTCCCCGGCATGTTTGCGCTCGGATCGCCGACCGGCATTGACATTTGTTCGGACTTATGGAAGAAAGTGGGCATGATTAAGAGATCAGCGTCCCATTCATACTGGGTTCTACCCTTGGCCGCCGCTTTGGCGTTGGCTTGTGGAACGGCCTTGGACTCGCGGGCCCAGGGCGGACCTTCCCGCCTCGTGGTTTTTTCCGATGTGGTGAAGCTCGCCCAAGCCCACCAGGCCGACGATGTCATTCTCAGCTACGTTCGTGGTACTGGCGCGTCTTTCAACCTGACCGCTGATGAGATCATTTATTTGAGCAACTCGGGGGTTTCCCAATCCGTGATTGCCGCACTGCAGGCCAAAGGGCCTTCCTCACCCCCGCCCCTCGCTGCTCCGGTTCCCCCTGAACCCGTCAGCCCGGTGCCGGTGGGGCCGCCCGGTGGCCCTGGCCCGGGCGGGCCTGGCCCCGGTGGACCGCCGCCCGCCGGAGAGGCCGCTCCCGAAGTGACCTTTGATTATTTCCACGGCAAGCTTGCGGGCGACGGCGCTTGGCTGGATCTTCCGGAGTATGGCCACGTCTGGCGCCCAAACGCCTCGGTGGTCGACCCCGAATGGCGCCCGTACAGCCAGCGCGGTCACTGGGTTTACACCGAAAACGGTTGGTTTTGGCAATCCGAGGATCCTTGGGGCGAGATCGTCTTCCATTATGGCCGGTGGCATCGCAGTCACGCCTTTGGCTGGGTCTGGGTTCCCGGGTATGATTACGCGCCCTCCTGGGTTTCGTGGCGGCATAGCGAAGGGTATTTGGGCTGGGCGCCCTTGCCTCCCGAAGCGGTGTTTACCGTGGGAGTCGGGCTGTCCTTTCGGGGCCGGGTTGGGGTGGACTTGGACTTTGGCCTGGCGGAAGCGCATTATAACTTCGTGGCTTACGACCATTTCTGGGAAACGGACTACCGTCGTCACTATGTGCCGCGCGAACGGGTGATTGTGCTGTACCACGGCAGCCATCTGGCCAATAGTTACCGCGTGGAAAATCACCGTTTTATCAACGAAGGTTACGGCCGCGAACGGGTCGCTTTGGTCACGCACCGCGAAGTGATTGTGGTGCGGCCCGTGATTCGCGACCCGATCATCGTCCGGCATGTGGAAAAAACCGTGGTGGTGGTGAAAGTCGGGGAAAAGCCCGCCGCCCATACCGAGGCCGCACATCCCGCGGGCGCCGCCAACCACGCGGGCTCCCCGGCCGCCACTCCGGGGGCCGCTCATCCGGCAACCCCTGCCGCCACCCCAGCGGCCACCCCGGCCGCCCATCCGGCGGCCGCGGCTACTCCCGCCGCCACGCCTCCCGCCGCCCATCCGGCGGCACCCACCACCCCCGCCCCGGTCACCTCGCCCACCCGGCCTGCGACCACTTACGGTAGCGGCGGTGGTTCGACCTCGGGTTCGAGTACTCCGCCCCTCCGCCCGACCGCGCCCAGTTCGAGTGGCGGCAAGACCAACAGGCCGGCTGGCAAGCATTGATTGCCCGTTAAGGCTAATCCGATACTTTGTCCAAGTTCCCGCGACCGGCGTGGCCCTGCCACGCTGGTTTTTTTTGGCGCCACTTGGGCAGGGAAAAGAGGCGCGCGGACCCTTGTGCCGCGCGCCCCGGTTGAAATGCTTTGTCTTCCCGGGCGGCTCAGCCGGGCTTTTGCGCCGCTTGTTGGTGGACTTGCGCGGCGACTTTCAAGCGCAGCCCGTTCAGCCGGATGAAGCCCGTCGCGTCATCCTGATTGTAGGCTTTCGTGGGATCCGCTTCCATGGTGGCGATGTGCGGGTTGTAAAGGCTGACGGGTGATTTCCGTCCGGCGGTCATCAAGTTGCCTTTGTACAACTTCAATCGAATCGTGCCGGTGACATTTTTTTGGCTCTCGGTCACCAGCGCCTGCAAGGCCAGGCGTTCCGGTGCGAACCAGAAGCCGTAATACACCAGTTCCCCGTATTTCGGAATCAGGGAATCGCGCAGATGCATCACTTCGCGGTCCATGGTGATGCTCTCCATCTGGCGGTGTGCGAAATGCAGGATGGCGCCGCCCGGAGTTTCATAAACACCGCGCGATTTCATGCCCACAAAACGGTTTTCGACCAAGTCCACCCGGCCGATGCCATGCTTGCCGCCCAATCGGTTGAGCGCCTTCATCACTCCCAGCGGGTCCAGCGGTTGGTCGTTCACGGCCACGCAATTCCCTTGGAGAAACTCCAGCGTCACGTATTCGGCCTCGTTCGGGGCATCTTCGGGCGAAACGCTCAATTTGAACATGGCTTTGTGCTCGGGCGCGAACGCGTCCAGCCACGGGTCTTCCAAAATCCCCGCCTCATAAGAGATATGCAGCAAATTGCGATCCATCGAGTAAGGCTTCTTCGCACTCGCTTCCACGGGGATTTGTTTGTCGGCGCAATACTGAATCATTTCCGCACGGCCCGGGAATTGCGCGCGGAATGAGGCATCGCGCCAGGGTGCGATGACTTGCAATTCGGGCGCCAAGGCGGCGGCGGTGAGTTCGAAGCGAACTTGGTCATTGCCCTTGCCAGTCGCCCCGTGGGCGATGAAATCCGCCCCCTCCAGCCGGGCAATTTCCACCATGCGCTTCGCGATCAACGGCCGGGCGATGCTGGTGCCCAGAAAGTACTGGTTCTCGTAGATCGCCCCCGCCTGCATCATGGGGAAGATAAAATCCTGCGCAAATTCCGCGCTGAGGTCATCGATATAGATTTTGGAGGCCCCGGTTTTGAGCGCCTTCGCCTCCAACCCATCCAATTCCTCCTCCTGGCCGACGTCCGCGCAAAACGCGATCATCTCCGCCTGGTACTTTTCCTTGATCCACGAGAGCAGGACCGAGGTGTCCAGCCCGCCCGAATATGCCAAAACGATTTTCATTCGCCGCCGATTAACGGCCATCCCCGGCCCGCCGCCAAGCGGAAAATTGCGGTTCCTACAGGCGAAAGGTACCGGGATCAATCCCGCGTCAAAAGGAAGGTGACGGGGTTTGTCTGGCCGGTCCATTGACCGCGCGGGCGATGGCTCATGCCCGAGCTCGATTCCGGCCAGCTGAACGGCGACCGCCCGCCTTATCGGGGGCGGGTGGTGGGCGTTACCCAGCCACCATGCCAGGTTAGGGTCCAGAGGTTTTCCAACCGCACCGGATTGGCATGGCCATCGACGAATCCGACATTGATGGAGCCGGGCATCGGCGCCCCGGGAGGCACGTTCTTGGGGGCGTTTAGTGGCGGCTTCGTGTTGTGCCGGGCGATGGTGAGGCGATCCATGCCGCCGTTGACGTCCGATCCGGAATACAAATCCCGCGCCGGGGTGTCCGTTTCCGTCGGCCAGCCATCCACCCAGATGGAATCGGAGAAATAAGGGGTTTGGGACGGCTGTTTGACGTCCGAAAGCTTGGTGTAATATTGGCTGACAGGTTCGGCAAATTCCACCCATCCGTCGCCGTAGCAGAATCCATTGAGGCCGTAACTGCCGACGTATTGCACCCCTTGGTTCCAGTTCCAAGGATAATTTGCGGTCCCCCAGGCCAACGGATCATCGGCCGGGGCTTTCCAAGCGGTGATGGGGGTGGGGGCGGGGGCGACTGGGCAGCACCGCACGTTCTGGGCGAGGTTGTACGACGCCTGCAACCGCGCGATCCAGAGGTTGTAAACGCCGCTGGGATCCTCGTAGCTGATCATGCGGCTGTTGTTGTCATCCGCGTACATCCCAATGCTGAGGAGGGTTTGCCGGCAGTTGTTGATGCAGGCCAGATCCAGCGATTTCCGCTTGGCGCTGGCCAAGGCCGGAAGCAGCATGGCCGCCAAGATCGCGATGATGGCGATGACCACCAAGAGTTCAATCAAGGTGAACGCGGAACGAACGCTGGAGCGTAACTTTGAATTCTTCATGCGGAGATGCTTAGGACGTAGATTTCGGCCGATTTTAGCGATTCTTACCAAGGCCCACCCGCCATCAGGCAAAAAAACTATTCGGCAGGCCGCCCCGGATGTCAAGTGCGTCCCACGGTTCGCCCAAACGCACGAATTGCCCCGATTCCTGGGCCGGAAGGAGGGCCGCCGTCTTGACTGTCCCGCTCACCTGCCGGCAAGCCGAACCCGTCCGTCCGGGGGGGCGATGACGTTCCACAAATCGCGCTGGCGGCACCGCCCGGCGGTTCGGTAAACTGGGGCCATGTCGCATGCTGACTTTGTCCATTTGCACCTCCACACCGAGTACTCGTTGCTGGACGGGGCGTGCCGTTTGGACCGCCTCATGGACAAGGCGCACGAGCTGAAGTTCCCGGCGCTGGCGATCACCGATCACGGGGTCCTTTACGGGGCCGTCGATTTTTACAAGGCGGCGCGGGACAAAGGCATCAAGCCCATCATCGGCTGCGAGATTTACGTGGCGCCCGGCAGCCGGTTCGAAAAAAAGAGCGCGAACAACGGCCGGGACGTTTACCACCACTTGGTGCTGCTGGCCAAGGATGAGGTCGGTTACAAGAACCTGGTCAAACTGGCCACCGCCGCCCAATTGGAGGGGTACTACTACAAGCCCCGCATCGACAAGGAACTCCTGGCGGCGCACAAGGAGGGCCTCATCGCCCTCTCCGGTTGCCTCGCCAGCGAAATCCCCGAACTCATCCTCAAGGATCAACCCGCCAAAGCGCGGGCTGCGCTCGACTGGTACCGCCAAACCCTTGGCCCCGAGAATTTTTATTTGGAAATGCACAACCACGGCATTCCCGAGCAAGCCAAGGTCAACCGCCTGCTCATCCCGTGGGCCAAGGAGTTCGGCCTCAAATTGGTCGCCTCCAACGACGTCCACTACGTCGAAAAGAGCAACTCCCACGCCCACGACTGCTTGATTTGCATCGGCACCCAGACCCAGCTCGCGGACACCAAGCGCATGACCTACGTGCCCGAGCAGTTCTACCTGCGCTCGGCGGACGAGATGAAAGCGCGCTTTGCGGAAACGCCCGAGGCGGTCCAAAACACCCTGGAAGTGGCGGAGAAGTGCAATCTGGAGATTCAATTTGGCAAATTGCATTACCCGGTCTTCGCCCCGCCGGAGCATTTCACGCGCGAGGGATACCTGCGCCAACTGCTCGCCGAAGCGCTCCACCGCCGCTACGGCATCCATGCCCGCGCCGTGGGTCAGGAATATCTGGTGGACCGAATTGAGGACGCCCGCCGGCTGCCCACCTACCAACCGCCCGCCGCCGTTCCCGACGCGCCGCCCCCGGCCACCGACGACCGTACGGAATCCGCCGCCGCGACCGCGCTCCAAGTCGTGCTGGACCGCTTGAGCATGGAGCTGAAGGTCATCGAGAAGACCGGGTTCATCAGCTACTTCCTGATCGTGGGTGATTTCGTCCGTTACGGGCGCGAGCACGGCATTTCCTGCGTGGCGCGCGGTTCCGCCGCCGGCTCGTTGGTCACCTATCTGCTCGAAATCTCCAACGTGGACCCCATCCGCTACGGGCTGCTGTTCGAGCGGTTCCTCAATCCCGAGCGCGTCAACCCGCCCGACATCGACATCGACTTCGCGGACGACCGCCGCGCGGACGTCATCGCCTATGTGCGGGAAAAGTACGGCGCCGATTCCGTGGCCCAGATCGTCACCTTCGGCACCATGGGCGCCAAATCGGTCGTGCGGGACGTCGGGCGCGTCATGGGCCTGAGCTACGGCGAGTGCGATCGGCTGGCCAAAATGGTGCCGGCCGAGCTCAAAATGGACCTGGCCAAGGCCCTCAAGCAATCCGCGGAACTCAAAACCGCCTACGACACCGAGGAGGTCACGCGCGAGCTCATCGACACGGCCTTTGTGCTGGAGGATCTCACGCGCAATTCCTCCGTCCACGCCGCCGGCGTCGTCATCGGCGACCAACCCTTGGAGAACCTGTTGCCTCTGACGCGCGACGAGGACGGCACGTTGGTGACCCAATACGCCATGAATCCGGTGGGGGAGCTGGG
>CAIYZC010000347.1 GCA_903930565.1 uncultured Pedosphaera sp.
CGTCCCCCACCCCGCCGGCCGCCCCCGAATCCGCCCCCGCCGGGGGCGCGATCGAAGGATTGCGCCACGCACCACCCCGCCACCAGCAAGACGGTGGCGGTCAGAAGGAGCGGACGGGGCGGGGTTTTCATGGCTGGCCGGGTTCAGTTCATGGCTGGCCGGGGGCCGGGGCGGCCGGGGCGAGTTCCAGCAGGAGTTTTTGGGCGTCGCGGTAGCGCGGGGCCTCTTCCAGCGCTTGGAGGGTGTGCCGGCGCGCGGCGACGGAGTCGCCTTTGCCTTGGAGCAACCGGGCAAGATGATAATGCACATCCGCCGGATCGGGCGGGTCGAGGAGGAGCAGGCTTTGGTAGGCGCGGATGCCGGCCGCGGTGTCCCCTTTGGCTTCGGCGGCGGCGGCCAATTGCCGGTAAGGCGGCGCCACCAAGGGATTGACCGCCAGATAGCGTTCGGCGTTTTCGGCCACGCCGGGCCAGTCGTTGGCCAACCGGTCCAAATCCATCAAGCGGGTGAACGCCTCGGTGGCGTCGGCTTCGAGGGTGGCGAGCTTGGCCAGCACGGTCCGCTCCTCGTTGGTTTCCTGCAATTCGCGGTGCGCACGGGCCAAGAGGGCGTAAGCGCCGCCACCGGCGGGGTACAGTGCGATAAGCTTGCGCAAAGGGGGTTTAACCCCGGCCCAATCCTTGTCTTTCGCGGCGCTCTGGGCGGCGGCCATCAAGTTCCAATAATTGGTCGGCGTGGCGGCGCCGGTCGTGGCGTTTTTGGCGCCCAAACCGCCGGGGTTCAGCGTGCGCACCAAGTGTTTGACCGCCGCGGCGGATTGAGCGTCGTCGTCCTCCTCGTCGGGCTTGGTCCAATCAAGGCCGGGGGCGAGATTTTTGGCGAGGCCGTGGATGAAGTCGGCGAAATCGGTTTCGAACTTGGCCAGCGGTTCGGTGCGGTCCGCCAACGCGGTGTTCATGGGCACCCCTTTGCCGAGATCGGTCAAAATGTTCTTCACGGCCGGCAACCCGAACTTCTCCACCAAGAACTGCACGACCACGGAGGATTCGTAATAGGCGAACTGGATGTGCATCGGCGTTTTGGGGGAGAGGAACGCCGAGCTCAAATCCCCGACCGGGGTCAGATCCTCGCCCAACGCCATCTCGCGGAAGCGCGGGGTCATGCCATGATCCCAGGCGGGATTCTCCAGCCGGGATTCGTAAACGGAAATGCCCTCGCTGAGCCAGCGCGGCATTTTGTTTTGGGTCAGGCCGAGCGTGACGACGTGGCAGTATTCGTGCCAGAGGACGCCCTCCCAGTTTTCCGGATGGCCGGCCTGGGCGGCGGGGCTGTTGGCGGTGATCACGCGGCCGAAGCAGACGCCCAGGAAGCCGGGATTGTGCGCCACGCCGAAGGTGCGGACGCCGAAGTCCTTTTGCTCGGCGAAGATTTCCAACGTGATGGGCGGTTCGGGGCGGAGGCCGTATTTGTCGCCGAAACGTTCCCGGGCGCGCTCCAACAAGGCCAGAACGCGGTCGCCATACAAGGCGGCCTCGTTCGTGGTCATGCGCACGATGAAATGTTCGTTCGTCAGGGTCCGATACCGGTTCAGGGTTTCGTGAAGGGTCACGAGGTTGTACGCGGTGACATCGTAGCCATCGCGCTCGTGCACTTCGGCGGCCAGCTCCCAGCCCTGCGCTTCACGGCCCAAACGCAGGAGGTCCTGGGCGAGCTGGATTTTGGCGGGCAAAAAGTCGGGAACAAAATCCAGGGCTTGGCGCTGGCGGGCGGCGCCTTCCGCGAAACGGTATTTTTGCGATAATTCCCGGCCGATCAAGTAATCCACGCGCGGATTCGAGGCCCAGAACTTGAGGGCATTCGAACGGGCGGTCGTCTCGCCGTCGGCATTGGCGGCGAGGTGGGCGAGCACGGCGCGGTAGGCCCAGGCCTCCGGCTCCCAAGGATTCACGGCGAGGGCGCGGGCGAGCAGCTTTTCGGCCTTGGGATATTCCTCCCCGGCGATCTGGTGGTTGGCCACGAGGAGCAAGGCGGCGACGTGGTTGGAATTGTAGTCCAGCACCTGTTCCAAGTATTTGCCCATGCGGGGCGCGTCGCTGGGGGCGTAGGCGCGGGCAAGCCCGAACTCGATGTCGGGGTCGTCGGGAAACTTCTTGAGCGCCTCCGTGAAGGTCTTGGCGGCCAACTGGTAATCATCCTTGTCCAGGGCCAGTTCCCCGCCGGCCAGCCAGGCCTCGCGGCACTTGGCATCGGCGCGCTTGGCGGCGTCATAGAAGTTTTCCAGGACCAGCTTGGGATCAAGGTGGAGCAGCAGGGCGGCCTGCCCCACGGCGACCAGGGAGGGCGCGTCGCGCACCGCGGAACGCAGATTGGGCGAGGTGATGATCTCGTTCAACTGATTGAGCATCTCCCGGGCGCGGGCGGGGTGACCGGCGGAGTTGAAGACTTCAATGGCCAGCACCCGCAAAGGAATGTTGGAGCGGTCGCGGGCCAGGGCGTTGTCGAGATTCTTCTCGGCCTCGGGGTATTTGCCGGTGGCGAGTTGGGTGCGGATGAGCAGGGCGACCCAGCCATCGGCCCATGGACTTTGGGACACCACGCCCTGGGCAAGTTTGGCGCATTCGGCGTACTGGCCGTGCCGGTAGAGGGTGCGGGCGGCCTCCAAGTCTTCAGCGGGGGCGGCGGGCGCGGACCACAGCAGGAGCATGACCGCCCAAACGGCCGGGAAAAGGATTCCCCCGCCATGCACCCCGCAACGCAATTTCCGGCTGTAGTACATATTCAATTATACGTCCCGGGCGGGGCGGATTCAAGCCGCATTCCGGCCGCGGGAGCGAATTGTCCGCCTCATCCCGCGCCGTCAATCTCGCAACCGGATTCGCGCAGGCGCTGCAATTTGTAAATCAGCGTCCGGCGGCTGATGCCCAAGGCCTTGGCGGTTTCCGTGCGGTTGAAATGGTGTTTGCGCAACGCCTCCAAAATGGCTTGGTTTTCGATGGCGCCGAGCGGCTTCTCATCCGCCGGCTCGGGCGGCGGCGCGACCGCGGGGCGGGGCGGCGGGCGCAGCCGGGCCGGGAGGTGCTCGACCAGGATCAATTCCCCGCGGGACAGCAAGGCGGCACGTTCCATGGCGTTGCGCAGTTCGCGGACGTTGCCGGGCCAGGAATATTGCTCCAAGCAGTCCGCCACGGAAGAGGAAAGCCGCGCCGCGCCGCGGCTGAACTCGCCGATGAAGCGGTTGGCCAGGGGCAGAATGTCCTCCCGCCGTTCGCGC
>CAIYZC010000348.1 GCA_903930565.1 uncultured Pedosphaera sp.
CCCCCCGGCGCTTCACTGGGCGGCTTTCGGGGGGTGGAATGGGTGGAGGCCAAAGCCGCGGGTCGTGATGACGCCGTTTTTGCCTTCCCCGATCACCAATTAAGCTTTGAATACATTATCTGAAGTTCATCATTGTTATTTCCTGCGAAATCGTGGAGCTTTTCCTGGCCTTTGAACAAAACCACATAGGGTATGCCGTTAACCTGAAATTTACTGTGCAGACCGTGGGATAGACGACAGTCGCTCCTATCGGGAGTATTGATTTTGTTGAGTTTTGTAAAATAAGGATTTCATGCATCCTGCGGTTTGATCACTATCGGCAAGATCCGGGTGGTCGTCGACATTCACCTTTACCAAACAAAAGTTCTGTTTGGCGGCATCGCTTTCGAGGATCGGGCCTAACTTTTTGCAGGGCCCACACCAATTGGCGTAAAAGTGAACGATGACAGGCAAGGGGTTGTTGTAAACCAGCTGCTCAAAACTTTCGCCTTCTGTGAAACTGTGTACCATAAATCGTTAAATCTTTGGCCAATCAATTATCTGTGCTGGGGACGGGTGGCGGAGCCGGCGGAATCCTGCTGCTCCGGTCGCCTCAAAATGCCCCATCCCGAAGGCTGGCTTTTTAGTCGTTGCGGGTGTGGCGGTTCAAGTTTTTTTTGTGGTATTTCTGAAAATCCGCTCATTTCCCGGGCCAATTTATGAGCGGTTTATGCCATGCCAACAATCGGTTCGTGTTCGTGACGAAAAGGGGGGGGCGCATTCAATTGGATTTCCGCGCCCATCGCCGCCTGAAAATCGATCCGTCCGGGGCATTCGGGCATGGTCCGCGCAGGCCGCCAATTTTGGTTGCGGCCGGAGTTCCGACCTTGCGGTCCTTCCGGAGCGCTGCCGGCGTTTCCAACCCACCTTCGGACGAACGCCGAAGCAACGGCGGACGGACCAGCCAGGGTAAAATTCATACCAGATTCCCGCTGTTCCGTCCTAGCGGTAACGGGATTCGGTCGGCACACTCCTCCCTGTGAAATCATGGTTATTTGCCGCCGCCGCGGCGCGGCTTTTACTTGGGAGCGCCCCGGCTGGGCGACCCGCCCTCGCGCGGCAAGCATGCGCTTTTCCTCGCACCTGCCGGCCTCCACCACGTGATCTTGCTTTGCTGGACACCGCCCAAAGACCAAATGGATTTATGAACCTTACCCGATCCCTCCCCTACACCTTGCGCTGCCTGCTTTGCATTGGTGCGTTTGTGACCGCCCCAGCGGCCCGGGCTGACGATGCGGGTTCGTTGGCGGGCGGAACGGCCGTGCCAAATTATCACGAACTCCGGATCTACACCGTGGCCTCGAACAAAATGGACGCCCTGATCGAACGGTTCCGTGACACCGTGGAGCCGGTGCGTCGCCGGCACGGCATCACGACGATCGGCTATTGGTCCGCGCCCGGCACGACGAACGGCGGGACGTTTGTTTATCTAATGGCCGCGACGAACAAGGAGGAGTTGCGGAAGCAGGAGCAGGCGTTCGGCGCCGACGCTCAATTCAAAGCGGGCTATGCCGCCTCGAATGCGAAACACGGCCAGACCGTGGACCAGATTGTCACGCTGCCGCTTGCCGTGGACGGCGCCACGAAGTTTGATTTCAAGTCGGCCAAATGCGCGCGCGCGTTCGACCTGCGCCTTTACTCCGTCCCGCCCGGCAGGCTTGACGCCTTCCGCAATCGCTGGCGCGACTTCGCGGTGCCGATCTATGAGCGCCACGGCTTGCACAGCGTCGGCTGGTGGGTTGCGGAGAAAAAAGATGCCGACGGAAATAATCAATTCATCTGCCTGCTGGCGGCGGAAAGCCTCCCGGCGATTCAAATCTCCATTGCCGATTTCCACCAGGACGCCGAATGGCAGCGCGTCGAAAAGGCGACCGAAAGTCACGGCAAACTCCGCTCCGGCGTCACCGCCTACAAACTCACGCCGACGGGCATTGCAACCCGCGAATAAAGCCGACCGGGACATTGTAAACCTCGCGCCTTCGAGCTTCCTGGCCCCTCGCCCTTGCCCAGCGAATACGGCGATACCACCAATTCGAGCCCAACCTCAACCCCATCCCCCACAACGCTATCTGTGTGGGAGACGAGGTAACGAGACTCTGGCCAGGCCCCTCGCCACGCCCTGCGAACGCGGCCACACCACCAATTCGAGCCCCTCCGCCCGCCGTCCCCAACGATTTGGTCTGTGTGGGAGACGAGGTAACGAGACTCTGACTTGGCCCCTCGCCCTTGCCCCGCCGACGCGGCGATACCCCAAATTCGAGCCCATCCTCACCCCCCTCCCCCACAACCCTCTCTGTGTGGGCGGCGAGGTAACGAGACTCAAACCTGGCATCCACTACACCGACACAACTTCGCGAAGGTGCCGGCACGCCCGTCTTCGCATCCCGGAGGGATGTCAGCCCTTAGC
>CAIYZC010000349.1 GCA_903930565.1 uncultured Pedosphaera sp.
GTTGGCGGCGTGCGCCGCCCGCGTGGTGGGCGAAGTCGTGCGCGATTTGGGGGGCGGCCGGCTCACGCAATCCACCGTCATCGATTTGACGGTGGGGGTGGATCGGATCCTGCCCGCGGGCCGTCGGGTGATGCGTGGCGACGTGCTGTGCCGCGTCCACGCCACCGGGGCGGCCGCGGCCGAAGCCGCAGCCGCCCGCCTCGCCGACGAAGGCTTTAAAATTAGCGACGCCCCGCCCTCGGCGCCTGCCGCCGAGCCGTTGGAAGTCGTCGAACCCTGATTATTCCGCGGGGCTCACGATGCCGCTTCATCCCCGGCGGCGATGGCGGCGCTGGAGTCGGCGCACAACCCGCGCCGGGAGGCGGCGGCGAATTCCAACAACACCCGCGCCCGGGCGCCCGGCCCGGCGGCGAGCGCTGCGGCCAGCGCGTCGCGCAGCAGGCCCCCCGACCGGAAAAGCCGACGGTACAGCGTCTGCAACTCCATCCGCTCCGCCGGGGTGAACCCCGCGCGCCGCAGGCCGATGATGTTCAATCCGCAGATTTGGTTGTCCCCGCGCGCGATGCAATACGGGGGCAAATCCTTGCTGATGGCGGCGCCGCCCTGCATCAGGGCCAACGTGCCGATGCGGGTGAATTGATGCGCCAGGCAATTGCCCGAAATGAACACCCGGTCCGCGACGTGGACATAACCGCCCAGCAGGGCGCCGTTGGCGATAATGACTTGGTCGCCAACTTGACAGTTGTGGCCGACATGGCAATTGGCCATCAAAAAATTGCGGGAGCCCAGGACGGTGTCCTCGGCTGGCTTGCTGGACCGGTGCACCGTGACATGTTCGCGGAACACATTGTCGTCCCCGATCCGCACGCCGGTGGGTTCGCCCTTGTATTTCAGGTCCTGCGGCGCGTCGCCGATGACGCAGCCGGCGTGGAAATGGTTGCGCGCGCCCGCGCGGGTCAATCCGGTGAGGTAAGCGTGCGGCCCCACGACGCAGCCGGGGCCGAGTTCCACCCCCGCGTCAATCACGGCAAACGGTCCGACCGTCACGGTCGGGTCCAGGCGGGCGGCGGGATGAATGACGGCAGTCGGCGCAATCATGGGCGGGCGGGGGCGGTTAAGGGCGGTATCACCGGGCAAATTCTGCGTCACGGCGGGGAAAAATCAAGCCCGGGCCGGCGTTCCCGGACGGGCGCGGGCAAAAAGAAAGCGGGGCCGGCTTGCGCCGACCCCGCTGGTTGCATGACTCCCGGTTCCTCAGGGGGTCATTGGGGACTTAGTAGTCCATGCCGCCCATGCCGCCGCCGTGGCCGCCATGGCCGCCGCCGGCCGGAGCGGGCTTGTCCTTCTCGGGCAATTCGGTGATGAGGCATTCGGTGGTCAGCAACAGACCCGCGATGGACGCGGCGTTCTGCAGCGCGCTGCGGGTGACCTTCTTCGGGTCCACCACGCCGGCTTTGACGAGGTCTTCGTAAACGTTCGTGGCGACGTTGTAACCTTCGTTGCCTTTGCGTTTCTTGACTTCCTGCACCACGATGGAGCCTTCGACGCCGCCGTTCGCCGCGAGGGCGCGGAGGGGGGCTTCCACGGCGCGCTTGACGATGTCCGCGCCGATTTGCTCATCACCTTCGAGCTTCAGCGCTTCGATGGCGGGGAGGCAGCGGATGAGGGCGACACCGCCCCCGGGGACGATGCCTTCTTCGACGGCCGCACGGGTGGCGTGCAGGGCGTCTTCCACGCGGGCTTTCTTTTCCTTCATCTCGGACTCGGTGGCGGCGCCGACATTGATGACGGCCACACCGCCGGCGAGCTTCGCGAGGCGTTCCTGGAGCTTTTCCTTGTCGTAGTCCGAGGTGGTTTCCTCGATCTGGCGGCGGATCTGGTTGACCCGGCCCTGGATGTCGACGGACTTGCCGTTGCCTTCGACGATCGTGGTGTTTTCCTTCTCCACGACGATCGACTTGGCGCGGCCGAGGTCGGACAGCTCAATGGATTCGAGCTTGATGCCGAGATCTTCCGTGATGCAGCGGCCACCGGTCAGGATGGCGATGTCTTCCATCATGGCTTTGCGGCGGTCGCCGAAGCCGGGGGCCTTGACGGCGCAGACGTTCAGCGTGCCACGGAGCTTGTTTACCACGAGCGTGGCGAGGGCTTCGCCTTCCACGTCTTCCGCGACGATCAGCAGGGGCTTGCCAACCTTGGCCACCTTCTCGAGGACCGGGAGCATGTCCTTGAGGTTGGAGATTTTCTTTTCGAACAGGAGGATGTAAGCGTCGTCGAGCTTGGCTTCCATCGACTCCGTGTTGGTCGCGAAGTAGGGGGAGAGATAGCCCTTGTCGAATTGCATGCCTTCGACCACGTCCAGGGAGGTCTCGATGGACTTGGCTTCTTCGACCGTGATGGTGCCGTCCTTGCCGACCTTGTCCATCGCGTCGGCGATGATTTCGCCGATGGTGCTGTCCCAGTTGGCGGAA
>CAIYZC010000350.1 GCA_903930565.1 uncultured Pedosphaera sp.
TCGTCCGCCCACGGGGAGTTCACGCAAATCGGGTATTTGTGGTAGTGGTACTGCCCGTTCGGCGCGGGGTGCCCGCAGCAGCGGTCCATCAAATCCAACGCCTCCTGCTGCTGCATGTCGAAGGGATTGAAGAACACCACGCCATTCACCGCCACCCCGATCGGCCCCATGGGCAGGGCGCCATTCCGATTGTCGTTGGTCATGGCCAAGTGGCCGGGATTCTCCCGGGGGTTGAGCGGCAGGTAAAAGGAGCGGACTTGCTCGGTGATGTAATTCGGATTGCCAAAGCCCTGCTCGGGAAAACGCCCGGTGGGATGGTTCGGCAAACCGTGTGTCCGCAGCACCAAGGAGTCCTTCGTGAACTGGATGGTGACATTGTCCGCCACCCAGCGGCTTTTTTCCACCTCCCGACCGTTGGCGTCCAAATCCCCGGCCCGCAGCCACGCGGTGGTGTTGCCCGCAAAGGGGGCGGAATACTGGGTATCTTGGTACACCAAGCGGTCGGCATTGGTGTGAGCGAAAACCGCCGGGGGTTGGGTTTCGCCGGGAAGGGCCGCGTAGAACCAGCGTCCGCCCAACGGCAGGAGGGGGCCCGCGGGCACAACCGCCAGGGGAGCGGCGGGGGCGGCGGGCGCGTTGGTCGGCTCGGGGATGCGGATGAGGGTCAAATCATCGACCAAAAACCGGGACCCCAAGGAGTTCGTGGCGGCGCCGTGGCCAAACCCCACGCTCAACCGCAGCCGGTCCACTTGCGGAAAGGGCAGGCAAAAATCGACCAGATAATCCCGCCACACCTCGGCCCCGTGTTGCCGCCCCACCCCGTTCACGCTGAAGTCGCGCCGCGCGGCAAGCACTTGGTCGTAGAGCTTCTTCTCCTTGCCGTCGTAGGCGACCCGGTCCGGGCCGCCAAAAAACTCGACCTTGAGCCACAGGTCACCCTGCCCCACGGCGAAATTATCCTCCGGCAAACCGCGGAACGCGAAGCGGAACCACTTGCCATCCTTGGCGTCCAGCCGGTCCACCACACACGCCACGGAACCGGCCGGCTGCGTGGCGGAGAGCACCACGCCATAGCTGGAGGCCTCGCGCCAAATATCGCCCAAGTAGCGGTACTCGGCGGCGCCGGCCAATTCAAAGCCCGCCGGGCGGTCCCCCTCCCGTTGCTCCAAATCGCCGTTCGCGATCAAGTTTTGGCCGGTGGCCGCGGTCGCCGCGGCCACCACCCACCCCATCGCGCCGGCCAAAGCCAGCGACCACCATGACACTTTGCTGTTCACGGTCCCGACTATGTTGCGCGGCCCGCCCGCCGGCGAGAGATTTCCCGCCCGCCGGGCGGGATTCACAGCAGCACTTCCTCGGAGGGCGGGTCGTGGCGCAGCGGCTTTTGGACCATTTGGTTGGGATCAATCTCGACCGGATCCATCAGGGTGCGGGAAAGTTTGAGCATGGCGTCGGCGTAATCGAAGGCGCGGGCCGCCACCATTTCCGCGGGGAACCCGCCCCCGATCATGCAACCACTGGCCAGCAGTCCCGTCAAAGCCTGGGCGGCAAAGTAGTCTCGTTTGCTGATTTCCATGCCCCACACTTTAGCTGGTCAGCCGCCCGGCCGCCAGTCCCGGTTGCGGACGACATTTGCCATCAAGGTCGGGCCGGGGCGGCATTGGTGGCGGGGGCGGCCGACGCGGGCGCCGCCAGGCGAAAGGCCTGCCCGGACCGATAAAGTTCCAGCCGCCGGGTGGTGGCGTCGACCAAATTGGTGAGATTGGCCCGCCGGGCCGCCGCCAGCGTCTCCTCCGCCGCCCGGATGGCGTCCGGAAAGCGCCCCGCCTCGGCATAGGCGGCGTCGCGCGAGGTCAGCAGCCTGGCGTCGGCCGGGTCTCCCAAGCGGCACGCGCGCTCGGCGAGTTCCACGGCCTCCGGGCCGCGACGGGCGGCGGGCACCGGGCTCGCGGCCAGCAGCCACGCGAGGTTGGCCAGCACTTCCGGGGAATCGGACTTCAGCTTCAACCCTTCCCGGCAGACCGTGATCGCATCCTCGAACCGGCCTTGTTGCAGCAGCAGGCCCGCCGCCTTGCGGGTCGCGGTCAACGATTCATTGGTGCGGCCCAAGTGGCCGAGCACGTCGGCCAGCCGGGTGGGCGTTTCGGCGTCGGCGGGATCCAGGCGGCCGGCTTCGACGTACTGCTCCCGGGCCGGGTCCCAGTGTCCGCCCGCGGCCAGGGCCGCCCCGAGATTGTAGTGGGCCAGGGCATTCGTCGGATCCAGGCGCACCGCCTCCCCCAAGTGTTGGGTGGCTTCCGGTATTTTTCCGGATCGGGCCAAAAGATACCCCAGCTTGAGATGCGCCAAGGCAAAGTCCGGCTTGACCCGCAAAGCTTCCCGATAGTTCAGCTCGGCCGCCTCGGGCACCCCGCGCCGCATCCAAATCCCGGCCAGTTGGGTGTAGGCTTCCAGATAGTTTGGGTTCAAGACCAACGCCGCCTTGAATTGATCCGCCGCCGCCGCCAGGGCGCCCTGCCGCAACAGGGCCATCCCCAGATTGAAGCGCGCATCGGGCAAGTCGGGATTTTCCTGTAGGGCCAGCGCGTAATGATTCGTGGCGCCCGTCAGGTCATTCTGCGCGAGCAACAGGTTGGCCAAATTGTAATGCACATCACCGAAGCGGGGATCCGCCTGCAGAGCGCGCTCATACATTTCCCGCGCCCGGACCGGATCGCCCTGCAAATTGTAAATCCGCGCCCGGCTCGCCATCGGACCGGCGGATTTCGGTTCGATCCGGGCTGCCGCTTCGACATGCAGAAGGGCGGCGGCGAAATCGCCCCGATCCGTCATGATCGCCGCCAAATTATCCTCCGCGACAAAATTGGGCGGGGTCACGTCCCGGGCGTGACTGAACAAGGTGAAGGTGTTATACCAATAAGCCGTTTGCCGCCAGGTGAGGAGCAGGCAGATCGCCAAAGCCGCGGCCAAGCCGGCCTGGGTGAACCGCCGCGCTTGGGGCCGCGCCGCGGTCCACTCCTCCAGCCCCCACGCCACCATCAGAAAAATCCCCACTGAAGGGATGTAAGTGTAACGGTCCGCCATGGATTGACCGCCGACCTGGACCAAGCCGATGACCGGCACCAAGGTGCCCACAA
>CAIYZC010000351.1 GCA_903930565.1 uncultured Pedosphaera sp.
TCTCGCTCCTGAAAGCCAAGGGCCAGGGGCAGGTCGTCAACCGGCCGGAAATCATCACTACGTTGGAACCGGGCATTGAGTTCATGCTGCCGGACAAGTTCCGGCTTGAAGCTCTGTGGGTCAGCGTCACGCTCGCCGCGCTGGTTCATTCCGGCGACGCCGTGCTGGCCGTGCCGGGCGCGAAGTTCGACGCCACCAGCCTCGGTACTCTTGCCACCACGCCAGTCGCCGACCTGCTCAATTTCAAACATGTCGAGCGGCCCAAGGATTGGAATATCCCCAGTCTCAAAGCCCTGTTCGAGCTGATGGAGCTCTCACCCGGCCAGGCCGTGATGGTCACGCAGGGCAGCGTCGAGGCCGTCCAACAGCTTCACAAAGTCATCAACGAGCGCGTCGAAAAATTGGTCAGAGCCAACCAGCAGTTGGCCGGCGGCATCCCCTTTTGGGGGCAAAACATTTTCAACGACGCCGAGGTGGAGAAGTTTTCCGCCCTGCTCGTCAAAGCCAAGGAGTTCCTGGAAAGCCTGCAAGCCTACAACACGCCCGGCAAACTTAAGAATTTCAAATACGACGCCGAGGACATCAAAGGCTACGCCACCACGTTCGCCCGGTTGAAGGAAGTCCAACAGTTGCAGTCGTATTGCGCCGAACTCGCGCAATTCACACAATATCTATCCCCCGCCGAAGGCATACTGCCCGAAAGCCATCCGTGGGTGGCCGAAAGCAAGCAGAAGCGCACCGAGTTGCTCACCGAGATTCGCAAGCCCGCCCAGCGCGAATCCGAAGCCTTCAAGACCGACGCCTTGAAACAGTTGAAAAAACTCAAGGCCGGCTACATCAAGACCTATCTGGGGCTCTACCAAAGAGCCCGCCTCAGCCTCACCCAGGACAAGGAGAAGAAAGACCTGCTGGGAGATTACCGCCTCAAACATCTGCGCCGCCTCGCCACGGTCACGTCCATCAATTCCGTCCAGCTAACCGAGTTCGACAATCAGGTTGGCAAACTCAAGACCGGCGCGGTGCTCACGGACAAGGACCTGGAAAACGATCCCAAATCACCGGACAGCTTCTGGCCGGGCATGGAAGACACCAGCATATCCGCCGAGATGCGTCTCGCCGGACTCAAAACCGAACTCACAAAGATTCACCAAACCTGGACCAAAAGCCTGCTCAACGACCTGGCTGACCCGGTGGTTCAGGAGAACTTCGAGCTGCTCAAAGAATCGCAAAAGAAGCTGCTTCAGAATTTCATGCTGGCGAAGGAATTGCCGGATGAAATCTCCACGGAGTTTCTCATCGCCATGCAACAGGCGCTGTCGGGCTTGGCGAAACTGCCCGTGCGCCTCGACGATTTGAAAAAGGCGCTGTTCCCCGATGCCGCTCCTGCCACACCCGCAGAGTTCAAGGAACGCTTCAACGCCTACCTCGACCAGATTTTAAAAGGCCGCGACGCCGCCAAGGTGCGCTTGGTAATTGATTGATTCGCAATGACGCCGCAAAGATCCAGTGACGTGAGTTATCTAGCCAATACATGGCATCGCCTTTGCCATTATTTTCTTTGCTGCCCTAGTGGCCATGTCTTGGGACATTCAAAACTGACGATTGCAATCCACTACTCCAGCAAGCAAGCAAAAAACATTTCCCATAGCATATCTTATTACGATTGCGGACAATTTCCCATAAGGAAACTATATGATTGAGAAGTGCGAAAGATGCGGAAACGAGAATGAGGGGGATTCCGTTTACTATTGCCGTAAATGTAAGACGCATTTTTGCGATGAATGCCTTGGCAAGGCTGTTGGAGGCCTTTCAAGATCCATGAGCAAGTTGATGTACCACAGCTTCTGCCCCGAATGCTCAGATGGTGGATATATTGGTAATGTTGGTAGCATTCATAAAAAGCACGATTCGGACGAAGAATCCGCTCAAGAGGAAACAAAGGTTCGAGATGCTGAGGAACCGTCTGAGCCCTCTTCCTACGCATATTCAAGCTCCCATAATACAGCATCCTCCGACAAAGATGGCAGCGGGTGGATGTTCTTAAAAGTGTTCATATTTCTTATTGCTATTGCAATCGTCTACGCTAGCTTGGAAAATTCAAAGGTCTCAGCACCACCCGCGGCCAATACAGCGCCAATCGCAACAGCGGTAGTGAAACAGTTAGATTATCCGATTCATGAAACAATAGCCCTGAATCAAGATCGATGGAGTGATTTAGTCTCCCTGAATGCGGATGAGCGCTGCTCTTGGCGCCTTTTGGAAGAAGATGTATGGGTCGACACCAGGATCAACAACAACGAGGAGTTTCGCCAATTCCCACTAAATGACAGCCGGTGGCGGTCGCAATCCATACAGGGAATGCTTCATTCAATTCAATTTCGAGTTGCGGGTGGCACAAAAGTGCAAACAGCAACCATGCAATTGACTCGCAGAAGGATAACAGATAGCGAATCCGACATCTATCCCGCAGTAAGGCCTGGCCCTCTGTGGCCGTCCGAGTTGGCACCAACGAGAGAAGATCAGATTCCTCCCGCTAACTACTTTACCGGAAGCCCGCTGGGAGAGACAATAAATCCGCTTGAGGACATATTATATCGAATTCCCCCAGGATGGATAGTGAAACCATTCACCGAAAGCTCAAGCCAGGAATTTGAGGCTGCTGCCGATCCTTTGGGCTTTAGAATAAGGCTTTTGAACCCAAACATATCCGTTTTCATAAAGTTTAATGTGCAGAGACAACCAAACCAGTATCTTGAAACAAACATACAAGAGCAACGTGTAATTAGAAGGAATCAGAATGCCACTTCAATGCCTCCCAATAGCCACCATGAATCCCCTACGTATTATCCAACTGCGCCAAATGGCCCAACGTATTACCCTTCCGCTCCAAGAGGCCCCATTCAACATCCAGGAAAAAAACCACACCCTTAGTCTTCTTTCGCCAATTGCATACACGTAGATGGAAAGGCATTGAGACTCCTCGTGCGGGCGGATAAGGATCTAGCAGCTCTTAAATGTTCACAGATAGCAATAATTACTTGAATCAGTCCCGCCGCAGCTTCGGTAAAGTGTTCGCCGCGCATGATGGCGACCAGACCGTTGCGGGCACGACGTTCCATTGCCCGCAGTCCGTTGGCCAATCAAACGTCCAGTTCACGCAAGCAAGTTCCTACTCGCTCGGATGCGAACACATTGGCAGTTGGTATTTTCTCGACGTTAACATTCCCTGACACACACATGAGCCAACCCAACCTCAATCTTGCAACTAA
>CAIYZC010000352.1 GCA_903930565.1 uncultured Pedosphaera sp.
GTGGCAGGCCACGCAACCGATTTCATGGTACAATGTTTCCCCCCGCGCCACCGCCCCGCGGTCCGGCAGCCCGCGGGCGAAACGGTCGGCCGAATTGGCCAGTAGGAAATGGGTGAGCGCCCGGGCGGCCGCGGGTCGTTCCGTGGCGGGCAGGCCGCTGAGCAGGTCCGGCATGGTGCCGCCCGGGGAAAGTTCCCCGGGGTGGGAGAGGAATTGTTCCACCCAGGCGCCGCTCACCCGTTCGCCCAAAGCCTCCAGCCGCGGACCCGGGGCCGGCACGAGCCACGCGGCTTGGGCGGGGGTGGCCGCATGGCACGCGGCGCAGTTCAGCGCGCTGATCCGCTCCGGCGACGGCGCCGCCGCCGCGGCCGCCACAGTCATGGCGGCCGCCCAAGCGGCGGTCACGGTGGCGCGGAGGTTCATGCAATTTCGAGCACGCGCGGGCCGAGCACTTCGGGGCGCGGGCGGATCCCCAATCCGGGGGCCGTCGACGCCGCCATCCGGCCGTTCACGCGTTGCGGCGCGCCCTCGGCGGTGCTCACGGTCACGTAGCTGTTGAAATCCGTGGTGCTGAATAGGAACGGCGTCGGCGTGGAGTGCGCCAGGTGTGCGATCGCGGCGGTCGCGATGTCCCCGCCCCAGGAATCCTCCAAGGTCATGCCGATGCCCATGCTCACGCACAAATCGCGCGCCTGCCGGATTTTGGTCAGACCCCCGAGTTTGCTGATCTTCAGGTTCACGACATCCATGGCTAGGTCCGCCCGGGCGCGCAGCAGGATGCCTAGGTCGTCGATGTTTTCATCCAGCACAAAGGGATGGGGGCACTGGCGCCGCACGGCCAGGCATTCCTCATAGGTCAGGCAGGGCTGCTCAATGTACACATCGATGTCCTGCACCGCCCGGGCCACCCGGACGGCTTCGTGTTGAATCCACCCCGTGTTCGCGTCCGCCACCAAACGGTCCCCCGGTTGGAGTTTCGCGGACACGGCGCGGATGCGCGCGATGTCCACATCCGGATCGCCGCCGACCTTGAGTTGGAAGCGGCGGTAGCCTTCGGCGCGGTAACCCGCCACTTTGGCGGCCATCAGCTCGGGCGTTTCTTGGGAGATCGCGCGGTACAAATGCACGTCCGCCCCGTAGCGGCCGCCCAGCAACTCGCACACGGGCATTTGGGCGAACTGTCCCAAAATGTCCCAGCACGCGATGTCGATCCCCGACTTCACATACGGATGCCCCTTGAGGGCGGCGTCCATCAGGTAATTCATCTTGGTCAGTTCGCGCGGGTCCTTCCCGAGCAGGTGCGGCCCCAGTTCGCGCAGTCCGGCGCGGACGCCGTCCGCATAGGCGGGCAGGTAGAACGGCCCCAGCGGGCAGACCTCGCCGTAGCCCACCAGGCCGGTGTCGGTTTCCACCCCGACGATGGTGCTGTCAAAAACGGTTACCGATTTGCCCCCGGACCATTTGTACGTGGTTTCGTGCAGCGGCAGCTCGACGCGGTGGGCGAAAATGCGATCAATTTTCATCGGGTCAAAGTGTGGTCGATTCGTGTTACTGCGTCACGCCCCAAAGGTGCGCGAGCACCGTTTCCATTTCGGGATCGTGCCGGTGCAATTCCCCGCGGTTGAAGGGATAGAAATCATTCCGCGAGAAAAACGCCTCCGTCGATTCGGCCCAATACTCCATCGGATTGGTCATGCCGTAGTGGCGCTCGAAGGTGTTCGGCCGGCCGCTGCCGAACCACCGCTCCACCCGGTCGTAGGTGTGGCCTGCTTTCGCCCGCTCGTACGCGGCCCGGATTTCCGCGTTCTCAAAGCCGCCGGGCAGCGCCCCGTCGTGGTAGGCGTGCGCCAGTTCGTGCAGCGTGAAGTTCGGCATCCGAATGGTCTCGGCGGCGAAATCCTTGATGTCTGTGAATTCGACGCCCTTGGCCATGCGCGGATCGCGCCCGTTGTCCTTCAGCCAGCCGCCGTCGGGATGGAATTCCGCCCGGGGTTTCACTCCGGGATACTCGGGCGAGAACCACAAATTCACGCCCCGCAGGAATTTGACCGCCGGCGCGGGCACGACGCGCACAATTTCCTGCAATTGAACTTGGAGGAGTTCCAGCGCCTTGGCCGTGGCCGCCGGTTGCTCGTCCAACAGGCGCCGGTTGATGATCACGTTCCACCCCTCCAATTGGTTGGTCTGGTGGGTGGCGGAGGTCGCCGCGGCCTTCGCTTTGGCCTTGGGCTTGGGCTTGGCCGCCCCCGGGGCCGGGGCGTTCGGGGTGGGGTAGGGGATCACGTGCGTGCGCTCGGCCCACGCCTCCCAGAGCGCGGCGAGTTCCTTGAGCCGGGCCGGCTCGGCGGCCGCCTGGTCGTGGAGTTCCGTGCGGTCGTTCGCCAAATTGTACAATTCCCAAGCGCCCTTCCGCCCGACCCGCGCGATCTTCCAATCCCCCACGCGCGCGGCCGCGTTCCCTTCGTGCTCCCAAAACAACTGCCCGCGGTCGAGCGCTTGGTTGGCGAAGGCGGGCCGGAGGCTCCGACCTTCCAAGGGCAAAATCGAATGTCCGTGGAATTCTTTGGGATACTCGGCGCCCGTCACGTCCACCACCGTCGCCATCAGGTCGATGATGTGACCGGATTGTGCCCTGAGTTCGCCCCGGGCCGCGATCCCGGCGGGCCAGTGGACAATCAAGGGCGAGGCTATGCCTCCCTCATGGTTGAAATGCTTGTAGCGGCGCAGCGGGGTGTTTTCCAAAGTGGCCCAGGATTGTCCGCAGTACACCGTGGACAGTCCGTCCCCGAGGTGCTCGCCCGTGGTGGTGCCGTTGGGCCCGCCCTCGGCGTTGCCGCCATTGTCGCTCAGAAACACGATCAGGGTGTTGTCCAACTCCCCGCGCTCTTTCAACGCGGCGACCAAGCGGCCCACCGCCGTGTCCAAGTGCGCCACGCACGCCGCGTAAATCGCCATGATGTGGTCAAACCGGTCCTGCTCCTCCGCCGTGAGCGAATCCCAGGCCTTCACCGCCGGGGGACGCGGGGACAGCGGCCAGGCTTTGTCCATGATCCCCAGGGCAATCTGCCGCGCATGACGTTGCTCCCGCAGCACGTCCCAACCCACTTTGTAGCGCCCGCGGAATTTCGCGATTTCGTCGTCCGGCGCTTGCAGCGGGAAATGTGGGGCGTTGTGCGCCAGGTAGAGAAAGAAGGGCTTTTTTGCCGCCCGCGCTTCGTCGATGAAGCGGAGGCCGAAATCCGTCCACAAATCGGTGGTGTACCAATGCTTCGGCAGTTCCGGGGCGTCGTTGGCGAGGCGGCGGCCGTCCAGGTAAAGTTCCGCGCGCGGCGCTTCCGGATAATAAAAACCGCCCGCCGGGGCGTTGAGGCTGCGGTCAAACCCGCGCTTCCACGGCACCACCCCGTGTTCCTGCCCCACATGCCATTTGCCCGCCATGGCCGTGAAATACCCCGCCGGTCGCAGTACCTCGGCCAGGGTGACGCACGAATCGTTCAAATGGCCCTGGTAACCCGGCAAACCGTCGTCCGCGACCATGTGGCCCACGCCCGTTTGGTGCGAATACAACCCCGTGAGCAGCGCCGCCCGCGAGGGACAACACCGGCCGGTGTTGTAAAACTGCGTAAACCGCAGGCCGTGCGCCGCCAATTGGTCCAGATTCGGCGTGGGGATTTCGCTGCCATAGCAGCCCAGGTCCGAGAACCCCATGTCATCCGCCAAAATGACAATGACGTTGGGTTTGGCGGGGCCGGTGGCGGCGGCCTGGACGGAAGTTGGAATCAGGATGGCGAGGAGGCTGCCAACCAAAGCGGCGGCGGTGGTGAACAATCGATTCATTCCGGTGGGTGGGTTCAGGGTGGGGTGGTGGCCTGGACGCGGGGCAAATCGCGGTCGTTCGTGGGCACGGGCGGCACCGCCATGGCCGAACCCACCGGGGCGATGGGCACCCCGATGGCCAGCACACTGCGGTCCAACCACTTCCAGTACTCCACATGCCCGTCGAAATACGACATGCAGCAACCCTGGCTGTGGCGGCTCGCGGGTTGGTTCCACCATTCCCAAGTGCCCGCCGGCAGAATGCCGATGGCGCCGTTGTCGATGCTGCGGTAATCCTCGTCCCAGAACACCGACTTTTTCGTGGGAATGGGGTGCACGATGTCCATGGTGCGGTTGATTTTGTAGGGCAAACCGTCGTCGCCGCCCAATACGTAATCGATGGCGTAGCTGCGCACCCGGGGCGTCAGGGTGGGGGTGCCCGCGCTGTTCAGCACTGTGGAATGGTCCGCCGGGCACAAGTAAATCGCCACCGAGGCGTTGTACTGCCACAACACCCCCGCTTGGATATTGCTGGTGGTCAGGTCCGTCTTTGCGTTGCCCAAAATCCACGATTGCAGCGTGCTCGTCGTGGAGGTGGCGCGGTTGAAGGGCACGTAATCATGGTTGTCCTGGCAATACATGATGTAGCACACCTGCAACTGCTTGAGGTTGTTCAGGCAGGCCGTCTGCACCGCTTTCTCCTTGGCCCGCGCCAGCGCCGGCAGCAGCATCGACGCCAGGATGGAAATGATCGCGATGACGACCAGGAGTTCGATGAGGGTAAAGCCGCCGGCCGCGCGTTTCCGCGGTCGGTTCGGAACCCCGCCTTCCGAATGGTTTGATGGGCTGCGCAACATACGGATTCTTTCCGTTCCGGCGCCACGGTCGGCGGCCAAGCAAAACCACCCCGCGCCGCGTCGGAACAACCCAGCCTAGTCCGCCGCCGCCCCCATGGCCACGCCAAAATCAAACCGCCGGCACCACCGGCTTGCTATTCCCCTTCTTATTTCCCCGTCCGCGCCGATCCGCGCCCATCCGCGGCTAAAAATTCCCTCGTTTTGGCGTTTCTCCCCACGCTTGCCGGACTCGCGCCGCGCCGTTAGCATCACCCCCGCATGAAATTGGCACGCGACACGCGCATCTACATCGCCGGGCACCGGGGGCTGGTGGGCAGCTCCATTTGGCGGGCGCTGACCGCCCGCGGGCACACCCACCTGATCGGCCGCTCCCACGCCGAGCTCGACCTCATGGACCCCGCCGGCGTCCGGGAATTATACCGCGCCGAACGCCCCGAAGTCGTCGTGATCGCCGCCGCCAAGGTCGGCGGCATTTACGCCAACAGCACCCAGCCCGTCGAGTTCCTTTACAACAATCTCGTCATCCAGAACAACCTGATCCAGTCCGCCTACGAGTTCGGGGTGCGCAAATTGTTGTTCCTCGGCAGTTCCTGCATCTACCCCAAGCACGCGCCGCAGCCCCTGCGCGAGGATTGCTTGCTCACCGCCCCGCTGGAGCCGACCAACGAATGGTATGCCATCGCCAAAATCGCCGGCCTCAAACTTTGCCAGGCCTACCGCCGTCAGCACGGCCGCGATTTCATCTCCGTGATGCCCTCCAACCTCTACGGTCCCAACGACAATTTCGACCTCAACGGCTCCCACGTCCTGCCCGCGCTCATCCGCAAGTTCCACGAAGCCCGCAAAACCGGCGCCCCCACCATTTCCTGCTGGGGCACCGGCGCCCCCCTGCGCGAATTCCTCTACTCCGACGACCTCGCCGACGCCTGCCTCTTCCTCCTGGAAAATTACAGCGAGGAACAAATCATCAACGTCGGCTCCGGCCAGGAGGTCTCCATCCGCGAGCTCTCCGAACTCGTCCGCCAGGTCGTCGGTTACCCCGGCAGCATCGTCTGGGACACCGCCAAACCCGACGGCACCCCGCGCAAGTTCATGGACAGCACCCGCATCTTCGCCCTCGGCTGGCGCCCCTCCACCACCTTGGAAACCGGCATCCGCCTCGCCTACCAGGACTTCCTGAACCGCTACCCCGAAGCCGCCTGACCCTTGTCACCGGCCGCTGCCCATCACCCCGACAACCGGCTCTTCAAGCGCCGTAATACGTCGTTGCACCCATTTCTTTATGGTGTGGGGGACGAGGTAACGAGGCTCTGACTTTGCCCCCATCCGCCGACTCACGTCATAACGCAACCCGCTACTTCGAGCGCTTCCACACCCCATAGCGCCCATTTCGTAATGGCGTGGGAGACGAGGTAACGAGGCTCTGACATTGCCCTGCATGTGCCGACTCACGTCATAGCGCAACCCGCCACTTCGAGCACTCCCTTACCCCCATAGCGCCCATTTCGTAATGGCGTGGGAGGCGAGGTGACGAGACTCTGACTTGTCTCCCTCACCGTCGCCGTTCTCCCATCCAGCCGGCAGATAAGAAGCAAAACCTACCCCATCACCCACCGTAGCCATTCGATTTCCCGCACTCCCTGATAATCTACCCGTGGTCGGAGGACGGAAAAGCGCGGCCCGATTGACCGCCGCGTTCCCCGTCCGCCACCGCCGCTTTTTATATCGGCCGGGACCCAAGTGAGGTCCACGGCCGGTCACCGCTCTTTGACAACCCCCGGTCGTCGGGGCCCCGACTCTCGACCGTCCGGCGGACCCAACCGACCGGACCGCTCACCCTTGGGGTGGGGGAGCGGTCCGTCCCACTGCGATTGACTTCTGAGATTTTGGCTTGGCGAAGTTCGCACCGGGGAGGGAGCTGGCTCCAGCCTCCGAGGATTCGGCGTCTCGGGGGCCGGCGTTCGCGCGCCAGCGTCTTGGAGTGCGGTGTAGCGAAGCGTTGCACCGCATTTGAACTTGTCCCACCACTCGAAACTCCACGAACCGGTCCACCCGCTGGGCGAGACCAGACGCCTGGAGCCACAAAATCCAAGCCTTGCCCTCCCGATCGCCACCCAACCAGTTCCAAGGCAAAGGTCCATCCAGGCCCCCCAAAGCGGTGCCACGCGTTGCTTTCACCGCACTCCAAGACCTGGCGGTAGGCGGTGTGCCCATTCCCATCGCCGCCGTCAGGCTGAAAGCAGGCGGTTTCGCCCGTCGCTCCCCGCGCGCATGCCCGGCGTGTGCAAACGCTTAAGTCAATGGCTGTGGGAGCGGTCCGCCCGCCCGGGCACCGTTTTACGCACCTGCGGAAGGCCATACGCACCCACGGAAGGCTGGAACCCAGTTGGAAACCCCACTTTATAAAGCAGCCTTCGCAAAGAACTGTCCAAATTTAACCACCCGCCGCCCCAGCCCCCCCGGGAACGCCCTACGCACCCACGGAAGGCCGGAATCCCATTTCCGCCCCCAGCCTTTGGCGGTCAGCCTTTTCATGGTCGCCTTTTCCCTTGCCCAAGCGCCGTTAAAGAGCGAAAAAGCAATCGAACCCCGGGCAGCGCGGACCACGATTTCCCGTGCCGGGGCGCAAACCATGAATGGCACGGCGGCGGCGGTGGGTGAATGGATGCTCCTGGCGGGGGTGCTGGTTGGGGTGGCTTGGTGGCTGCCCGCCCGGTGGTCGCACCCCCGTGCCCGCCTCCTCACGGTCGGCCTCTTCGCCCTCGGTCTCGCCGGCGCCGGTGCCTGGCAAGTCCGACTCCAACACCGGCTCACCTCCCGCACGTCCGTTACCACCCCCACGGTGGGCCGGGCGGAATACACCGGCTCCGACAATTGCCGGGCCTGTCACCCGGATCAATACGCCACCTGGCACCGCTCTTACCACCGCACCATGACCCAGGTCGCCGCGCCGGAAACCGTGCGGGGCAAGTTCGACAACGTGGATCTGGAGTTCCAAGGCGACCGCTACCATTTGGAGCGGCGCGGGGACGAATTCTGGGTGGACATGGTCGATCCGGAATGGCGGATTCGCCAGGAGGAAGGCGTGGCGGCGCGCCACCCCGACGCGGCGCACACCAACCACGCCCCGCGCGTGTGGCGCCGCATTTCGTTGGTCACGGGCTCGCATTACATGCAGGCCTATTGGATCGACAATCAGCACGGCAACCAGCAGTTGAGCCTGCCGTTCACCTACCTCTTCGAGGGGGAGCGCTGGGTGCCCCGCCCCAGCGTGTTCATCCGCGACCCCGACGCCAAGGGTTGGGCGCAAGTGTGGAATTTGGGTTGTGTGGATTGCCATGCCACCGCGGGCCAACCGGGCAAATTGCCCGCCCCGGCCTCCTTCGCCACTCGCACGGCCGAGTTCGGGATCGCTTGTGAGGCGTGTCACGGTCCCGGCGAAGAACACGTCCGCCGAAACTCCGATCCGCTCCGCCGCTATGCTCTCCATCAAGCCGGCCACGGCGACCCCACCATCGTCAATCCGGCGCGCCTCAATTCCAAACGCGCTTCCGAAATCTGCGGTCGTTGCCACAGCATCCACAGTCCCCACGACGACGAGGAATGGACCCGCACCGGCACCCAATTCCGGCCCGGCGGCGAGCTGGAAACCAACGTGGTGGTGAACCGCCAC
>CAIYZC010000353.1 GCA_903930565.1 uncultured Pedosphaera sp.
ACCTCCGCCAGCACCTCGTAATCCCCAAACGTCCGCGCGAAATACGGGTTGGTCATCCGCGAGGTGTCCCCCGCCTTCGGCGCGTCCGTCGCCCCCAGGGCGTCGGCCATCAGGCAACGCGGACACAAGCCGCCCAGGGCGGGCGACTTGAACGGCGTCCCGCATTTTTCACATTTGGCCATGCGGTGTCGGGGCGGTCTCGATTTGGGTTGCGTGGATCATGGCCCGACCCTGGACCGTCCGCGCGGAAAAGTTATGCCTCATCAAAGCCTTTCCAAACTCCCCGATCACCACCCCAATCCGTAGGGTTGCAAGGCGGCCTGCAAGGCCGACGGCTCCACCACGTCAATCCGCCCGTCGCGCCAGAGAATCGCGAACCGCTTGCCGTCCGGCAGGAAGCGGATGGCGGAACACGTGCCGGAACCCTCCGGGATCGGCAGGCGTGCCAACTCGGCGCCGGTGGCCGTGGCCAGGAGCACCACCTCCTCATCCCGATTCACCGCCGCGTATTGCCCGTCCGGTGCAAGCGCGAAGGTCGTGCTCTCCCCGCCCAACGCCCCGTCGATGTACGCCGTCGGCTGCCAATCGCTGGTCCGCCACAGGGTGCTGCGTTTCTGGCCGTTCGAGGTCATCGCGTAGCGCCCGTCCGCGCTCCACGCCGTGTCGCACGAGGGCACGCCCGGCAACTCCCGGAGCAGACTGCCGTCCGCCACCCGATGCACCCCCATCCGAAATCCCGTTTCGCCCGCCCGCGTCACCGAGCAATTCACCAACGCGCTGGCGCCGTCCGGACTCAACGCCACGGAATAGGCTTTCGGATGCTCCCACCGACCCAACGGCCGGAGTTTCCCGTCCGCGTACCCCACAATTTTCACCATCCCGTCGCCCCGGTTTAACAGGGCGATGGCCCGGCCGCCCGGCAAGGCGTCCACCATCACCCAACCCGGTTCGGGATCCAGGACCGTGGCGGGACCGAAACGGGGCTCGCCCGCCGCATCCACTTCGATCGCCCGGCGCCTCAGGCCGTGCCGGAGGGATGACAGCACCACCGCCCGCCCGCCGTCCACAAACTGCGCGGCGGAAAGCTCGATCCCGGGAATGTCTTCCGTCGCCTCCGCGAGGAACCGGCCATCCGCCAGCCCCCGCAGCAGGAGGAACCGGCCGTGGCTCGACACCACCCAGCGGCCGTCCGGCGAAAAATCCAGGCAGCATTGGTTGATCCCAAACTCATAGCCCGCAGGCCGCGGCGGGGGCACGGTATGGAAACCGACGGGGGGTTGGACCGCCCACCGGGTCACCACCCCTTCCAACGAGGGGACCACCAAAAACGCCCCCCCGCGCGCCGCCACCACCTCGGACGGCCCGACGTGGTTCAACACCAACTCCCCGCCGCCGGTGGCCGTATTGACCACATGCAAGGTTGAAGATACCCCGCGGAAAAACAGCAGCGTGTCCCCGCCCAGGAAGGCAAACTCCGCGTCCCCCAGCGCCGGGCACGCCAGCGTCCGCACCACGCGCTGATGGTCCACATTGTACAGGCTCACCGTGTTGTCATCCGCCGACACCCCCAACACCCGCCCGTCGGCCGACCACGCCAGGTGGTTCGGCGGTTCCCGCAGCGTCAGCGTGCCGGCGGGTTCCAGCTTCGGCATCTGAAACAACCACACCGTGCGGTTGGTCGTGTCCAGCGTTCGCGTCGCCGCCAAATACCGCCCGTCCGGCGCGATCCGCACCTTGGAAAAACCCAGGCCGGTCTCCCGCCGCACCACTTCCCCGCCGTCCGCCACCCGGTGGAACGCCACCCCCGCGCCCGGCAGCCCGACCGCCAGCAACCGGCCGTCGGGGCTGAAATCATAGTCGTCGTTGTGCGGTTGCGTCGGGGAATCCGCGTCCGGCAGCGGCCGGTTCGTGATCACCGCGTACGGCGCCGTCTCCCCCGTCCGCCACAGCCGTACGGTGGCATCCTGGCAGCGGACCGCCACCACCTTGCCGTCCGGGGAAAACCGCCACGGGCCGATGGCGTCCTCGTTGGTCCCCCGGGCCAGCGTCGGCCCGCCGTTCGTCGTTCCCCAGGCCCGGAGCGCGGGCGCGTCGCGCTGCAACCCTGAGTCATCCCCCGTGGCCACCAGCGCCTGCGCGCCGGCGGGGTCGAAGTTGAAGTGCAGGAGCACGGGGGACTGCAAATCCCACGTCGCCGCCGGCCGCACATCCGCCAGCATCAGCGCCGCCAGCGCCTCCGTCCGCAAGTCGGCCCCCGGCCGGATGGCGGCCGCTTCCCGCAACGCCGCCAGCGCCTGTTCCCGGCGGCCGGGCACCGTCGTCCGCCGCACCGCGCGTGCCTCCGCCAGGCGCGCCGCCCGCACCTGTTCCCGGCGGGCCGCCTCCGCCTGTTGACTCCGCGCCAGCGCCGTTTCCGTGCGGGTGCGTGCCCGCGCCAAACCGCCCGCCGCCAGCGAGGCCCCCACGGCGAGCGTCACCGCCAGCACCCACACCGCCGCCAGGGCCGGACGCCGCCGGCACCACCGCAACAAATCATCCACCACCGTCGCCGGCCGCGCGATGATCGGCTCGTCCGCCATAAAGCGGCGCAGATCTTCCGCCAGCGCCTGGGCCGTGGGGTACCGCCGCGCCGGACTCCGCTGCAAACACTTCAGGCAAATCGTCTCCAAGTCCCGCGGCACTTCCGGGTTCAAGGCCCGCGGCGGCACCGGATCGGACGCCAGCATCTGCCGCAAAGTCTCCCGCAGCGAACCCGCCACGAACGGCGCGCGCGCCGTCAACATGTAATACAAAATCGCCCCCAGCGAATACACATCCGCCGCCGGGGTCAGCGGCCCGTGGCTCGTGTCCGCCTGCTCCGGCGGCAAATATCCCGGCGTCCCCAACACCTGCCCCACCGCCGTCAAATCCGAATCCCCGCCCA
>CAIYZC010000354.1 GCA_903930565.1 uncultured Pedosphaera sp.
ACACGCTCTGGATTTGGGGGGAGGATTTCGGCCGGTTGGACCGCCCCGATCTCACGACGCGGTGGCGTTATTTCCAGGCCCGGCGCCGGCTCACGGTGGCCAATGTCGGGGGCGGGGTCGCCGGCGGCCGCCGGGTCCCATTGCAGCGGGAACCGCGGCCGATTTTGCGGTGGCTGTCCCCGGGGGACGGACCGGCGGCGCCGCATTGACGGCGGCCGCCGGGCAAACGGTTCAGCGAATCTTGCCGGCGGCCGCGGTGCGGGGCGAAAGCAGGCCGATGTAGTCGATCAGAATACGCTGGGCCTCCACCAAGTGGGCGTCCACGCCCGGGGGCTTTTCCAAATCCGCTTCGTCATCCGGGTCGAGCGATTTGACCGGCTCGCTCACGGCGGCCGTGGCGGAGTTCGTGTCCCCGCCCGCCACCGTCGCGGCTTTGCCCGCGCCGACGCCACCCGCCTTGGCGGCGGCCAGGTTGACGGCGTTGGTCTTGGCGACCGGCGCCGGGAGACCGTCCTGCGTGGCCAATTTGAGGGTGATGTCGTACACGGTTTCCGCCGGTTCCTTGCGGGTTTTCAGTTCGGCCTCGCGGCGTTTGGCCTTGGCTTCCTCCTCTTCCTTCTCCTGCAGCCGTTGGGCTTCATTGAGGGAAATGGTCTTGTCGGCCATCGTCTTCTTCACCTTCTCGATGTCCTCGCGGACATAGGCGAAATCTTTCGAACCGGCCACCCGTTCGTTGGAGCGTTTCAACAATTCCGGCAGGTACGGCGCGACGCGGTTGAGCTTGTCAAATTTCGCCGTTTGGATCGTGTCGTGCGGCAGCGGGTTGTCCAGGTACGCCTCGCCCACTTCCAAATAGTCGTCGATGGAGGGCAGGATGATGTCCGGAACCACGCCGGTCAACTGCGTCGAGTTGCCGCTCGCGCGGTAGAATTTGGAGGTGGTGAATTTGAGCGCGCCCAAGGCGGAACCCTTTTCCTCGCTCGCCCCCGCCGCCGGCTCCAGGAGGGGGGCCAACTGGCTCATCCGCTGCACGCTGCCCTTGCCGTGTGTCGAGGCGTCGCCAACGATGAGCGCGCGCCCGTAATCCTGCAGTGCCCCCGCCAAAATCTCCGAGGCCGACGCGCTGAACTTGCTGGTCAGCAGCAGCAGCGGTCCGTCGTATTGGATGCGCGGGTCGGTGTCGTTGCCGGGGAAGATGCGGCCCCGGAAATCCTTGGTCATGACCACCGGCCCCTCCTTGATGAACAAGCCGCTCAAATTGATCGCCTCGTCCAAGGATCCGCCCGGGTTGCGCCGCAGGTCGAAAATGATCCCCTCGACCTTTTCCTTTTTCAGCTTGGCAATCAGGCGCTTGATGTCCTCGGTGGAGCTGCGCGCCTCGTTTTTGTCCGTGCTGCCCGCGATGGGGAAGGTTTGGTAGAAGGACGGCAGGTCGAGAATCCCCAGCCGGTTGGTCCCGCCCTGATCGTTGGGCAGGTCGATAATCCGGGCCTTGGCCTGTTGGTCCTCCAAGTGGATCTCATCGCGGATGATGCTCACGATCACGCGGGTGGAGGAATCCACCGCATCGGCCGGAATGATGGTGAGCCGCACTTCGGTGCCCTTGGGCCCGCGGATCATGTCCACAACCTTGGTCAGGGCCATGTCCACGACATCCACTGGTTCCTGGTTGGTCTGGGCCACGGCCACGATGCGGTCCTTGGCCTTGAGTTTCTTGCCCTTGGCGGCGGGGCCGGACGGGTTCAGTTCCGCGATCTTGCAGTAGCCGTCCTCGGATTGGAGCGTCGCGCCGATCCCGAAGAGGGAAAGGCTCATCTGGATGGAGAAATTCTCCAAGTCCGATTTATCCATGTAATCCGAGCGGGGGTCGTAGGAATGCGCCAGGGCGGTCAGGTAGGTTTCCAGGACTTTCTCGCTGTCCCATTCGTGGAAGTACCGGGCGGTGCGCGCGTAACGGCGGCTCAGGGTCTGGACGATGTCCGTGTGGAAATCATGCCAGGTGAGCGCCAACTTCACCGGGTTGGCCCGCCCGAGCAGCAGCTTGGCAATCCCCTCGCGGCTTTCCTTGCCGAGCCGCTCCTGGAGGTATTCGTAATGCAGGCGCTCATCCCAGAGCTGGTGCATTTGGGCGACATCCTTCGGGTAGGGCAGGTCCTTGCGGTTCAACTGCACGCGGTTGGTGTCGGTGAAGGCGAACGGACCGCCGGCGTTCAGGGCGTTGGTCGAATAAAAGGTGCGTTCCTCCAACCGTTGCATGTAGCGGTTGAAAATAACGTACGCGGGCGAGGTGTCGCCGTGCTGCGTGGCGTTGGCCAGCACCGGGCGGAACTTGTCGAATTCCGCCACGTCGGACTGTAGGAAATGGATGTGCTGCGGATCCAACGTGTTCAGGTAATGGTCCAGGAAGCGGTTCGCGATCGTGCTGTCAAAGGGGTGCTGCAGGTAGTGCACCTCCACCAGCATCCGGCTGGTGAGCATGGCGATTTTCGCGTCATTGGTGCCCGCGGCCAGGGGCACGAGGGTGTTCGTGCGGACGGGATCGGCGGGCAGGGTGACCTTGATTTGGTCGGCGGCGGGGGCGGCGACCGCGGTCGACAGCAACCCCGCGAGGCCCGCGGCCAGGAGCCGGGGCAAAAAAGCGTTTCTCACCATAACAAACATTCAGCGTTCCGTGCCCCGAGAGCGGCCGCACGTCGGGGCAATATACTCCGCCCCCACCGCAAGCCAAACAACTATTTTCCGCCCGACCCGGCCGGCGCCGCGCGCCAGTGGAAGCGGACCTGGGTGCCTTCCCCCGGTGCGCTGGTGATGGTGCAGTTGCCCCCGATCTCGGCGAGGCGCTGGCGCATGTTCGCCAAGCCGCGGCCGGCGGCGGGCCGGTCCGGCGCGGCCGCCGTCGGCGCCTGGCGCGGGTCGAAGCCGCACCCGTTGTCGCTCGCCACGAGGGTGAAGCCGTCGGCGGCGGGTTCCAACGCGACCCGCACCTCGGTGGCGCGGGCGTGTTTAAGGA
>CAIYZC010000355.1 GCA_903930565.1 uncultured Pedosphaera sp.
CCATCGGCGAAGTCGTGCAAGTCACCGGCTTCGGCCCGCATCGGCTCGGCGCAGCGGGGCGTCCCGCGTGGTTTTTTGAGAAGGCCAAATACGGCGGCATCCTGTGCGACATCGGCAGCCACCAGTTTGAGCAGTATCTTTATTACAGCGGCGCGACCGACGCCACGGTCGTCTCCGCCACGGTCGGCAACAAGAACAACCCGGACTACCCGGAGCTTGAGGACTTCGGCGACGCGCATCTCATCGGCAACAACGGCACGACAAACTTTATCCGCGTGGATTGGCTCACACCCAATGCCTCCCGCACTTGGGGCGACGGGCGCACCTTCATCGCCGGCACCAAGGGCTACATCGAGATGCGCAAGTACGTCGAAGTGGGCCGGGGCGAAGGCGGCGACCAGCTTTACCTGGTGAACGACGACACCGAACAGCATTTCAGCCTGGCCGGGAAAGTCGGCTTCCCGTTCTTCGGCGAACTGATCCTCGACTGCCTCAACCGCACCGAAAAAGCGATGACGCAAGAGCACGCCTTCAAAGCCGCGGAACTCTGCCTGCTCGCGCAGGAAAAAGCGGTGAGGGTCTAAATCAAAGATTCTGTGGCTTCCGATGGCAGCTGTAGCCAGCCATTCGTCCGCAGTTTTTACCATAAAGAACGAGAAGTGCCGTCTTTCGTTTTCCGGCAATTCATGCTTGCTTGGTAAGTCTTAACGCAATCATTCAACATTTGTCAAACTTCGGCTGTCCATTTGCCATAGTTAAAGGATAAACAAGTGACTGGAAGTAATGTGGGGCTGCGGCTCGCGGGAGCGGATGACCGCGGATCGAGTGCCTGTTCCTGTCGCGGCCGCCAGTCCCCCATCGCTCTTCAAAGCCAAATGCCCGCCACAACACATACTAACGCAGAACGTTTCGGGCTTGGTTCCCTCCCGGAGGGGATCTATTTTACTTCGTTTAAACAAGCGTCTGAATATACCCCGCTTCGCGGACAGTTGCACCACATGAGGAGAGCCTTCGCGGCTCCGATGAAAATTCGCGGCATCCTTTGCGTCGATGATCGACCAACAGCCTATTTCAAGGATTTCTCAGAACCACTGACCCGCCGCGACATCAATCAGCAACAGCAGCTTTGCTGGAACCAGGGCGTAGCAACCGTCCTTGTCCTTCGCGATCCGGCTAAAGTGTATATCTTTTCAGGTTTAGTTCGGCCTAGTGACGACAACGAGGGCAGCATATCGGAGCATGACGCCTTTGTTCAGTCGCTCGACTGGAGTGCGCAGGTTCTCGAAGCGAACCGCTTGGTGGAAGACCTTGCCTCTGGCTATTTCTACCGCAACCACGCTAAGAAGTTTTTCCAAGAGGCCCGGACCGTTGACCAGTTCCTTGTCAAAATGCTGGGTGACTTGGCGGAGCATCTGAACGCAGGCGGTGACAAGAAGTCTCTTCGGCACATCCATGCCTTTCTTGGGCGTCTGATCTTCACGTGTTATCTTCTTGATCGTGGTATCATCAAATTGGCCGATTATTCCTTTATTCAGAGGCAAGGAGTCAGAGTCCTTCTGGATATTTTCGATAAATATTCTCCTGAGGTCGCCATTCGGATTTTGTTTGACGACCTCTTTCGAATCTTGAAGAAGGAATTTAACGGCAGTACTTTCGAGGGTGATTTTGACGCGGAACGCAAACTCATCGGAGTTTCTCAGATTGACCTGCTGAAACAATTTTTTAGAGGCGTGGATATTGGCGCACCTCAAATGAGCCTCGGCTTTTGGGCCTTTGATTTTTCGGTAATTCCAGTCGAAACCATCAGCGCAATCTATGAAAAGTTTTTGGAGCGCGAAGATGCCGAAGACAAAGAGGCTAAAGGGGCCTTTTATACGCCTCGCCATCTTGCTGAGATGGTTGTTGCTGAGGCTCTGCATGG
>CAIYZC010000356.1 GCA_903930565.1 uncultured Pedosphaera sp.
CACCTGAAATTGGTGGTGGAGGCCGTGGAAGCCCAGTTCGTCGAATGGTCAGAGCCGAATGCGGAATTGGCACAATTGTGCCGACTTTGATCCGCAATATATTATGTCGTTAAGTATAAAAATCGCCACCGGCAGCGTAGGGGAGACCCGCACGGTGAACGTGGACCTGGTGGAGACGTTCAATTACTTGCTGGGCCTGCGGGTGGGGCACATGGACACCATCCGCGGGTTCAAGGTCGTCACCGGCGTGACACCCACCGGCGAAAAGACCCTGATTATCTGGCGCAACGTCGCGGAAAATCCCAACGCCGCGCTTGACGCTTTTTTCCAAAAACAGGGGTACAACACGAAAGACATGGAATTCGCCCTCGTCTACGTGAACGGCGACAACAACCTCGAAAACCTCAAACGCCCGGACGAAACCTGGAAAGTCCGCCGCATCGAGGACGAATTCCAGCGCCTGATGTTCGAGGTGGCGGGGGGGGGGACAGAGGCCTTTGCGCGTCCAAATGTGTAACGCAAATGGTTAACAAAAATATTGACAAAGGGGGGATGTGGACGTAATTTTTAAGCATGCCAAACTGCATAAACAGCTTGCGACCATGGGGAACGCTCAGAAGGACTTTGGCACGATACGCGGGAAGCTCCTGCGGCGCCGGCTCGATGAGTTCGCGGCGGCTGCCAGTTTGGAGTCGATCCGGCTTTTGCCGGCGGCCAAGTGCCATGAATTAAAGGGCAATTTGAAAGGCAAATTGGCCGTCAATTTGGACCAACCGTATCGCTTGGTGTTTGAGCCGTATAACGATCCCCTGCCACGGAAGCCGGACGGGGGCTTGGATTGGGCGCAGGTGACGGCGGTGCGAATTTTGGAAATTACGAATTATCATGACTGACAAACGTTCATTCCTCTATGAACCACAAGACCGCACTCCGCCAGGAGACACTCTGGCTGAGACGCTGGAGTCGCTGGGGATGACGCAATGTGAGCTGGCGGATCGGGTGGGTTTAAGCCGCAAGACGGTCAACCACATCATTCAGGGTTCAGCATCAATCACCGCGGAAACCGCGCTTAAACTGGAAACGGCGCTAGGTGTTCCCGCCCAGTTCTGGTTGAGCATGGATGCCCAATATCAGGAATTTCTTGCCCGCAAGGCCCAGCGGGCTTCGTTTCAGCCATGGATTTCCTGGCTGCAGCGTATTCCGTACAAAGAAATGGCATTGTTGGGTTGGGTGCCAGAGGCGTCGACAGCGGAGGAGCAGATAGGAGCAGCGCTTTCATACTATGGGACGGCGACGCCTGCCGCATGGGAAGCGTGTTGGGCGCAGTGGAACGTCAGTTACCGAAAATCGAAATTGGCCACAGCCGATCTAGGAATTTTGTCGGCATGGCTTCGCAAGGGGGAATTGGACGCCCAAAAAATAACGACCCAGGCTTTTCATCCGGAACGCTTTCGGGGCGCATTGAAGGAGATTCGCACTTTGCTCCAAACGCCGCCTGAGGTTTTCCAACCAGAAATGAGGCGGCTTTGCGCCGACGCCGGGGTTGCGGTCGTGTTAACGCCCGAACTCAAAAAGTTGCGGGTGAATGGGGCCATGTATTGGCTCGCCTCTGAAAAGGCCCTCGTCCAGTTGAGTTTATTATACAAGTCGCAAGACCATTTTTGGTTCACTTTTTTCCACGAAGCAGCCCACGTTTTGGAGGAGAGAAAAAAGGGGTGCTTCATGGAGGGCATTGGAGTTGACGACGAGGCCGAGCGCGCTGCAAATGATTTTGCCTGTGATATTTTGATCCCGCGCCAGCATTATCACAAATTCGTTTGCCAAAGGGACTTTTGCGAACGAAGGGTTAAGCGCTTTGCAGAGGAGTTGGCGATACCGCCGGGGATAGTCGTCGGCCGTTTGCAGCATGATAAAAAACTGCGCTACCACCAATTGAACCACTTGAAGCTGAAGTTTGTCTGGGCCCAGCACTAAGGCCATGCCACCCGCCAGCCCCAGCACGGGCCGCCACCCCCGCCGCCTGCCCAGTCCCGCCCTCCGCTTTGACCAGCGGCTGGTCTTGAACCAATGGCTGCTTGGGCTCTTCGAAGCCGATTCCTTCATTCCCCTCACCGAGGGCTTGCAGGACACGGCGCTGGAAGGCGTGGACGAAAACAACGTTTCCCGTTTTCATTATGTCATTGCCAACCGCCTGTTTGAGCGGCGGCAATTGAGCCGGGATGTCCTGCTGGGCTACGATCAAAACATCGTGCACCACACCCAGGCGATCAGC
This sequence comes from uncultured Pedosphaera sp., assembly GCA_903930565.1. GTDB lineage: Bacteria > Verrucomicrobiota > Verrucomicrobiia > Limisphaerales > Pedosphaeraceae > CAIXFN01. The sequence goes on from CAIYZC010000356.1 coordinate 2,273, forward strand.
GCCCGGCGGAGGGAGCCGTTGCGCTGGAAGTATTTCCAGTACCTGGGGCTTTTGTTCGCCGAGATTTACCTCGACCGCTTTTTCCGAGACCCCGAGGCGCTGCTGGCCGGGCTGAACGAGCACCTGCGCCGCTTCCATGCGGCCCATACCGGGCGGGATGCCTTGCGCCCCTATCACAGCGAGGAATTGCGCAAATTGGCGTTTTGGAGCGCCACGGGGTCCGGCAAGACCTTGCTGATGCACGTCAATTTGCTCCAGTACCGCCACTACCTCGGGCGGCACGGGCGGGAGCGCGAATTGAACCGGACGATTCTTTTGACGCCCAACGAGGGGTTGTCCCGGCAGCATTTGGAAGAGTTCGCCGCCAGCGGGATCGCGGCGGAGATTTTCGCCAAGGACAGCACGGGCCTGTTCTCGGGGCATTCGGTGGAGATTTTGGAGGTCACCAAGCTGTCCGAGGACAGCGGCGACAAGACCGTGGCGGTGGAGGCCTTCGAGGGCAACAACCTCGTGCTGGTGGATGAGGGCCATCGGGGCGCGGGCGGGTTCAAGTGGAAAAGCAACCGGGACCGGTTGTGTGAAGCGGGTTTTTCCTTCGAATATTCGGCCACGTTCAGCCAGGCGCTCAAAGCGGCCAACAAGCCGGAGTTGACGGAGGAATACGCCAAGTGCGTCCTCTTTGATTATTCGTACAAATATTTTTACCGGGACGGCTTCGGCAAGGATTATCGCATTTTGAATTTGGCGGACGACCGGGATGAAGAAACCCGGCAACTTTACCTCACCGCCTGCCTGCTGGCATTTTACCAGCAAGTGCTGCTCCACGCCCGCCAGGAGGTCGATTTCCGGCCCTTCCTGATCGAGCGTCCGTTGTGGATTCTGGTGGGCAGCAAAGTGACGGCGGTCCGGACGGAAGGCCGCCAGGACGTTTCGGACGTGGTGGATGTTTTGCTCTTC
>CAIYZC010000357.1 GCA_903930565.1 uncultured Pedosphaera sp.
CCGGCCAGCCATGAAAACCCCGCCCCGTCCGCTCCTTCTGACCGCCACCGTCTTGCTGGTGGCGGGGTGGTGCGTGGCGCAATCCTTCGATCGCGCCCCCGGCGGGGGCGGATTCGGGGGCGGCCGGCGGGGTGGGGGACGTGGCGGACGCGATGATCCCAACGGCCCCATCGTCCACACCGAAGGCGGCGACGAGGTGAACGAGGATACCGTTCGCACCGCCCGCGAAACCGCCACCCACAGCACCGGTTTCGCCAATTGGACCAACGCCCCCGGTTTTGAACGGGATGTGTTCACTTTCACCCGCGTGATTTGGAAGTTCAACCCCAATGCCCCCCGCGGCGGGCGCGGTGGTTTCGGGGGCGGCTTCGGCGGCGGCGGCTTTGGCGGGGGGCGCGGCTTCGGGAGTTCCATGGGCTGGGTGAACGATTATCCCGACAGCGACCTCAACCTTTCCTACCGCCTGCAGGAACTCACCTCCCTGCGCACCGATCCCGACGCCCGGGTCCTCAAGCTCACCAACTCCGAACTGGCCGGGTACCCCTTCATTTACATGGTTAAACCCGGCCGCATGGGTTTGCGGGATGATGAAGTCCTCCCGCTCCGCCGGTTCCTGCAGAACGGCGGCGTGCTGATGGCCGACGACTTTTGGGGGGATGGGGAATGGGCGATCTTTGAGACGGAAATGAAACGGGTCTTGCCGGGGCGCAACTGGACGGAGCTGCCCATCGGCCATCCTTTGTTCCATCAGGTGTTTGACCTGCGCACGACGAAGGAGGATTTGCAAGTGCCCAGCATTCATAGCTTTGAGCGCACGGGCCGCAGTTACCGCGGCGGCGAGGACACGCGCGAGCTGCACGTTCGCGCCTGGCTGGACGAGCGCGACCGCATCCAAATCCTCGCCACCCACAACACCGACAACGGTGACGGCTGGGAGCGCGAAGGGGAGGATCCCGAGTATTTCAGCCGCTTTTCCGAGCGCCGCGCCTACCCGCTGGGCATCAACATCATCTTCTACCTGATGACCCACTGACATGCCCCGCTCCGCCCGCAACATCGTTTGGCTCGCCACTCTGGTCCTCCTGGTGGCCGCGGGCGCCGTCGCGCAAAACCGCGGCTGGGGTCGGCGCGGCCGGGGGCGTTCGGGCCCGATTGTCTATACCGAGGGCAACGACGCGGTGGACGAACGGTTGGTCAAAACCGCCCGCGAAATCGCCTCCCACAGCAGCGGCACGCCGGAGTGGACGAACCCGCCCGCCTTTTCCCGCGATGTCTGGACCTTTGCCCGCCTCATCCGCGACCGCGGCGACGATGCCCCTTACAGCGCCGGCAATTGGATCACCGATTTTCCCGACAGCGACCTCAACCTCTCTTTCCGCGTGCAGCAAATGACCTCGCTGCGCGTGGACCCGGACGGCCGCATCCTCCGCCTCACCGATCCGGACCTGCCGCATTACCCGTGGATTTACACCGTGGAACCCGGCGGCCTGTCCCTCCGCGATGAAGAAGTGCCCGTGCTCCGCCGGTATCTGGTCAACGGCGGCGTCCTGATGGCCGATGATTTTTGGGGCCAATGGCAGTGGGATTACTTCGCCGCCCAAATCCGGCGCGTGTTGCCCGAGCGCGAATTCAAGGAGCTGGATATCAGTCACCCCCTCTTTCACAGTGTCTTCGACCTCAAGGGGCCGGTCAGCGCCCTGCAAACCCCCGGATTGCGCACCTTCGAGGGCCATGGCGAAAACCCCGAGATCACCTGGGAACGCCATCCCTCCGAGGATGGCGGCTACGAGGATTGCCGCCCCATGCATGTCCGCGCCATTTTCGACGACCGCGGCCGCATCATGGTCATCGCCACCTTCAATTGCGACAACGGCGACGGCTGGGAGCGCGAAGGCGAAAACCAGGCCTTTTTCCAAACCTTTTCCGAGAAGCGGGCTTTCCCCTTGGGCATTAATATCCTAGTCTACCTCATGACCCACTGACCCATGAACCGCCGCCGCACCCCCCAACTTCTAATTGCCGCCACCGTTCTCCTGGCTGCGGGCCTGTGCCTGGCCCAGAATCGCGGTTTCGGCGGTTTCGGCGGCGGCCGACGGGGTGGGGGACGCGGCGGTTTCGGCCGTGGCGGGGGGAGCTTCGGTCCCATCGTTTACACCGAGGGCGGCGCCGCCGTCGACGAGCGCACCGTCAAGACCGCGCGCGAAATCGCCGCCCACAGCACCGATCCGGCCGTGTGGACCAATTCACCCAATTTCGCCAAGGATGTCTTCACCTTCACCCGCATCATCTACAGCCCGGCGCGCAACGGCAGCAACCCGCGCGTATCTTACACCGCCAGCGGGCGCGGTTGGGTCACCGATTTCCCGGACAGCGACCTCAATCTCTCCTTCCGCATTCAGCAACTCACCTCCCTGCGCACCGACCCCGACGCGAGGACCTTTCGGCTCAACGACCCCGATTTGATGAGTTATCCGTGGATTTACATGGTCGAAGTCGGCCGGTTGATGCTGGAGGAAACCGAGTTGCCCATCCTGCGGCGTTACCTGCTCAACGGCGGCGTGCTCATGGCCGATGACTTCTGGGGCCAAAAGCAATGGGACAATTTCGAATTCGAGATCAAGCGCGTTCTGCCCGAGGAGAAATATCACTTTGTCGAACTGCCCATGGAGCACCCCATCTTCCACACGGTTTTCGACCTCAAGGGCCCCAAAAACTCCCTCCAAACCCCCAACGGCCGCCAGGGCGCTTCCAGTCTCATCCCGGGTTCGCGCTTTTACGGCGTCACGTGGGAGCTGAATCACGACGATTACGACGATCCCCCCGCCACGCGCGACATGCACGTGCGGGCCATTTTGGACGAGCGCGGACGCATCCTCGTCATCGCCACCCACAACTGCGACAATGGCGACGGCTGGGAGCGCGAGGGGGAGGATGACGGCTTTTTTCACGAATTTTCCGAAAAGCGCGCTTTTCCGCTCGGAATCAATATTATTTCGTATTTGATGACCCACTGATGGATGTGAAGTCGTATCGCAAAATACTGGTGTTGGGGATGCTCGCCGCGCTGGCCGCCGGCTTGGGCATGGCGCAACAGGTGCGCCGCTACACGGGGCCGTGGGGGGATATCAACGACTCGTCCCCCATGGTGGTTACCGAGGGCTCCCCGCTCGACCGCATCCCGGGCGTTCCCGTCAATGAAGACACCATCCGCACCGCCCGGGAAATTGCCGTCCACAGCAGCCAGCCGCCGAATTGGACCAACGCGCCCGGTTTTGAAAAGGACGTCTTCACCTTCGTCCGGGGCATTTATCGTTACGGGCGTTACGGGGTGAACCCCCGCATTTCCGGCAGCGCCAGCCCTTGGGGCTGGATCACCGACTATCCCGACAGCGACCTCAATCTTTCCTACCACCTCCGGCAGATGACGGCGTTGCACGTCGATCCCGACGGCCGCGTGCTCAAACTCACGTCGCCCGAACTGTGCGACTATCCGTTTATTTACATGGTGGAACCGGGCCGCATGGAACTGCGCGACGAGGAGGTGCCCATCCTGCGCCGTTACCTCCAGAACGGCGGGGTTTTGATGGTGGATGATTTCTGGGGCCAAAAGCAGTGGGACAACATGGAGCACGAAATCCGCCGCGCCATTCCGGAAGGGCAGTTCGAAGAGTTGCCCATGGAGCATCCGTTGTTCCACTGCGTGTTCGACATCAAGGTCCCCAAGAACGAACTCCAGACCCCGAACAGCCAGTGGGGTAAATGGAGTCTCCGACGGGGGACGCCGAACTTCGGCATCACGTGGGAAACCTACCATGACGACTACACGCCCACGGGCGCCCGGGACATGCACGTCCGCGCCCTCAAGGACGGCCACGGCCGCATCATGGTGATCGCCACCCACAACTGCGACAACGGCGACGGCTGGGAGCGCGAGGGCGAGGATGACGAATTTTTCCACACTTTTTCCGAACGGCGGGCGTTCCCGCTGGGCATCAACATCATTTTTTACCTCATGACCCATTGAGCCCCCACGGGCGCACGCAACCCACTATGGAATCCCCCAATCCCTCCCATCTGGCCGAAAAAGCGGCGGTCGAGCAAATCATCGCCGGCCGCGCCCGCATCGAAGCCGAATTGTCCAAGGTCATCGTCGGCCAGCAGGACGTGATCGAGCAACTCCTCATCGCCCTCTTCGCCGGCGGTCACTGCCTGATCACCGGCGCCCCCGGTCTCGCCAAAACGCTCCTCGTCAAATCCCTCGCCCAGATTTTCCATCTCAAGTTCAACCGCATCCAATTCACGCCCGACCTGATGCCCGCGGACATCACCGGTACGGAAATCCTTCAGGACCAGGGCAATGGCCGGCAGTTGACGTTCGTGCCCGGCCCCATTTTCGCGAACATGATCCTGGCGGACGAAATCAACCGCACGCCGCCCAAGACCCAGGCCGCGCTCCTCGAGGCCATGCAGGAGCACCAAGTGACCACCGCCGGTGTCCGCCACACCCTGCCCGAGCCGTTCTTTGTGCTCGCCACGCAGAACCCGATCGAAATGGAGGGCACTTACCCGCTCCCCGAAGCCCAGTTGGACCGCTTCATGTTCAATGTCGTCATCAATTATCTGCCGGAGGACGACGAAGTCGCGGTGGTGACCCGCACCACCTCCCGCTCCGCGGCGGCCATCGCGCCGTTGTTCACCGGCGCTGACGTGCAGCGCTTCCACGAAACCGTGCGCAAAGTGCCCATTGCCGAGGACCTGGTGCGCCACGCCGTTCGGCTCGCCGCGGCCTCCCGGCCCCGCCAGCCGCACACCAGCCCTTTTGTCAACGAGTGGGTCAATTGGGGCGCGGGTTTGCGCGCCGGTCAGTTCCTCGTGCTGGGCGCCAAGGTCCGTGCCCTCCTGCACGGCCGCACGCACGTCACCCGCGAGGATTTGCACGCGCTCGCGCTGCCCACGCTGCGCCACCGCATCCTGCTCAACTACCGCGCCGAAGCCGAGGGCGTGACGGTGGACCGCGTCATCGAACGTTTGGTCGAGCATGTTTCCTCCGCCTCCGGCCGGCCATGAGCACCGCCCCCGCCAACGCCCCCGCTCCGGCCCCGGCCGCGCCCCCCGGCGCGCGCGGCTTGATCGACCCGGTCACGCTCATGTCGATCCGCAATCTCGAAATGCGGGCCCGCGTGGTGGTGGAGGGCTTTTGGCATGGCCTGCACCGGAGCCCGTACCACGGCTTTTCGGTCGAGTTCAGCGAATACCGGGAGTATTCCCCGGGCGACGACACCCGGTACCTCGATTGGCGCCTCTATGCGCGGAGCGACCGATATTACATCAAGAAGTTCGAGGACGAAACGAACCTCCGCTGCCATTTGCTCGTGGACAACAGCCGCTCCATGACCTACGGCTCGGTTGGCTACACCAAGTCCCAATACGCCAACACGCTGGCGGCGACGCTGGCTTATTTCCTGCACCAGCAGGGCGACGCGGTCGGCTTGCTCACCTTCGACGAGGCGATCCGCGATTACCTGCCCGCCCGCCACCGTCCCGGCCACTTGCGCCATATCATGCTCAAGCTGGAGCGCCCCGCCGATGGCACTTCCACCAGCCTGGCGGCGCCCTTGGCCCGCATCGTCCGCACGGTCACCAAACGCGCCCTCCTTGTTTTGATTTCGGACCTGCTCGCCCCGCTGGACACGTTGGAAAAGGATCTCACCACCCTGGCCGCCTGCGGCCACGAAATCGTGGTCTTTCACGTCTTGGATCCCGCGGAACTCACCTTCAATTTCGGCCCGGCCGTGACCTTCAAGGATGTGGAATCCGGCCGCGAAATTTATGTCGACCCCGCCGCGGCCCGGGCCGGGTATCTGGAAAAACTGCGCGCGCACAACACGGCCGTCGAGGCCGCCTGCAAGAAGCTGGGCGTCGGCTACCGCCTGCTGGCCAGCGATCAACCGCTGGAACTCGCCTTGTTCGATTTCCTCCGCGAGCGGATGACGCGCGGTAAATTGGTGAAACGCCGCCTCGCCTGATGACGAATCCCACTCCCCCGGCATGAGTTTTCTCGCCCCCTTTTTTCTGCTCGGCGCCCTGGCGGTCGGCCTGCCGATATTTCTGCACCTCATCCGCCGCTCCGCGCGCGACCAGGTGCCGTTCAGCTCGCTGCTCTTTCTCCAGCCCACCCCGCCGCGCGTCACGAAGCGCAGCCGCCTGGAGCACCTCCTGCTCCTCCTCCTGCGCTGCTTGATCATCTGCCTGCTGGCGCTCGGCTTCGCCCGCCCCTTCGTCCAACGCGCCACCCTCGCCGATCCCGCCGCCGCGCGGGGGGCCAAGGTGATTCTGCTCTTGGACCGCAGCGCCAGCATGCGCCGCGCCGGCGTCTGGCCCGCCGCCCTGGCCCGCGCCCGCGCCGCCCTCGCCGAAACCGGCCCGGGCGATCAAGTGGCGGTTTATACCTTTGATGACGAGGTGCGCGCCTTTCTGAGCTTTGACGAATGGGCCGCGCTGCCCGCGGATCAACGCGGGCCGGTGTTGTCCAAACGCTTGGACAGCCTGCAACCCGGTTGGGGCGCCACCCATCTTGGCCACGCGCTCACCCGCGCCGCCGAAGCGTTCAGCGACGCCGACCGCCGGCAGCCCAACGCGGGCCAACATCGCCTCGTCCTGGTCTCCGACCTCCAGGAGGGCGCGCGCCTCGACGGCCTCCAAGGCTACGATTGGCCCAAGGGAGTGACCGTGCGCGTTGAAGCCGTCCGCGCCAACAAGCCCACCAACGCGGGCCTCCAGTGGCTCCCCGAAACCGCCGACGCCCCCGCCGCCGGCGCCGATCCCGGCCTGCGCGTGCGTGTGAGTAATTCCGCCAATTCCGCCCGCGAAAGTTTCCAAATCCACTGGGATGGCGTTGCCGCCGCCTTGCCGCAGGATGTCTACGTTCCCCCCGGTCAGAGCCGCGTCGTGCCCGCCCCCAAGCTCCCGCCCAATGTCACCGCCGAGCGCTTGGTGCTCACGGGTGACGACGATGATTTCGACAACACGGTTTATGTCCTCCCGCCGCAGGCGGAACAGGTGGCTGTGACTTACTTGGGCGATGAACCGGCCACCGATCCCGGCCAACCGCTTTATTATTTTCAACGCGCGTTCCAAGCCACCCGCCGCCGTACGGTCACCGTCACCGCCCATTCCGCGGCCGCTCCGTTGTCCGCGGCGGAGTTGGCCGCCACCCGGTTGGTCATGGTGGCCGCGCCCCTGCCGGAGGCTTCGGTCGCCACTCTGCGCGACTTCGCCACGAATGGGGGCACGGTGTGCTTCCTCCTCCGCACAAATGCCACCGCCGCGACCCTGGCCGCCCTGGCGGGCGTGCCGGACGTGGCGGTGACCGACCAGGCCCCGACCAGTTACGCCATGTTCGGCACCATTGCGTTTGATCATCCGTTGTTCGCGTCCCTCGCCGATTCCCGGTTCAACGATTTCACGAAGATCCATTTCTGGAAATACCGCCGCCTCGATCCCGCGCAACTGCCCGGGGCGCGCGTGCTGGCCAAGTATGACAATGGCGATCCCGCTTTCCTGGAATTGGCCCGTGGCCACGGTCGGTTGCTGGTGCTGACTTCCGGTTGGCAGCCCGCCGACAGCCAGTTGGCGTTGTCCTCCAAGTTCGTCCCCCTCCTCTACGCCATCTTGGAATTGGCAGGCGGACTGCATGGCCAAGTCACGCAGGGTGTGACCGGCGAACCCATCGACCTCGCGGGCGCGCTGCCTGCGGGGGCGGGGGCCGCCGCCGGGTTGGTGGTCACCCGCCCGGATGGCGGCACGGTGACGCTGGCCGCCGGCCAAACGCAATTTGCGGGCACGGAGCAACCGGGGTTATATTCCGTCGCGGCCCCGGGCGCGCCGCTGGTGCGGTTCGCCGTGAACCTCGCCGCCGGGGAGAGCCGCACGGCGCCCTTGCCGGTGGAGGAACTGGCCCGGCTCGGCGTGCCCTTGCAAGCCGCCGCCCCCGCGCCCCAGGAGCAGGCCGCCCGGCAACGCCGGCTGCACGATAATGAATTGGAAAGTCAGCAAAAACTGTGGCGGTGGTTGACGTTGGCCGCTTTGGTGGTCCTCCTTTTGGAGACCCTCCTCGCCGGCCGCGCCACCCTGACCGCCCCGGTGCAACTGGAAGGCAAAGTATGATCGACCCCGGATTGTTGGCCCATCTTGAACCGCTCGCCCGCGGGGCGCGCCGCCGCCGGTTGCACCGTCGACTCGCCCTCGTTTGGGCCGCCGCCGCCGCCGCCGGCTTATTGCTGTTTCAGTTGCACCGGATGTACGGCTGGAGCACTGGGGGCATTTTTCTTTGCCTCCTGATCGCCGCCCTGGCTGCCGCCGCCCGCGAGCTCTTTTTGCGCCGCACCGCCGCGCCCGACCTGCGCGACCTCACGCGCCGCATCCAGGAGGAGAACCCGCAGCTGCACACCCTCCTCCTCACGGCCGTCGAGCAGGAGGCGGCCCCGGGCACCGGTGCGCTTGGCTACCTGCAGCAGCGCGTGGTCGATGAAGCCGTGGCCGCCTACGAAGCCTCCAGCTTCGGCCGGCGCGCCGCCGCGGACCTTTCCCGCGCCCGCTTGGCGCAGTGGGGCGCTCTGGCCGCGTTTGTCCTCGTGCTGACCGCCCTTCGTCCCAGCCTGCCCCACGGCGGCGCCGCGGCGGGCCGCGTGGCCGCCGCCGCCCCCGAACGCGGCGTGGAGGTCATGCCGGGGGACGTTTCCCTGGAGCGCGGCAGCAGCTTGGTCGTGCTCGCCAAATTCCATGGCGCCCTCCCCACCGAAGCCCGGTTGGTGCTGCGCCCGGTCAACGAGCGCGAGCAAACCATTCCCTTGCTGAAGAATCTCGCCGACCCCGTGTTCGGCGGCGGCCTGCCCGCGGTGAAAGGCGATCTCACCTACCGGGTGGAATACGGCAAAGACCAAACCCGCGAGTTCCGGGTGAGCGTCTTCGATTATCCCCGCCTGGAGCGCGCGGACGCGAAGGTTTCTTATCCCGCCTACACCGGCCTGCCCGAGAAAACCATTCCCGACACCCGCCGCGTCAGCGCGGTGGAAGGCTCCGCCCTCGCCTACTCCTTTTTCCTCAACAAGGCCGTGGCCTCCGCCAAGTTGGTGGCCAAGGACGGCTCCAGTGTCCCGCTCACGGTCGATCCCGCCAACCCGAGCGTCTACCACGCCCAATTTCAGTTCGACCAATCCCGGCGCTACGAACTCGCCCTGCTGGATGCCGCCGGCCGATCGAACAAGCTCTCCGCCGAGTTCGTTCTGGAAGCCCTCAAAAACAAGCCCGCCGAGGTCAAACTCATCCTGCCGCGCGGGGATCAACGCCTCTCGGCCCTCGCGGAAATCACCTTCCAAGGCGAAGTCTCGGATGACTTCGGCCTCAAAGCGTTCGGCATTGGTTACTCCCTCGCGGGCGGTGACGTGAAGGAGATCGAACTCGGGCGCGACTCCAAACCGCGCGAGAAAAAGCTGCTCAATTACCAATTGCCCTTGGAGAGTCTCGGCGCCCAGCCCGATCAGGTGCTGAGTTACTACGTGTGGGCGGATGACCTCGACAACCAGGGCGCGCCCCGGCGCACGGTCAGCGACATGTTCTTCGCCGAGATCAAACCCTTCGATGAAATCTTTCGCGAAGGCCAGCCCGGCGATCCCAGCGAAAGTCAGGATCAGCAATCGCAGAGCGGCCAGCAGGGCGGAGGTTCCCAATCCGAGAAGCTCGCCGATCTGCAGAAGCAAATTCTCAGCGCCACGTGGAATCTCAAGCGCCGCGAAAACGCCCCCCGCCCCTCGACCAGCTACACCAATGATGTCTCGGTGATCCGCGACTCGCAGGACGACGCGCTCAAACAGGTGCGCGAAATGCAGGGGGCGGTTTCCGATCCCCGGCTCAAACCCTTCGTGGACGCCGCGGAGAAGGCCATGGTCAAGGCGCGCACCCAATTGGCCGAGGCCACGGATAAAAACGTGATTACGCCCCTGACTCCGGCTTTGGCCGATGAACAATCCGCCCTCCAGGCGGTGCTCAAGCTCCAGGCCCGCGAATACAACGTCACCCAGCAACGCAGCCAGCGCGGGCAACGGGGCCAGCAAGGCCAGCGTGGTCAGCGGCAGGCGAGTCAGTTGGACCTCAAGCAATCGGACAACCGCTACGAAAATCAACGCGAGGCTTCCGCCCAACAAACCCCCGAGCAGAAGGAACAGGTGCAGGTGGTCAACCGCCTCAAGGAGCTCGCCCAGCGCCAGCAGGACCTCAACCAGCGCCTGAAGGAGCTCCAGACCGCCCTCCAGGAAGCCCGCGACGAACGTGAACGGGAAGCCGTGCGCGACCGGCTCAAGCGCCTCCGCGAGGAGCAACAGGACATGCTCGCGGATGTCGATGAACTCCGCCAGCGCATGGACCGCCCGGAAAACCAATCCCGCATGGCCGAGGAGCGCCAGCAGCTCGACCAGACCCGCCAGGAAGTGCAGCAGACCGCCGAGGCCATCGAGCAGCAGTCCGTGCCCCAGGCCCTCGCCTCCGGCACCCGCGCGCAGCGCGATCTCCAGCAACTCCACGACGACGTCCGCAAAAAGAGTTCGGCCCAGTTCGCCGATGACATGCGCCGCATGCGCGACGACGCCCGCCAGCTCGCGCAAAAGGAGGAGGATTTGGCGAAAAAGATGTCCGAACTGGCGGATGCCAAACAAAAGACGCTCGCCGATTCCGAAGCCCGCCACGCCCTCGCCGAGCAGCTGAGCGGCCAAAAGGCCGGGCTCACCAACCTGTTCAACGAAATGCGCACGGTTTCCGAACAGGCGGAAACCACCGAACCGCTGTTGTCGCAGCAACTCTACGACACCCTCCGCCAGTCCGCGCCGGACAAGCTTGACGCCGCCCTCGATCAAACCGCGGACTTGGTGCAACGCGGCTTCGTTCCGATGGCCGGCGATTATGAGCAACCCGCGCGCAAGGGCATCAACGATCTCAAGCAAGCCGTCGAACGCGCCGCCGAAAGCGTGCTCGGCGACGAAACTGAATCCCTGCGGCTCGCCCGGCAGGAGTTGGAAAAGTTAAGCCAACAACTCGATCAGGAACTCGCCCGCGCCGCCGCCCGCGACACCAACGCCACCGCCGCCGCCGCCGGCGGGCGCGAGCCCGGTGACCAAGCCGGCGCGCAACCCGGGAAAGAAGGGCAGGCCGGTCAGGCCGGTCAGCCCGGCCAACGTGGTCAGGCCGGCGGCCGCCAACCCGGCGATCAAGCCGGTGCGCAGCCCGGCCAGGAGGGTCAGCCCGGTCAGGCGGGTGGTCAAGGCCAGGAGGGCCGGAGCGGCCAGGCCGGGCAGGGGAGCCAGCCCGGACAGGGCGACCAGCCGGGGCAGTCCGGCCAAGCCGGCGCCGGCCAGGGTCAACGCGGCCAGCGCGGGCAGCGTGGCCAAGGCGGCCAGGGTGGCCAGGGCGGCCAGGCTGGTCAGTCCGACCCGTCGGACCAGTCCGACTCGTCCGATCCGTCCAACCCAGCCGGCCAACAAGCCGGCGCCCGCCAAGGCCAGCGTGGTCAGCGTGGCCAAGGGGGTCAGGCCGGCGGCCAGCGCGGCGGTCAACGCGCCGGCGCCAATGGCGGCGGCGAGCGCCCAACTCTCGACGGTGATCCCACCGCTGCGGGCGGCAACTTCGTCGATGGCGGCAACGGCGGCGGCAATTACGGCGGCCCGCTCACCGGCGCCGATTACACCGATTGGTCCGACCGCCTCCGCAATGTCGAGGAAATGGTGGATTCCCCCGAGTTGCGCACCCAAGCCGCCCGCATTCGCGACCGCGCCAAGGCCGTGCGCCAGGACTTCAAGAAAGTCGGTAAAAAGCCCGACTGGGCCGTGGTGCGCCAGGAGATTTCCCGCCCGCTCGCGGAGCTCCGCGCCCGGGTGGATGAGGAAATCGCCCGCCGGACGTCGCAGGACGCCCTGGTGCCCCTCGATCGCGATCCCGTGCCCGCGCAATATTCCGAGCTGGTGCGCCGCTATTACGAACAATTGGGAAAAGGCAACTAATTGATGACCCTCGCCGCTTTGGTTCTCTCGGGCCGCGACTGGCTCCCCGTCGCCGCCGGCCTCACGCTCGTCGTGCTGGTGCTGCTCGTGGCCGTGTACCGCCGCGCCCCCGCGCGCCCCGGCCTGCGGGCCGCCGCCTTCGCCCTCAAGCTGCTCGGCGTGCTCACCCTCGCCGCCTGCCTCTTGGAGCCGCTTTGGTCCACCCGCCGCGCCCGCCCCGGCGCCAATGTCTTCGTGGTCCTCGCCGACAACAGCCAAGGCATGCGCATCCGCGACCTCAACGCCAAGGAATTCCGCGCGGACCAACTGCGCAAAATTCTCACCGACCCGGCATCGCTCTGGTCCGCCAAGCTGGAACAGAACTTCCAGCTTCGGCGCTATTATTTCGACAGCCGCCTCCAGGGCACCCGCGACTTCGCGGACTTGGATTTCAACGGCCGCAGCACCGCCCTGGCCACTGCCCTCCACGAAATCGCCGAACGCCACCGCGGCCAGCCGTTGAGCGGCGTGCTGCTGCTCACGGACGGCAACGCCACCGACCTTCCCGCCGGCCAATGGGACACCGCCGGGCTGCCCCCGATTTACCCGGTGGTCATCGGCACGGATGATCCCATCCGTGACGTCGCCCTCCGCCAGGTGGGCGTGAGCCAGACCGCGTTCGAGGACGCCCCGGTCAACCTTCAGGCGGACGTCACCGCCGCCGGCTACAACGGCCGTCCCCTCACGGTCCAGTTGCTCGACGCCGCCGGCAAGACCGTGCAGGAACAAAGCCTGCGCGCCCCGCCCATTGGGGACATCTCCGCCTTCCGCTTCCAGCTCAAGCCCGAGCAGCCCGGCCTTTCGTTTTACCGCGTGCGCGCCGCCGCCAAGGACGAGGTGGGCCAGTTCGACCATCCCGCCACCACCGCCGAAGCCACGCTCGCCAACAACAGCCGCCTCATCCTCGTAAACCGCGGTCAGGGGCACCACCGCATCCTCTACATCGCCGGCCAGCCCAAGTGGGAATACCGCTTCATGCACCGCGCGCTGGAGGACGATGACCAGCTCCAACTCGCCTCCATGATCCGCATGGCCCGGCGCGAAGCGAAGTTCGCCTTCCGCGGCCGCCCCGGCGAATCCAGCAACCCGCTCTTCCGCGGCTTTGACAATCAGGAGGAAGTCGAGAAATACGACCAACCCGTCTTCATCCGGCTACTCCCCGATGGTTCGGACAGCGCCGAACTGGTCGGTGGCTTTCCCAAGACCGCCGCCGAACTCTTCACCAAATACGATGCCGTGGTGGTCAACGACCTGGAGGCTGAATACTTCACGCGCGACCAGATGACCCTCCTGCAAAAGTTCGTCTCCGAACGCGGCGGCGGCTTTCTCATGATGGGTGGCGCCGACGCCTTCCGCGAGGGCAAGTACGACCGCACGCCGATTGGCGACATGCTCCCGGTTTATCTGGATCACATCGCCCCCGCGCCCGAGTCCCATGAGTTCCATCTCAACCTCACCCACGAGGGCTGGCTCCAACCTTGGGCGCGCGTGCGCGCCACCGAATCCGACGAGCGCCTGCGCTTGAAGGATATGCCCCCGTTCATGACCCTCAACCACGTTCGGGACATGAAGCCCGGCGCCAGCACCATTGCCAGCGTCAAGGACGAGGCGGGCCGGGAGTATCCCGCGCTCGCCGTGCAGCGTTTCGGCAACGGCCGGGTCGGCGCCCTCATGCTCACCGACCTCTGGCGCTGGGGCATGAAAGACGAAGCCAGCCACCGCGAGATGGACAAAGCCTGGCGCCAGATGTTCCGCTGGCTGGTCGCGGACGTGCCCCGCCGGATTGAACTTCAGGTCGAAGCGGTTCCCCGCGACCCCAATGGCGCCATGCGCCTCCAAGTCCGTGTCCGGGATGTCGCTTTCCAACCCCAGGACAACGCCAATGTCGTCCTCCAGTTGCGCACCGTCACCGCCGCCCCGCCCGGCACCAACGGCGTCGCCCCCGCCGCCCTGGTCTATTCGACCAACCTCGTCCGCCTCCCCGCCGAGCCCGCCAACCGCGAGCCCGGCCTCTACGAGGCCACTTATCTCCCGCGGGAAACCGGCGGCTACCTGGTCGAGGCCGTCGTGACGGACCCCGCCGGCGCCGAACTCGGACGCGCCCAGGCCGGCTGGACCTCGGACCCCGCCGCCGAGGAATTCGCCTCGCTCCAGCCCAACCGCCCCCTGCTCGAACGCCTCGCCCAACAAACCGGCGGCCGTATCGTGACCACGGGCGAGCTCGACCAATTTGCCACGGCCCTCCCCAACCGCCAGGCTCCGATCATGGAGGATGTCACCGCCCCCCTCTGGAACCGCTCCGCCGTCTTCCTCTTCGCCCTCGCCTGCTTCCTCGGCGAATGGGCCCTCCGCCGCACGAAAGGACTCGCGTGATCAATTCCGCCCGCTCCCAAAACCCCAACGGGGTTCCATCCCTCAGCCCAGGGTTGCGCGTCCCCGCGCTAACCTGGGTAACTGGCATTTTTAGAGTCCTCAACCCCAACGGGGTTGCGCCCTTCCTTCTCCTCTTCTGCCTGCTCCTCACCACCGCCCGTGCCGCGGATGTCCCCACCGTCCTGATCGTCGTCGGCGCCCCCGGTGAAGAAGAATACGGCACCGCGTTCGCCAAGGCCGCCGAACTCTGGCGCGCCGCCGCCGAAAAAGGCGCCGCCACCAACCAGGTCATCGGCCTCGCGCCCACCAACGCCACCACGACCGACCGCGCCCTTTTCACCGCGGCCCTCACCAACGCCCCCCACGACGGCCTAGCGCCCCTGTGGATCGTGCTGGTGGGTCACGGCACCTACGACGGACGCGAAGCCAAGTTCAACCTCCGCGGCCCCGATTTCGCCGCCACCGAGCTGGCCGCCTGGCTCAAACCCTTCACGCGCCCCTTGGCCGTCATTGATAGCTCCTCCGCCAGTGCCCCCTTCATGGCCGCGCTCAAAGGCACCAACCGCGTCGTCATCACCGCCACCCGCAGCGGCTCCGAGGAAAACTACGCCCGCTTCGGCACCTACCTGGCCGAGACCATCGCCGACCCCGCGGCCGACCTCGACAAGGACGGCCAAACCTCGCTCTTGGAAGCCTTCCTGATGGCCAGCCGCCGCACCCTGGAGTTTTACACTACCGCCGGTCGCCTCGCCACCGAGCACCCGCTCCTGGACGACAACGGCGACGGCCTCGGCACCCCCGCCGACTGGTTCCGCGGCATCCGCGCCATCAAACGCGCCCGCGACGGCGCCACCCTGGACGGCCTCCGCGCCCACCAATTCCACTTGGTCCCCAGCCCCGCCGAAGCCGCCCTGCCCCCGGAGCGACGCCGCCGCCGCGACGCCCTCGAACTCACCGTCACCCAACTCCGCGACCGCAAGGCCAAGCTCCCCGAGGAAGATTACTACCGCCAACTCGAACCGCTGATGCTGGAACTGTCGCGGTTGTCTACCACCACCCCGGACGGTCCCCCGAAATAGCCTCGCTCTGTCGAATGCTGGGCGCGACCAAGGTGGCGTGCCGCGCTCTCGAAGATTCAGTATCAGTGCTCGCCGCAGCGGCGCTTGGGCTTGACCAATCCGGTTACAGTTCGGCTCCGTCGCCACCGCGGCGCCTCCCGGCGCAAACTTCCTTCGGATAATCAAGGAATCAGTTGCCATGCAACGGCCTCCCCGCTCAGTTCCCTGGGTGCGGCCCCACGGTCGTTTTCCAAGCGCCGCAGACGACTCGTCACGATGTCCTGTCATGGTTTGCCGTTTCGGCGATCGAGAGCGCCGTCCTGGAGGTGTGCCCCTTGAGTCTCAGCCTGTCCGGCCAATAAATTGGGGCGACGCAACCGCTTGATTGGCAAGGCTTTACGGAGGTTGATCAAAGGAATCAAAAATAATTTGAGAAACCCTGTTGACAGGTTCTGCCATCGGTGAGAATATACGACCAAGTTGATCGTGTATGGCGGGTTCGAATTCACCGAAAACGAACTGCTAATCGCGGGTCAACCTTCACCGGAGCGGGTTCGGGAGAGCGGGCGGTCACATCACCGCGCTCGATCGACAGAGGCCGGTGAACCAGCCGGTGGCAGTCGCCGCGAGTTTCGATTCTCGACTCGACGGTGTTTCGTGCCGGGCGGCTTCGGCTGCCTTGTAGCCGGAGAGAATCGTGCTCTACCCGTCCCCGGGAAGCCCACAGAGCTCACCAGTCCACTGGAAGTTTCGATACGTCACAACCGTACTTGATAACATGACTGGAATATCACTTTTAACCATTTCCGGCTTGGCCGGTATCAGAGCCGCCCTGATGGCGCGCGGCTGGGGCCAATCCGTTCGGGCTGCCCTTGGCCCGCGGGGCGCAACCCGTCTTTGTGGGTGCCTAGAAACACGACCTAATAGGTCGTGTATCGCGGGCGGCTACGACCCCAAGTGTGCAGTGCCGCCGCCGGGTCGGTTGCGGCCGATGACGATTGCCAGGCGGCGGATGGTCCGCGAACCGCGCTCCCTCGAAGTCGTCATTTTGGAGGCATAGCCGCCCGGAGTTGCGGTTGGCTTTTGCAACCGCACCAGCCGGCGGAATCGCGCGCCACCCGACCCCGGCAAACTCACCGGGCTCTCCAGTCCACTGGAGCTTCCCAGTGCTTATAACCGCGAGTGTAACCATGTTTGGCAAATTAATATTGACGTCTTTTGACTTTGGCGGCGGCCGGACCGCGAGCTGGTCCGGCAGCCACCGCGAACCACTCCCCGCGGGTCGCAACCGACGGAGCGCAGGCCTTTCCGCCGCCGCCGGTTGCGGTTCCTCTGAATCTGCAATCTAAAACTGTAAACTGCTTATGAACACGAACCAGAAACCATCCGAATTGGGAGCCGCCCAATCCCTTACTCCTGTCGCCCTTGCCTTGCCGCGCTTCCCCTTGCCCGCCCGGCCCCGGCGGCGGGCCGCGGCCGGGGCTTTCACGCTCATCGAATTACTGGTGGTCATCGCCATCATCGCCATCCTGGCGGCCATGCTCCTGCCGGCCCTGGCCAAGGCGAAGGACAAGGCGAAGGCAATCAATTGCGCGTCCAATCTGCACCAGTGGGGCGTGGTCTGGAGCACCTATACCTCCGACAATGCGGATTCATTCCCGCCGGGGACCAACCCCGACGGCAGCCCCGACCCCAACGCCCGTTCCGCTTGGTATGACTCGCTGCAGCACGATACCGCCACCTTCCAGAAAATTGTGCTTTGCCCGTCGGCGATGAATACCAACTACAACCTCTCCACCGCCGCGGGCCAGGCATCGTTTGGGGGGCTGGACACCGCCTTCCGTTTCCCCACGGCGGCGGGAAACGCGGATCTATACGAGGACGGCCAACCCGGGGGATACGGTGCGAATCTATGGATATACAACACCCAAGTGGACATCCAAAACCGGGTGGCGGCCAACCATTGGCGCAAAACCTCGGGCACGCCGTTGCCCAGCCAAACGCCGTTGATGGCGGACAGCATGTGGCGCGGCGGCGGACCGTGGTACGGCCCGGACGCGCGCACCTATCAGGCCGCGACCGGCCCCGGAGTGTCCTCGGGGGACGCCTCCCGTGAGATGGAACATTTCTGCGTCCCCCGTCATGGCTCGGGCAAGCGGACCGAACTGGTGTTCTTTGACGGTTCCGCCAGCACTCTCCGAGTGCAGAACTTGTGGTCGCTCAAGTGGCACCAGAATTGGGATCAAAGCTATCAGGCGAACAATTACGCCCTGCCCACGTGGGTCCGGGCGCAGTGACCGCGATGGCCGAACTCAAACGAAATTCACAGGGTAAGTCAAATGTAGTCCCAAGTTTCAAGCGATCATCAAAATGAGAATTCCACAGGGTTTATTGTTGGTAGCGGCCGCCGGGGCACTGGCGCTCGCCGCGGACAGCCGGGCTGGTTCTGCCTATCAGTTGTCGTACCAGTATGATTCGACCGCATCGGATCCAACGCAGTTTCGTCAAAGCGTCTCCACGTTGACCAACGATGTGTTCTTTCCGTACAGCCCGTCCTTTGGGCAGCAGTTGGATGACTGGTATGTCTTCGCCGGCACCTCCCCCAGTTTCGGGCTGCAAGGATCGCAGCAGATTGAGGGGCCGGCCAACGGCACCGATTACGGCACTTGGATCTTTGGCTACCTCGAAGCCCCGCTGACCGGGGCGTATGTCCTCTCGATCGCCAGCGCGGACAACTCGCAGTTGTGGCTGAGCAATGACTATAATCCGACCAACGAAGTGCTTATCGCCTACGAACCAGGGTCGGGCAATCCGCTATTTTCCGGCGGCGACCTCGACACTCGGAATTCCGCGCCCATCAACCTGGTCCGGGGTCAGAAGTACTACTTCGACGTGTACCAACAGGTTGGTCCCGGCCCCGGTTATGTCCAGGTGGGCTGGGTGCGGCCGGATGGCGTTCAGGAGTTGATTCCGGCGCTGCATTTGGCCCAGTACGAGGGCTACAACTTTTACACGGGAATCGGACCCATCCAGGCGCCGCAGTTCAATGCGCCGGGAAACGGCAACCATGGCGGTTTCAATGGTGGCAACCTCACGAACTCGGTCGCGCTCGCGGAAGGGCAGGAGCTGCTCTTGCAACTGGATGTCATCGCCCAACAGCCGACGACGTTTACTTGGTTTACCAACGGGGTGGTAGTGGCCGGGCAAAACCTTTCGTATTTTGATGTGCCGCGCACGCCCGCCACCTACAACAATTTTCAAATCCAAGCGGTGGTGGCCAACCAATTCGGCAGCCTGACGAGTGCTGTGTCCCATGTGACGGTGGCGCCGAACACCACCCGGCCGACGGTGGCCACGGTCGATACCGCCGGGAGGCCCAACACTTTGGAAGTGGTGTTCAGCAAACCCCTCGACCCGACGAGCGCCACCAATCTGGCCAACTACCAGGTTAGCGTGGTCGGCGGCGGGGAGTTCCCCTTGAGCGGCGCCGTGCCGTCCCTCTCATCGGATCAGCAAACCGTGACTTGGTCCGGCGCTTTCAGTTTTGCCGCGGGAACCACATATCTGCTGACCATCAGCGACGTGCGGGACCAGGCCAGTCACCCCAACATCCTGAACCCCAATCCGACCACGTCCCCGTTCACCCTGAGCGCACCGCTGGGCACGACCTACAATTTTAATGCCGGTCTCCCAACCGGGGTCGCGCTCTACGGCAACGCCGTCATTGAAACCAGTCCGGATCCCACCATTGGCGGATACATCGCCCTAACCGACGCCGCCCGCAACGAAAGCGGCGCCGTCCTCCTCACGGCGCGCAACAACATCGACGGAGCCCACATCAAATTTGATGCCAGTATCGGGTCCTCGTTCAATGCCCTGACCGGCGGCTCCGACGGGGGGGACGGCTTCAGCGTGAACATTTCGGCAAATTTGCCTTTGGGAACGTTTCAGAATCCGCAATTTGGCTACTCACCGCCGGTCGCCGAGCCGCAATTCAGCGTGTATTTCAATACCCGCCAAAACGGCGCGCAGAATCCCGTCGAAATCGGCGTCGCCTTGAACGGGGTCGTGTTGACCAATGTGCCGGCCGGCACCAATTTCAACAGCCTGGATGGCGTTCCCCCCCTCACCAGCGCCGACGGGCATTGGGCGCCGGTGGACATCAATCTCCAGCGCGATGGCACGCTCAATTTGTCGTTTGACGGCGTGGTCGTGGTCACCAATTTTCCCACGGGATGGGTGGGTTTGAATAGCGCCCAGGTCGGCCTCGCGGCCAGAACCGAGAATTGGTTCGAGACCCACTATATCGCCAATTTATTCTTGAACTTCTATGAGGGCTACGTGGGCAATGTCGGCCTGGCCGCCAACAGCGTTTTGGGCGGAACCTTTCCCGAGGGCTCGACCGTCATGCTCCTGGCCAACCCCACGGGCGCAGGACCGGATTTGTATCAGTGGTACCGCAATGGAACCCCGATCAGCGGCGCCACCAACCGGGTGCTGTCCTTTCCGGCGACGGTGGGTGCGGGTGGCGGTTTTTCCCTGGGGATCAGCAATTCCTTTAGTGGGTTCTTGAGCAGTCCGCAGAGCGTGGTGATTCAACCGAATCTGACGCCGCCCCAAGTCGTCTCGGGCAAAGCCACCGCCGGCAGCATCAATAAATTGTTCCTGCAGTTCAATCAGACGCTCGAAGTGGTGAGCGCGACGTCCCCCGCCACCTATTCTTCGCCCTATTTTGCGGTGACCGGCGTGACTTTGGGCGTGGATGGTCGAAGCGTCGTGTTACAGACCACCCAGCAGCGCTACGGCGCGAGTTATCCCGTCACCATCCGCGGTTTGAAAGACAGCTACGCCGCGCAGAATGTATTGAACACCAACCTCACGGTGGTTTCCGGTCTGAGCTACGACGATGAAGTCCTCGGGGACTCCCCGGTGCGCTATTACAAACTCAACGAGACGGGTGGTACGGTGGCCTACACCCAAACCACGGGCGGCGATTCCCTGAACACCAACGGCATCTATCAGTTCGCCCCGTTGCTGGGCAGTCCGTCCATTGTTCCCTCGGCCGCGAACGATTTCGCGGCTCTGTTTGTCAACAGCAGCAGCAATAATGTCCTTGTGCCCAACAATGGCGACATTAATGTGACCCGCGGCCCCTGGCACCAACGGAGCATCGAATTGTGGTTCAATGCGAGCAGTTTTCCGATCGGCCGGCAGCCGGGGGACAGCGCGGTGAACGCCCAGACGCATGCCGTGACCGGGCTGTGGCAGGAAGGGGGGAATCTGCGGGATATCGGAATCTATCTCTGGAATCCCGCGATCAATGCGGTGGCCAACACTAATCCTCCGGCCCAGGCATTATTGGCCTTCACCTCTTATAACTCGACCGACGACGGCCCTGGATCGCCCTTCGGTCTGCTTTTGAATCCGCCCGTTTACGTGACCTACCCGGTCACGACTGGGGTCACCTATCACGTCGTGGGTGTGCTCGATGGCGATCCCATCGGCACCAGCGGCGAACTGCGGCTCTATGTCAACGGCCAGTTGGCGGGGCGCACGACCAACGGGGTGGGGCAGATTTACGATCACAACGGTTCAGTGCATATCGCCGGCGGCGGCAGTTCCCGTTCGCACCTCAATGTGAGCGGCCTGTGGAATTATTTCGACGGCCTGGAGCAGGATGTTTCGATTTACAACTCCGTCCTTTCCTCCAACGCCATTCTCGCGCATTACCTCGCTGGCACGGGCGACAGCTTGGTGCCAACGACGCCCCCCACCTTGGTTGCGGGCGTGGACCCGCAAGGCGACCGGCGGGCTCTCACCGTCGTCTTTAATCAGCCGGTGTCGCCCCAGACCGCGACCAACCTCGCTAACTATGTGCTGCAAACGAGCGGTGGCGGCGGCCTGGTGGTGCAATCGGCCCAACTCCAGGCCGATTTGCGGACCGTCACACTGAACTTGGGGGCCGCCTCGAGTTTCGCGGTGGGGGCCGCCTACCACGTGGCCGTCAGCGGGGTGGCGGATATTCTGGCGCTGGCCAATACCGTCGCTCCCACCAATTTGGGTTTCACTTTCACCAGCAGTGGGCCGGTGGGGATTGCGAACTCGAGCACGCTCGGCGCGCAAAACGTCACGGAAAATCAAAGCGTTCAATTCTCCGTCAATGCCACCGGGCAACCCCCTTATTTTTATCAGTGGTATTACAACGGGGGTGTTGTGCCGGGGCGTACCAATGCGGTGCTCAGTTTCCCGGCCCCGCTTACTGCAGCCGGGAGTTACACCGTGGTGGTCAGCAACCTCTTCAGTGCGATCACCAGCAGCCCGCCCTCGGTGCTGACCGTTTTGGCGGACCATACGCCACCGCAGTTGACCCAGGTGCGCGGATTGGCCGGCAGCCTCAACGAAATCGTGCTCAACTTTAATAAACCCGTGGACCCGGTCACGGCCACTAATTTGGCCACCTACAGCCTCCCGACCGCGGCTGCGACCGGCTTGGCCCTCCTTGGGGCCGCGATTGCGACCAACGGAACGCAGGTCACCCTCTTCACCACGACGCAGACGCATGGTCAGACCAATGAGTTGAGCATCACCAATTTGAAGGATTTGGCGCATACCCCCAATACCCTGTCCGTCACGGTGCAGTTTGCCTCCAGTATCAGCTACCGCGATGAAGTGCTCGCGGAGCCGGGACTGGTGCGCTACTTCACGTTTGACGAGACCAACGGCACGTCCGTGAATTCCTTGGTGTCGAAGTTTGACACTTCCTCCCTGAACATCGTCGGGACGATTCGCGGAACGGGTTCCTCGCCGCTGCTGGGGGTCCCCGGTCTCATCGCCAATATCCCGAACAACACCGCGATCAGTTTTGATGGGACGGGCGGCACCAATCGCATCGAGTTGCCCAACGGAGCGGATCTCAACTCGACCCTGGGACCGTGGTATCAAATCACCACCATCTTCGCCTTTGAAGCCCGGACGCTGCCGCAGATTCAGATCACGCCGAGTTTGACCAACTATCAGGTACCGGTGCTCTTCTCGGACCTGCAGTATGCGGTTTACCTTTACCCCACCCAGACGAACAACAACAACCCCACCAGCGCCCAACTCGTCTTCGAAGCGCAGCAAACCTCCAGCGCAGGCGCCGGTTCACCCTGGGGCGGCAACACCACCGCCACGGCGAAGTACATCCCCTACACCATTCAGCCGAACAAAGTTTACCACGTGGTTGCCGTTCTGGATGGGAATGCGG
The DNA here is from genome assembly GCA_903930565.1 of uncultured Pedosphaera sp. Taxonomy (GTDB): domain Bacteria; phylum Verrucomicrobiota; class Verrucomicrobiia; order Limisphaerales; family Pedosphaeraceae; genus CAIXFN01. The sequence goes on from CAIYZC010000357.1 coordinate 22,764, forward strand.
GCTTTGTCAGCGGCGCGATGCGACTTTACATCAACGGCGTGCGGGTCGGCACGGTTAATGGCATCGGGGCCATTTATCAAAACCCCAACGATCCGCCGGGATTCAGCCAGGGTTACGTGACGGCTTACTCCGGCAAGGGGGCGAAGAGCATTAATCCGGAGCTGGTTACCGCGACCACGCTGCTGGACGAACCGCTCAACGGTGTGATCGACGAGTTTGCATATCTGAATCAAGGCACCTTGACCGATCAACGCATTGCGCAGCTTTACGCCTACTCCCAGACCAATTGGGCGGGCAACGGCTTTGCGATTGTCACGAACGCCCTGGCCGGGCCGCCCCCCGCGATCAGCGTGGCTTCCTTGGCGGGGGGGGGTGCCCTGCATGTGAGCTGGCCGTCCAGCGCGTCCGGGTACCACCTCGAATATAGCACGAACCTGGCGTCGGGCTTGTGGTACTCGAACAGCTTACCGCCCGTGGGGACGAACGGAAACCAGGTCGTTAATCAGCCGGTGGGCTCGCGGGGCAACTTGTTCCTGCGCCTGCGCCATCCTTGAGAATTGCCCGCCAACCTTTAACCCAATCCAAGAAAGAGTAATTCCCTATGAGGCACTTACAACAGCTCAAATACCTCCGGTCATGGTTGACCGTTTCGGTCCTGGCGGTGGCGACCGCCGCGAGCGGTCAGGGCGCCGCCAAGACCAAGTCCATCACCCCCGCGCAACGCGAATTCTTCGAAAGCAAGATCCGCCCGGTGCTCATCGAGCATTGCTACGACTGCCATTCGGACGAGAAGGGCAAGAACAAAGGCGAGTTGACGCTCGACACCCGCGATGGGATTCGAGCGGGTGGTGATCGGGGACCGGCGGTGGTGCCCGGGAAGCCGGATGAAAGCGTCCTGATCAACGCCATCCGCCAGGTCGGCCAATTGCGCATGCCCCCCGATTCGCGCGGTGGTCCGCTGTCCGAAAGTGTGGTGGCGGATTTCGAAAAATGGGTGGCGGAGGGCGCCCCGGACCCCCGCGACGCCGCCAAAGTGGGCGTGGTTGAGGCGGCGAAGCCGGAAAAGCCGGTGGAATGGGACAAGGAACGGCAGTTTTGGGCGTTTCAAAAGCCGAAAGCCGTGACGCCGCCCCAAGTGCTGAATACGGGGTGGGCGAAATCACCGGTGGATCAATTCGTCCTGGCGGGATTGGAGACCAAAGGTCTTCACCCAGTCGCGGACGCGGACAAGCGGACGCTGCTGCGGCGGACTTATTATGACCTGATCGGTTTGCCCCCGTCCCCCGCGGAGATCGAGAGTTTCGTGCAGGATTTGGCGCCGGACGCGCTGGAGAAGATCGTGGACCGCCTGCTGGCCTCGCCGCGCTTTGGGGAACAATGGGGGCGCTATTGGCTGGACGTTGCGCGGTACGGGGAATCAACGGGGTTGGATCGCAACTTGAATTTTCCCTACGCCTGGCGATATCGCGACTACGTCATCGACGCGTTCAACCACGACAAACCCTACGACCGGTTTATTTTGGAACAGATCGCCGGGGATCAACTGCCTTTCACCAGTGAAAAGGAACATGACGCCAACCTCACGGCGACCGGCTTTTTGGCCATCGGCCCCAAGGGTTTGAACGAGACGCGCGTGAAGTACTCCAAATGGCAGGTGGTGGTGGACCAGATCGACGCCACCTCCCGGGGCTTTCTGGGGCTGACGGCGGGTTGCGCCCAGTGCCACGATCACAAGTTTGATCCCATTCCCCAGAAGGACTATTACGCACTGGCCGGGATTTTCTCCAGCACCGAAACCCTCTATGGAACGGTCGGGGGACGCGGTAATCGCCGGCCGACCTCGTTGCTGTCGCTGGCCGGCGCCCCCGCGCTGGCGGTGCTCTCCACCGGGGAGCCGACGCCCAACATGTTCGTGAACACGAACGCCAACTTCAATGCCACGCCCCGCACCAATGGATTGGCCCGCCGGGTGAATGGCACGAACGGCTTTGGTGGCGGCGCGCGTCGCTTCGCACGCAACGTCAGCACCAACATCCTGGAGCGCATCCCGGCGACCAACACCTACGCGATGGGCGTGCGCGACTATGACGAGCCGCAAGCGGCGTCCATCTATTACCGGGGGGATTTGACCAAGCCGCGGGATACCGTCCCGCGCGGTTTCCTCCGGATCTTGGCGTTGCCCCAGACCCCGGCCATTCCCACCAATGCCAGCGGCCGACTGCAACTGGCGCAATGGATCACCGACCCCGAGAATCCGCTGACCGCGCGCGTCGCCGTGAACCGGGTCTGGCAACATTTGTTCGGCGAGGGGATTGTCGCCACGCCGGATAATTTCGGGCACCTTGGGACCGCTCCCACCCATCCGGAATTGCTGGATTATTTGGCGGCGAAGTTTGCCACGGAGCAGAAGTGGTCCTTCAAGCAACTGGTGCGCTCCCTGGTGCTGACGCGGGCCTACCAACTCAGCAGCGAGATCGACGCCAAGGCCGCGGAGGCGGATCCGGAGAACCGTTTGCTCTGGCGGGCGACACCCCGGCGGCTCAAAGCCGAGCAGTTGCGCGATTCCATTCTGACTTCGAGCGGCCGCCTCGACTTGAATCCCCCTGCCTTCCCCGACACCGCGCGGTTTGGCGACGGTTACTACGGGGTGAACATTTGGGAGAGCGACCTGCCCCAGCACTTCTATTCCCGGAGCGTTTATCTGCCCGTGCCGCGCGATCTCGTGCCCGAATCCCTGTCCCTTTTCGATCTCCCGAATCCCAACCTGGTGGGCGCCCACCGGGAGGAGACGACCTCGCCCAGTCAGGCGCTTTTCCTGATGAACAACGCCTTCGTGCAGGACGAGGCCCTGCACCTGGCCCGGCAACTTGCGAGCAACCAGGACTTGTCGGATGCGGAACGTATTCAACGGGCCTACCTGGCGGTGTTCCAACGGCGGCCGAGCCCGGACGAAGTCCAGCGCGCCACCCGGTTCATCCAGGAGGAGGCCGGCGTCTTGGCGGAGACTAAGTCGTTCAAGCCCGAGCAAACCGGGTTGGACATCCAATTGAAGCCCGCACCGGAAGCGCCGGCGCCCGCCGGTGAAGTGGCGGTGCCCCAGTTCGCCAAAGCCGAGCCTGCCGCCCCAGTGCCGGCGGCGGTGGTGGGGGCTCCGGCCGTCGCGGATGACGGGACCAACGCCCCAGCCGCGGGGGGCTTCAATCCCCGCGGCCCCCGGCGCTATCTCGGCCCCGGTTCGGCGAGCGATGTCGTGGTTGGCAAACTGGCGCCGGGTATCGCCCGGCCCAAGGTTTTCCAGCAAGCCCTGCCGGAGCAGCCGGCCACGCCCGAGGAAGGTGCTTACGCGTTGTTCGCGCAGGCCTTGTTCGGCAGCGCGGAATTCCGCTATTTGCAGTGATTCCCAACCTTCCATCCAAACTCGTATAATCATGAACCAACCACCTCTTCCCCAACGCTGCGACGGAGTCATCCCCGGGGTCTACACCCGGCGCCAGATGCTCAAGACCCTCACCACCGGCTTCGGCTATATGGCTTTCTCCGGGCTGGCCACCCAGGCCGCCCTGGCCGAGGGCCTGGGCGCGGACCCCGCCGCCGGCGCGGCCGCGGACGCGAGCCTGCTGCTGCCGAAAAAGCCGCATTTCGCCGCCGGCGCCAAGCGGATCATCTTCCTCGGCATGGAAGGCGCCCCGTCCCATGTGGACACGTTTGATTACAAACCCAAGTTGCAGGCCGACAACGGGAAGACCTCGCCGACCAACGAGGACCGTCAGATGCTCGGTTCCACCTTTGGCTTCAAGCAATACGGGCGGAGCGGCAAATGGATCTCCGAGTTGTTCCCCCAGGTGGCGACCCACGCGGATGAACTGTGCTTCCTGCACGGCATGTGGACCAACGCGCCCGCGCTGCACCCGCAGGCGTGGCCGGCGTTGCACACCGGCAGCCCGGTGTTCGTCCGGCCGTCGATGGGCTCCTGGATTCTCTACGGTTTGGGCACCATGAACCAAAACCTGCCCGGCTTCGTCACCATCAAACCGGCGCTGTCCATCGGCGGCGGGCAATCCTATGAGTCCGCCTTCCTGCCCTCGGTTTATTCAGCCACCCGCATTGGCGAATCCAAGACCGACATCCGCAATTGCGGCGTCAACAACATCCGCAACGCCAATATCGACAACCGGGCCCAGCGCCGCCAAATCGATTTCGTGCAGGAGTTGAACCACGATCTCCTCAAAAAGGGCTCCCTCGACCACCAAGTCGAAGGGGTCATTCAATCCTACGAACTCGCTTTCAAGATGCAGATGGAGGTTCCGGAAGTGACGGACATCTCGAAGGAATCGCAAAAAACCTTGGACCTCTACGGGGTGGGCCAGGATGAAACCGATGACTTCGCCCGCCAATGCCTGCTGGCCCGGCGCTTCGCCGAAGCCGGCGTGCGGTTCATCGAAGTGTGCTACGATGACTGGGATCATCATGGTCAGCTCTACACGGGCCTCAAAAAGAGCACCCGGGCGGTGGACCAGCCGATCGCGGCCCTGCTCACGGATCTCAAGGAGCGCGGTTTGCTCAAGGACACGCTGGTTCTCTGGGGCGGCGAGTTTGGCCGCACCCCGGACAGTCCCAAACCCGACGGCCGCGATCACAGCACCAAGGGGTGGACGATGTGGATGGCGGGCGGCGGCGTGAAGCCCGGCTTCTCCTACGGCGCCACCGACGAGTACGGCATTAGCGCCGTCGAGGGGCGCATGGATTACCACGATTTGCACGCGACCCTCCTGCATGCCTTCGGGCTCGACCATGAGAAGCTCACCTACCGCTACGGCGGGCGGGATTACCGCCTCACCGACGTTTCGGGCATTGTCGCCGAGGAGATTTTCGCCTGAACCAATTCTGCCCCAAACCTTCAACTCATACTTATGCTCAATTCTGACCAAACCAAGTTCGTGGCGATCAAACGTGGCTTCCTGACCCTGCTCGCCCTGGGCACGCTGCTCTCGGCGCGCGCCGAGGACGCCAGCGGCCTGTGGAAATGGAGCACCCCCAACCGCAGTGGCGGGCCGGACCGGGTGGTGAATTTGAAACTCGCCATCGAAGGCCGCACCCTCACGGGCAAAATCTATACCCCCAATCGCACCAACGACACCTTCGCCGAGGTGGAGATCAAAGACGGAACGATCCAGGACGGGGAATTGTCCTTCACGGTTTCCCGTGGCGGCCGCGGGGGCGGCGCCGGGATTGTGACCAAATACACCGGCAAATTGAAGGGGGACAAAATCGAGGGCAAGATTGAAACCCCTTCGCGCGATGGCGAGGTCCGCGCGCTGGATTGGAAAGCCGAGCGCAACACCACGGGGCAATTGATTGCCGGGGAAAAAATCGTCCTCAAGCCCGGCTATGACGAAAACGGAAACAAGATTGTCAATGAGACCCACTACAAAGAGGTTTCGGTGGATGAAGCGGAAAAGTTTCTCGCCGGCCATCCCGAGGCGATCATCTTGGACGCCCGCTCCCCGGAGGAGTTCGCCGCCGGCCATTTGCCGAACGCGAAGAACTACAACTTGACCGACAAAGACACCTACAAAAGCTTGCTGGCCGGCTTGGACAAATCCAAATGGTACGTGGTCCACAGCGCGGTGGGACATTATCGCACCGTGCGGGCCTTGGAGTATTTTGAGGCCAACGGCTTCGAGCACGCCATTGCGATCGACGGCGGCTACGCCGCTTGGGCGAAAGCCGGCAAACCCACCGTGAAATGACCGGCACGGTCTCCCGGTCTTTGGATCCGGGCACCCCATGAAGCATTCCGTTCGAGTAATTCTTGTTACGGGAGCCGCCCTGCTGGGCGCGAGCCTGCCGGCTCGCGCCCGGCCCGGCACTCCGGTGGACGATCCCGTCGCGGGCAAAGCCAAATACTCCATTGCGCAGGTGATGAAGGCCCTGCACAAGGGGGAGGACTCCATCGGCAAGCGGGTCGGTCGCGGGCAGGGGACCAAGGAGGACTTTGCCAAGCTGGTGGAGTACTACGAATCCCTCCCCCTCAACGAACCGCCGGAGGGCGGTTCGGCAAGCTGGAAGAAAAAGTCGACCGCCCTGCTCGTCTCCGCGAAGGCACTGAATGAAGGCCGGGAAGGCGCCTTGGCCGCTTACAAGCAAGCGGTGGACTGCAAGGCTTGCCATGAAGTGCATCGGCCGGAGTGATCCTGGTGCTGTCGCCCTTGCCGTCCCGCACAAATTTTTATCGGCGGCCGCCGACAAGTTTGAAGCCAGGCCGCCGGGTGGATGAAAAAGCCAATCGTGATAACCGGTTCATCATCAAGGGTTTAGAAACATTTTTGAAGGTTCGCTAAAATAATTTTACGAATCCTTGTTGACAGGGGAGGAGTTCACGATCAATATACGACCAAGTTGATCGTGAATGGCGGCTGCTAAATCCGCAAATATCAGCCGCGGAGGTCGGATCGATCTTCCGCGGTGTCGGAACGGGCTTCGCTGATCGTCGGAGTGGCAGGCAAGGCTGGAGTTCTGCTGGTTAACCCCGAAACCCGAAACCCGAAAGGGTCCAAGGAAGTGTTTGGAACGTGGGCAGGAATCGATCCGGGATTTTAGCCGGGCTCCCGACGTCCGCGAAGCATTCGTCCAGGTAAAACGCATCCGTAACGAAGATGGCCGCCTTGAATTTCACCAAGCGTGGGGAAAGTGCCAGTCCGGCCGCCGGTCCGGGTCCGGAAGGGCTGCGGCCAAATTGAATCGATACCACGACTCCCCGGGCTGGCGCATCCGGCCCTCGGTAATCCCCCTATGAATCCCTCCCCAACTATTATGCGCGCACTCGTTCCCAAGCGGCGTACCGTGCTGCCCACCGAGAGCCCGGCGGAGCACCGCCGAGCGGATCCTCCGATTGAGTTCCTCCAGCCGCTGCTGGATTTGGCCCGAGTCTCGGATTCCGTCATCGCGGGAACCGTCGGGAAATTTACGGCGGGGGGCGGAACTTTTCGCATTCCCCGCTTCATTTTCATGGGCCCGACGGGCGGCGGCCAACCAATTCGGATTGGTTTGTTCGCCTGCTTCCATGGTGACGAATGGGAGGGGGCGGAGGCGTTGGTCGAGCTGTTTCTGCATTTCGAGCGCCATCCCGAATTGGTGAAGGACTTTCACCTTTACGCCTATCCTGTTTGCAATCCCTTTGGCTTCGCGGCGAGCGCCCGCCGCAACGCGAATGGCTGCGACTTGGCTGCCGAGCTCTGGCGCGGTTCCTCCCAAGTGGAGGCTTATTATGTGGAGCGGGAAATGGGCGTGCATCAGTTTCACGGCGTGATTTCCTTACACACGGCCAAGAATTCCAGCCGGTTCTCCGCCGCGTGCCCCAGCGCCCTTCTCCAAGAGGCGGTGGCCGGGCCCGCCCTCTTGGCCACCCGGCGGTTCAGCCCGGCCGGTGCCGATAGCGCCGTCGGCCTGGCCGTGCCCAACGGCTTTCTGACCGCGACCGACGAACTCCGTCCCGCTCCCTTTGAAATCAACCTGGCCATCCCCCGCCTGCTGCCCGGTCCCTTCTGGGTTCAGGGAACGGTGGCCGCCTTGGCCTCGATCCTGCACTCCTACCGCAACCTGATGGCCTTTCGCCCAAATATATGATTACATTCTGGAATGTGGCCGTCCCCGGTCTTCCCGGCCGTTTGGCGGTCGGCCCCGCGACTAACGATGTTTGTGGGTCTGGGTGCTTATTCCAAACTTGCCCGGGCGCGGCCCTTGCGTTATTCGTCAAAAAAGACGGCGGCATTCCAGCCTGTTCTTGGACGCAACTTATCTAAATTCTATGGGAAACATCTACCAAAACATCACCGAAACCATTGGGCGCACTCCCTTGGTTAAACTCAACCGGGTGGCGGCCGGCGTGCCCGCCACCATCCTGCTCAAGTGCGAGTTTTTTAATCCCTTGGGCAGTGTCAAGGACCGCATCGGTCTGGCCCTGATCGAGGACGCGGAGCGGCGGGGCGTGCTCAAGCCGGAAACCGTGATCATTGAACCCACCAGCGGCAACACCGGCATCGCCCTTGCTTTTGTCGCCGCCGCGAAGGGATATAAGATCATCCTGACCATGCCCGAAACGATGTCGTTGGAGCGGCGCACGCTCCTGGCGTTGCTGGGGGCGAAACTCGTGCTCACGCCCGGTAAAGAGGGGATGAAGGGGGCGATCGCCCGCGCCGAGTTGTTGGCGAAGGAAACGCCCAATTCCTGGATTCCCCAGCAGTTTGAGAACCCGGCGAATCCGGCCGTCCACCAACGGACTACCGCGGAGGAGATCTGGGCGGACACGGATGGCCGGGTGGACATTTTGGTGGCGGCGGTGGGCACGGGCGGCACGATCACCGGTTGTGTGGAGGTAATCAAACCGCGCAAGCCCACGTTCGTGGCGATCGCCGTCGAGCCGAAGGATTCGCCGGTGATTTCGCAGACCCTGGCGGGGCAAACACCGGTGCCGGGGCCGCACAAAATTCAAGGCACCGGGGCGGGATTTGTGCCCAAAAACCTGCACCTGAAGGACAGCCTGGGCCATTCGCAGATTACGGAGTGCGTGCAGGTGACCAATGACGAAGCCATCGGGATGGCGCGACGGCTGGCCAAGGAAGAAGGGTTGTTGGTGGGAATTTCTACCGGCGCGAATGTGGTGGCGGCGCTGCAAGTGGCGGCGCGACCGGAGAACCATGGGAAGATTATCGTTACCGTTGCTTGCTCCACTGGCGAGCGATATCTCAGCACTGCCTTGGCCGACGAAGCCCGGGCGGCCGTCGGGGGCTGAGCGACGTCGAGTCGCGGGCGGGCGCGGAAGGTGCACGAAGTTGTTTGACAACCACCGCGATTACCTTAGCCTGACTCCACCGGCCCGGCATTCTGAACCCATCAATTGCCGCGACCGGATCCAAACCAACCGACAGTCAGTGAAGTCGGGCCGACCGGACCACCGGAAGCCTCATGAAAATGCAGTTTTATTCATGCCGGCCGCCTCTCAGGTTCGCGGTGGAGCCCAAGTAAGTTCCGCTCGTTTTGCGATCCCGGAATTCTCCCGTCAGGGATTTCCGCGCCGCCGGCATTTCACCCTCCCCTCCGCATCACGGGGTGGCACATCCCGGGTAGTCAATCCGGCAACCGCCGCCCCCACCCACGACCATGCCGAATAATCCAGATTCCAAGATTCCCGGACTCAGCCTCAGCGCCACCGCCGCGCGCAACCTCGCCACCGCCACCGTAACGGTGCCGCAGATGGCGGAAATTACCCCGCGTTGGCTTCACCGTCTTCTGCCTTGGGTGGATGTGGACGGCGGGGTCTACCGGGTCAACCGCATCGCGAAAGCGGCGGCCGGCAAACCCGCCAATGAGTTCGGGGAAACAAAAGTGGATCTCGTCACCGTGGACGGCGGCGAACCCAAATTGCCCACCACTTTCGTCAATTACGAGGAGGACCCCCGCGAGTACCATCTGAGCACCATCCAGACGGTGCTGCGCACCCACACGCGCGTCACCGACCTGTACAGCAACCAGATCGACCAACTGCGCGAACAAATCCGCCTGACGGTCGAAGCGGTGAAGGAACGCGAGGAATGGGAGCTGATCAACCATGCGGCCTTCGGCCTGCTGCATGAAGTGGCGCCTTCGCAAAGAATCCATACCCGCAAAGGCGCGCCTTCGCCCGATGATTTGGATGAACTGCTCACCTTGGTTTGGAAGAGGCCCGCGTTCTTCCTGGCCCATCCCCGGGCGATCGCTGCTTTCGGCCGCGAATGCACCCGCCGGGGCGTGCCGCCGCCCACCGTGCAGCTGTTTGGCTCCCCGTTCCTGACCTGGCGGGGTTTGCCGCTCATCCCCAGCAACAAACTCGAGTTGAATGCCAAGACCGGCGCGACCAGCATTCTGTTGCTGCGTGTGGGGGAGGCGGAGCAAGGCGTCGTGGGCCTGCAAAAAACCGGGGTCACCGGGGAAGTCGAACCGGGCCTCTCCGTCCGCTACATGGGCACCAACGAGAATTCCATCGCCTCCCACTTGATCACGCGCTACTTCTCCACCAGCGTGCTCACCACGGATGCCATCGCCCGCCTCGACAACGTCCTCGTTGACCAATATCATGAGTATCAGTGGAAGTGACGCCGGCGCCGGCGCAACTCCGGCGGCGGAGGGCGACCCCAATGATCTGATTGCCCGGCTGGTGGCGGAGGAATACTCCAAATCAATCCGGCCCGGGGCTCCGACTCCCGGCTGGCCGGTCGTGGCCGACGCTTTGCGGTCGGCCGGCGCGCCGCGGGTCGATCTGCCCTTGCCCGCGACCGCAGCCGCCCCTTTGCCTCCGGTGCACCCCAGCTCGCAACCGCCCGCGCCCGCGCTGGCGCCCGCGAAATCGCCCGCCTCGGGCGCGCATGAACCCGAGTCGGCCGACAGCTATGCGTTCGGCGAGCCGCGTTGCAACGGTCGGTTGGCCACCCACCCGGCCGGGGCGCGGCCCGCCGGGGCGCACCTCCGGTCGGACCCCGACGCCGCGCCGGAGTATTATTTTCTGCGCGCCGGCCAATCAAAGGGGCGGAAGGTGTCGGCGGGGGCGCCATACGCCGCCACCGCGACCCCGGTTCCCAGTTTCGATCCGGAAGGCGTGCGGCGGGATTTCCCCGCCCTGCACCAACGGGTCAACGGGAAGCCTTTGGTTTGGCTCGACAACGCGGCCACCACGCACAAACCCCAAGCGGTGTTGGACGCCACCGCCGAGTTTTACGGGCGCGACAATTCGAACATCCACCGGGCCGCGCACACGCCGGCGGCGCGCGCCAGTGAATTGTTTGAGGCGGGCCGCGAAAAAGTGCGGCGCTTTCTGGGCGCCGCCGACGCCAAGGAAATCGTCTTCGTCCGCGGGACTACCGAAGCGATCAATTTGGTCGCCCAATCCTATGGCCGCCAACATGTCGGCCCGGGCGACGAAATCATTGTCACCGAGTTGGAACACCATGCGAACATCGTGCCCTGGCAGTTGCTGGCCGGGCAGACGGGGGCCGCGTTGCGTGTGGTGCCCATCAACGACCGGGGCGAATTGATCTTGGAGGAATACGCGAAACTGCTCGGGCCGCGAACCAAACTGGTCGCGGTGGCGCACGTTTCCAACTCCCTCGGCACGATCAATCCCGTGGAGCAAATCATCGCGCTGGCGCACGCCCGCGGCGTGCCGGTGCTCGTGGATGGCGCGCAATCCACCCCCCACCTGCCGGTGAATGTGACCGCTTTGGACGCCGATTTCTATGTGTTCTCCGGGCACAAAGTTTTCGGCCCGACCGGTGTCGGCGCCCTTTACGGCAAAGCCGCCTGGCTCGAAGCGATGCCACCCTGGCAGGGCGGCGGGCACATGATCAAGGATGTGCGGTTTGAAAAAACGGTTTACCAGTCGGCCCCGGAGAAGTTCGAAGCCGGCACGCCCGACATCGCCGGCGTGGTGGGCCTGGGGGCGGCGATCGACTACCTGTTCAAGTTGGGCCTGCCCGCGATCGCGGCCTACGAGCATTCCTTGCTGGAATATGCCACGCACGCGTTGGCCGGAGTTCCCGGCTTGCGCCCGATCGGCACGGCCGCGAACAAGGCGAGCGTGTTGTCCTTCGTCATTCCGGGCATCCCCAACGAGCGGATCGCGCGGCACTTGGACCGCCAAGGGATCGCCGTGCGCGCGGGGCATCATTGCGCCCAGCCCGCCCAGCGGCATTTCGGATTGGAAAGCACGGTCCGCCCCTCGCTGGCTTTTTACAACACCCGCGCCGAAATTGACCAACTCGTGCGCGCGCTTCGGCAGCTCCGGCGCGATTTTTGAACCCCCTGCGAATGAGTGCCTTACCGATTGAAGCGGGGACGCCCGCCCTGCCGAGGGAAACCCGCCGGGACGCCGTTTGGATGCGCGAGGTCTTGGAGGAAACGGTCCCGGAGTTGCTCCACTCCTATCAGCGCGCCGGCGGATTGAACCATCGCGAATCGCACAACCTGCCCTCCAAGCGGGCGGTGGGGCAGATTTGCGAGGGCTTGCTGCAAATCCTCTTCCCGGGCTTTCACGATGATGACGTGGTGCCCCACGGCTCCTTGGAAGAATTCACCACACGCCGGCTCGCGACAGTCGTCCAAGCCTTGATTGACCAGGTGCGCAAGAGCGTGCGCGTGGGCGATCCTCATAAGCCGACCGGCAAGACGCCGCCCATCATTCGCAAGTTCTGCCGCGCTTTGCCCGAAATCCGCGAATTGCTGCGCTGGGACGTCGAAGCGGCGTTTGACGGTGACCCCGCGGCGTTGCTTCGCGAAGAAATCATCCTCTCCTATCCCTTCATTGAGGCCGTGGCCATCCAGCGTCTGGCCCACCGCCTGCATGTGTTGGGCGCGCCCGTGCTGCCGCGCATGATGACGGAGTGGGCGCACAACCGCACGGGGATCGACATTCATCCCGGCGCGCTCCTTGGGACGCATTTTTTTATCGACCACGGAACCGGCATCGTCATCGGCGAAACCTGTCGTATCGGAAACCACGTCAAAATCTACCACGGCGTCACCTTGGGCGCCCGGAGCTTTGTCAAAGACCAGTCGGGCCACATCATCAAGGGGGGCAAGCGGCATCCGGACGTGGGCGATCATGTGACCATTTATCCGAACTCCACCATCCTGGGCGGCAAGACCTTCATCGGCTCCAATTCCACCATTGGCGCGAACGTGTTCCTCATGCACAGCATCCCGGCCAATTCGCTGGTGGTTTACGAAGAGAAACAATTGACCATTCGGGAAAAGCCGGAGCCAAAAGCGCCCGCCGACCGGGATTCCTCGATGTGATTGACGAGGACATTGCACCGAGTGGGCCTTGGCCCCCGACTCCGGACGGCCTGGCCGGGCTGCCCGATCAGTACCCCCCGCCAATAAGGCTGATTCAAACGTCGTCCGCACTTTGGTCGCAGATTCCTATGTTTGTGATATTGGCCGGATGTCTCGGTTTATAGGTTCAAAGTGAAGCAATAAACCACACGTATCTCACCGCCGGTCAATCAGGCAAACGATCCGGTACAGCAAAAACTGTGTTTAAATTAGCTTGCTTTTTTTAAGTTGATACTACACTATCTCTATCGAGTTAGTGTGCTTGCCGATTGTTTTAAGTCATGAATGCCCATTCCACGATTTGCCCGAAGGATTTGGAACCAAACCCGATCCCCTTCCAGCGGGCTTTGAGCGAAAACCAGGCCGCTGGCTTTTTCAGCCTGGCCGTGGCGTGGGAAATGAATCCTGCGCTCCGTGATCGGAGCCCGGAGGAGATTCTGGATCTGTTCCACCGGCTGGCCTCTGAAGAGCTCGCCCAAGAATGGGCTTCCGGCCGGGGCGGTTAACGTCTGCTCCAGTAGCGAAACTGCTATCCCCGCTCCCGGCCAACACCCTTTGCTTCCATTGTCAGCAGACTCACCGAATCACGGGAAGTCGCGCGCCGGTTCGCCGTGAAGACGATTCCCTTTTGCGGTCCTCCAAGCTCAAGGCGTTCAGGGTGCCGGCCGCCATACCCCAGCTTTCCGACCCTACCATGGGAGGTCAAAACCGGTTCGCTCCGCTCCGCGCCGCCGTTTGGGGGCGTGGGAGTGGTGCGACCCAAACTCATCCTAATCTTAAGCCTAATACAAATAATGAATCCAAAATCGTCCTTTCAAGCCATCGCCATGGTCGGAGCCTTGGGGCTTGCGGCCCAGGCCAACGCCGACGTCGTCACCGACTGGAATCTGATCACGGTCAATGCCACCAAAACCGCCGGGCAGAACAGCAATCTGGGGTCGCGCACGGATGCCATCGAGGCCATCGCGGTTTACGACGCGGTCAATTCCATCCGCCAATTCGGGACGCCCTACAATTACTACGTGCCCGGCAACGGCTCCGCCCAAGCCGCCGCCGCGCAGGCCGCGCACGACGTGCTGGTGAATTATTTCCCGTCCCAAGCGGCGGCTTTCGACACCGCCCTGAGCAACAGCCTGTCGGCCATCACCGACGGACCCGTCGGCAACGGACCCGCGGTGGGCGCGGCGGCGGCGGCGAGCATCATCGCGTTGCGGTCAAACGATGGCTCGACTCCGAACGTCACTTATGGGGGGCCGACGACGATCGTTCCCGGGGCCTACCAGCTCACGCCGAACGTTCCCGCAGTAACGAGTCCTCCTTACACCTTCAATGCGGGCATCAACGAACAATGGGGATCGGTGCGGCCGTTTACCTTGGCGGCGACCAACCAGTTCCGACCCGGGCCTCCGCCGGCGTTGAACAGCCTGCAATACAGCAATGATTTTGCCCAAGTTCAGGCGCTCGGTTCGTTGACGGGCGGCACGCGCACCCCCGATCAGACGCGTGTCGCGCAATTTTACAAGCAGGACGCGGAGTTGACGGTCAACGAAGCCGCCCGCGAACTCGCCCTCGCCCAAGGGCTGCCTCTGGAGCAGTCCGCCCTGCTGTTTGTGCTCGTGGACATCGCCGTGGCGGATGCGCGCATCGCCGTTTGGGATGCGAAATACACCTATCTCTTTTGGCGTCCCATAACCGCCCTGAACGCCAATGCCGATGGCACCGTGACCAACAATTATTCCGCCTGGCAGCCGCTCATTGTCACGCCCAACCACCCGGAATATCCCAGTGGCCACGGCGGCACGGTGAACGCCGGTTTCGAAGTCTTGAAGGCTTTTTTCGGTGACCAAAACACCCTGCTGCTCCACACGACCACGGCGGGTGAACCGCCGCGGCTGGTGCAATCGTTGACCAAGGGGGAGACCGAAAATGTGCTCGCCCGCATCTATGACGGAGTGCACTTCTGGTTCTCGGACACTGCCGGCCAGACCATTGGCAACCAAGTCGCCGCCTACGTGCTTTCGCATGGTCCTTCGCTCATCGTCAATTCGACCAACACGGCCAATTCGCAACTGGCGATTAATTCGTATCCCGGCATCAGCATTAGCGGCAATCCCGGCCAGTCGTACCGTATCGATTATTCCACCACCTTGGCGCCCACGAACTGGATCACGCTCAAATACGTCACCCTGCCCACGTCCGCGCCGTATCTCGTTCAGGATCATACGCCTTACTCGGCCGGCGCCAAGCGCTTCTACCGCACCGTGGCGATTTCGAACTGAGCCGGGCCGGACTGGTGGCGCGGGCGGGCAGTCCGATCCTGCCGCCCGGGTTCACAAAAAATTACGGGCCACGAGGTTTCCGCTACCGCCTCGACTTGCGGGGGCTTCCTCGATCGGGTGGATTGGCGTGTGGAGCCGGCCGTGGCCAGGGCTCGCGGGCATAAAAATGCGGTCGGGAAGCTTTGGCTTCCCGACCGCTTGGAGTCGGCAGTGAGTGCCTGGGCGAACGTGTCTCGCTTAGCGGACCGCGCGATAGAACTTCGCCGGGCCCGTGGTCGAAACCGTGAGGGGCGAGGCGCCGGTCACGTTGGTGTAGGGGCCGGTCACGGCGGACGCGGATTGGAGGGTGCCGTTCCAGGTCACCGTCACGGAGCCGGTGCCGTTGGGCGCGATGCTCACCTTGGGGGTGTAGCCAGGCGGGGCGAGGGGATTCTTGAAGTCCACATAGACGAAGTTGAATTCGCCGTCGCGGAGCGCTTCGATGCCGTCCACCGTGCCGGTGTTGTCCGCTTGGACGAAACGGGATTCGATGATGAAGGCGGTGGCCGGGGTGTTGGTGCCGCCGAACTCATAGGAGAGCAGGCTGGTGTCCACCACGTTGGTGTAGCCGCTGGGCTGCTGGGCCAGGTAGCCCGTGTTCTGGAGCAACAACATGCCGGTGGCGTCGCTCTTGCCGGGGATGGTCACCGCGTAACGGCCGGTGGACAGGTGTTGGACGGTGAAGCTGCCCGCGCCCTTGATGGTCGTGCCGTTCGTGCCGATATGGCCGGCGACGAGGTTGTCGGCGTTGTACGGCACGTAGAGGAAGGAGAAGCTGCGGCCGGAGTCATTGCCGCCCGAGGAGGCGTAAATCGTGGGGTCATTCTTGCTGGTTTCGATGTCGCGCACGGCCACATACCAACCGGAACCATCCGCCAGGGCGGCGTTGTTGGCGAAGGGACCGCGGATGCTGTTGTTTTCGTCGTTGCCGACGGTGAAGAGGATGCCGTCGTTTAGGGAATTCACGCCGGGCAAGCTGAACTGGGCCAGACCGGCGTAGGTGCCGTCTTGGTAGGGGTCCAGCCAGGTGAGCAGGAATTGCGGGGAGTTGTAGGCCGATTGGCCGCCGATGATGCTGCCATTGCCATCGTATTGGTAGGTGATCCCCGACAGGGCCGCGCCGCTCTGGGAACCCCAGCCATTGCCGAATTTCCAAACCGGCGTCCCGTCGTCTTTGGGATTGTCAAAGTAGCCGGCCTTCCAGCCCTGTTCATAGGGGAAGTAGGCAATGGAGATGGGAACGGCCGCGCGTTGCAGGTTGCCCGAAGCGGGACCGCCGGGCAGCGCCGGATTGCCCGTATCACCGGTGACGAGTTTGGTGTGCCGGGTGTAGAGCCAGCCGGAGGTGAAGTGGCCGCCGATCATGTCGTAGGCCTGGGAGGAAGTGCCGTTGTCCAACTGCATGTAGGTGGCGGCGTGGAAGGCGGGGCTGCCGTCATTCCAAGCGGCACCGTTCTTGTGCACCGTGGAGATGGCGAAACCGTGCGTCGGGGCCGGGGCGTAGGCTTGGGAGCCGGCCACGGTGAGATCCCCCGCGCTGTAACGATCCCGGTTGGGGTTGGCGTACGGCCCGAAGTTTTGATTCGCGGCCACCGGATCCCGGGGGCTCAGTTCAAAGTCGAACGCACCCAGTTGGTAGCGGGGCGCCGAGAAGCCCACCGCGGTTTCCTGCGTGATGAAGTCCACAATCTCGTCGCGGGACACGCTGCCGAACCCGCCGTTGTTCCAAACAATGGGGGAAGGGGAGCCTTGGGCGGATTGAAGGGTGTTGCCGGGGTAGCCTTGGCCGTCCGCCGGGAGGCTGACGTAGAAGTTCACCGCCGCCACTTGCTTGGCGGGGAACGGGCCGGGGGCTTGCGTCGGACCCACCAGCGACCCGTTGGCGGAGGGCAGGCTGGCCAGGGCGGGAGTGGGGCCGTAATCGGAGTAGGTCGAGGTGACGGTGTGCGTGGTGTCGCCAATGTCGTTGTTGTGGGCGACGGTGGCCAGACCGACGTAGACCGTGGAGCCGAAGTTGGTGCCGACCGGGAGCATCACCAACAACTGCCAGCCGTTCGTGCTCTGCGGGCTGCTGCGCGGCGGGAAATCCGTTTGGTTCGCCGTGGCGAAATAGCTCATGAGCTTGTTGCCTTGGCGCTGAACGCGCAGCCAGAGGTCCGGATAGGTGCAATAGCCGGCGGCGGTCGTGTCGCCGCCGTAAATCTGGCCCCGGCCCGGGAGGTCGTCGGTGTCATTCCCCACGGCCACGCGGCCGATGCTCTCGATCTGGCCCTGGCGGCCGGAAGGCGCGAGCGGCAGGGCATTGATCATGAAATCCGGGCTGGCCGGGCTCAGGCTGGCGCGCACCATCAGCGAGCCTTTGGGGGAATCCTGGCCCTGCGGATCCGTGGCCGTCACGTTCAGCACCCGCACGCGGATGTCGAAGTCGCCGGTCACCTGCTGGTAGGCGTAGGTGAAGGAATCCGGATTACTATAGGTGTCCCCGCCGCCGGCGATGACCGAGATGGAGCCGGTGGGGGCGGCGACGCCCCCGGGGCCGTTGGTGTTGCCGGGGGCGTTGGTCACCACGATGGGTGCGATCGGGTTGTTGATGTTGGTCAGCGTCAACCCCCAGGGAAAAGCCTGGGAATGCGCCGCGGGCGCAAAGGCCGCCACGCCCGCTGCGGCCAGGAGGGCCAGGGCGCCACGGGGGCGGATCAATGTTGTTTTCATATTCTTTGGCTAAGGGTCGGGTTCGAGGTTGCTTTCAGGTTAATCAATGAACTTGTCCGCCCGCGGTGGCGGGGGGACGGCCCATTTTCGCCCTTTCGGACGAATCATCCAAGTCCATTATCGAGCCTTGTATTGCAATCGGATGGTGATCAAGTAACGATTGGGAGAACCCGCCCCCGCCCGTTCTCACCGGCACGGCCGGGGTGGTGCGGGCCGGCGCGCTATCGAAGGGGCTTGACGGCCCCCTTTGCCACGCGGATAACCACCCGGTCGCCGGCGGCCCGGTGCAGCACATGCCCGTTTTTGTCCACAGCTTGAAGTTAGACCATGCGTCCCCGGCGGAATAATTCAACCTCCGTGCCGTCCCGGCCGGCCGCTCCCGCTGCCGGCGTCCCCGCCGCCGGCAGCGGCGAAGCCTGGTTTTCCCCCGGCCGGTGTGCCTTGCTCATCGGCGCGCTGCTGGTGCTGTCCTTCCCCGGGGTGTTCAGCGGCCAGGAGACTTTTTTTTACCGGGATTTCGGCAATTTCGCCTATCCGGCGGCGCTGTTTCACCAGGAATCCTTTTGGCGCGGCGAACTGCCGCTGTGGAATCCACTCAATTACTGCGGCATTCCCTTTCTGGCCCAATGGAACACGCTCACCTTGTACCCTCCCGCGCTGCTTTACTTGGTGTTCCCGCTCACTTGGTCCCTGGGGGTGTTCTGTTTGGCGCACTGGTGGTTCGGCGGGCTGGGGATGTATTACCTGGCGCGGCGGTGGAC
Source organism: uncultured Pedosphaera sp. (assembly GCA_903930565.1). Classification (GTDB taxonomy): domain Bacteria; phylum Verrucomicrobiota; class Verrucomicrobiia; order Limisphaerales; family Pedosphaeraceae; genus CAIXFN01. The sequence goes on from CAIYZC010000357.1 coordinate 41,419, forward strand.
CCGGAGCGCTCCGGGCGCGACGATCGCGGCGGTGGTCTTCGCGTTCAACGGGGTGTCCTGGCATTGTGTGGCGCTCCCAAATTATCTGGTGGGGCTGGGATGGTTGCCGTGGGTGCTGCTGGCGGTGGATGAGGTGGTGCACCGGGGGGGCGCGGGCGGGCGGCGGTCGATCGTGCTCACCGGGCTGGCCGGTGGAATGCAGATGTTGTCCGGGGCGCCTGAGGTGATTTTGGTGACTTGGTTTTGCGCGGGGGTGCTGACCCTGCGGGAAGTGATCGCCGGGACGGTGCGCGGCGCCGGCATCACCCGGTTGCTCGGGGCGGGGCTGTTGGTGGCCGCGCTGGCGGCGGCCCAGTTGCTGCCCTTCCTGCAATTGGTCGGCGCGGCGCAGCGGGATGCCGCCTTCGGCGGCGTGGGGGACACGCAGGGGGCGATGCCGGCCTCGGGTTGGGCCAATTACTTTGTTCCGTTGTTCCACCTGTTCCGCACGCCCCAGGGCGCCTGGGTCCAACGGCACCAAGTTTACTTCGGCTCGTATTACCTCGGTTTGGCCACGATTGCGCTGGCGGGGCTGGCCGTCGCGCGGGTGCGGGACACCCGCTGGCGCTGGCTCGGCGCGGTGGCCTTGGCCGGTGTGGTGCTGGCCATGGGGGATCATGGCGGGGTTTATCCCGTGTTGAAACGGCTCATTCCGCCGCTGGGCATGTTCCGGTTTCCGGTGAAATTCACCCTGCTCCCCGTGGTGGCCGCGCCCCTCCTCACCGCGGCGGCGGTGGGTTGGGTGCTCGGGGTGGGGGCGGCGGACTGGCCGCGGGCGCGCCGTTGGCTTTGGGGTGCGGCGAGCCTGGCGATCGCGGTGGCCGCGGGTGTTGTCGCCCAAGCTTGGTTCGCGCCGCTGGCCGGGGATGAACCCCGGCAAGTGGCGGCCAACGCCATCTTGCGCGCCGGCTTTCTGGTGGCGGTCATCGCCTGTCTCGCCGGCCTCCGGGAGTTCGATCCCCGGGATCGTCGCCAACTCCGCAACGCCCTCCTGCTGCCGGCCTTGTTTTGGTTTGATATCTACACCCACCAACCCATGGTGGGGCCGACGATCACCACCACGGTTTACGAGCCGGACACCGTGCGGGAACAGTTCCACTGGACCAACTCGATGCACGTGGGCGAAGGGCGCGCCCTGCAGGGCCTGGCATCCATGAACCAATTGGTTTCCACCCCCCTGCCCGATCCGGTCATTGATTTCAACAGCCGCCGGCTGTGTCTGTATTCCGATTACAACGGTCTGGATCACGTGCCCAAGCTCGACGGCAATTTCGCGCTCTATCCCCGCGAAATCCATGAATTGATCGCGCGGCTCTACACCGCCCGAACCGAACCCGTGCCGCTGGAGGATTTCCTGGGGGTGGCCCAGGTGAGTGATCCCGCCAATCCGGTGGGCTGGGTGGCGCGGACCAATTTTCTGCCCTTGGTGACCATCGGCCAGGAGCCGCGGTTCGAGTCCGCGTCCAATGCCCTGCGCGTGGTCACCGCGCCGGACTTCCAGCCGCGGGCGGAGGTGCTCTTGCCCGTCGCCGCCGCCCGCTTGGTGGTGGCGAAACGCAGTCCGGATGCCCGGGTGCTCACGGTGACCAACACCCAGCAGGAAATCACCGCCGAGGTTTCGAGCCCCGGCCCGGCCATGGTGGTCGTGGCCCAGACCGATTATCCCGCCTGGCGCGCCGAAGTGGACGGTCAACCGGCTGTCTTGTGGCGCGCCAATTACGCCTTCCAAGCGCTCGCCGTGCCGCCGGGCAAACATTTGGTGCGCCTTTATTATCAGGACTCCGTCTTCCTCACGGGGGTGGTGGTATCGTTGCTCGCGCTGGTGGGCTGCCTCGTGGTGGGGCGGTTGAGTCCGGAGGAGCCCGCCGCGGTCGCCGCCGCCCCTTGCCACCCCCCTTCGCCCCATGTTTGACCTCGACCCCGCCGCCTTGGCCGCCCGCGCCCGCACGTCCGGCGGCGCCCCCCGTGTTCCCGGCCTCGCCGACTCGCTCTTGCGCGGCACGCTGGGGTTCTCGTTGGTGAGTCTGGGCGGGTTCGGTCCCTGGGTGTTGACGAGCCGCTGGTTCCACCAACACGGTGGCGAAGGCGCCATGTACGCCGCCTGCGCGGTGGTGTTCATTGCTTTGAGCGGATGGTTGCTGCACCCCCTGATTATCGGTCCGGGTAACTTGCGGAGATTCTACCAAGTATTCGGCTTGGGGTTTGGCCTCTACGCGATCGGTTGGACCGGGGGCTGGATGGCCTGGGGGGGCACCACCGGCAGTCTGGCCGGCCTTGCGCTCGGGACCGCCGCGATGGGCTGGGTGTTCGCGCGGACGTTCCGCTGCCCCGGCCGTTGGCCGGCTCTGGCCTTGATTCTGTTTGCCGGCAACACGTTGGGTTATTTCGCCGGCGACTGGGCGCACGTCGCCGTGCTCCATGCGGGCGGCGGTCTGATCCCCCCGGGCTATATCATGGCGGCCAAAGCCGTCTGGGGATTGGCTTACGGGTTGGGATTCGGGGCCGGTATTGGGCTGGTGATCTACCAGTGCCAGACGGCCGCGCGGCAACTGCTCCGCGCCGCGCCGCCGGGCGCCCGTTGAACGGCGCACCCCCTGGTGGTGTCCAAGGGCGCATGAAGAATACGTTTTTCACGCGGCCCTACTGGCGCCGTTTTCTCCGCGAGGAAGCCCGTCCGCTCCTGATTCTTTGCCTCATTATCTTCTCCCTGCGGTCCGCGATCGCGGATTGGAATGACGTGCCCACCGGCTCCATGAAGCCCACGATCCTCGAGGGCGACCGCGTGTGGGTGAACAAACTGGCGTACGACCTCAAAGTGCCGTTCACCACGCATCACCTCGCCGAGTGGGGCGCTCCTTCCCGGGGCGAAATTGTGGTCTTCTTTTCGCCGGCGGACGGGCAGCGCCTCGTCAAGCGCGTCGTGGGGCTGCCCGGCGACCAAATTGAGATGGTCAACGAACAACTGCTCGTCAACGGCCGGGCCGTGACCTATGGCCCGCTCGCGCCCGCCACCGTCGCGGAAATCCCGGCCGCCGAGCAACCGGCCCACCAATTCGCCGCCGAATCGTTGGGCGGGCATGTGCATGCCGTGATGGTCACGCCCGCCCTGCCGGCCCGGCGCAGTTTCGGCCCGGTAACCGTGCCCGCGGAGCAATACTTCATGCTGGGCGACAATCGCGACAACAGCTTCGATTCCCGCTATTACGGTCCGGTGGCCCGCTCCCAAATTGTCGGGCGCGCCTCGGCCGTGGTAATGTCGCTGGATCGTTCGGATTACTGGCTCCCCCGGTGGCACCGGTTTTTCACCAGTTTGCCTTGATCCGTTTGGGCGGAGAACATTGGCGGCGGGGTGAAAGGGTTGCCGCGCGGAGGGAAACGGGGTAGTTTACGGCATGATTGAATTGGTCGACGGGCAACAATTTGGGGTGGACCGGATGCCGACGCGGGCGGGGACGCCGCCGGCGCGGTTGGACGCGCTGGGCCGGGAAATTCTGGCGCTCAAAAAGCGGCTCAATGCGGTGATTCTCGCCCATAATTACCAAGTGCCGGAGATTCAGGATTTGGCCGATTTTGTGGGTGATTCCCTGGGGTTGTCGCAGCAGGCGGCCAAAACCAGCGCCGATGTGATCGTGTTCTGCGGGGTGCATTTCATGGCGGAAACAGCCAAGATTTTGAACCCCGGCAAGATCGTGGTGCTGCCGGACCGGGACGCCGGGTGTTCATTGGAGGAAAGCTGCCCGGCGGACAAATTGGCGCGGTTGCAGGCCACCAATCCCAAGTTCTACACCGTCACCTACATCAATTGCAGCGCGGAGGTGAAAGCGCTGAGCGACGTGATTTGCACCAGCGGCAACGCGGTGAAGATTGTCAACGCCGCACCGGCCGACCGGGATTTGCTCTTCGTGCCCGACGAAAACCTCGGCGCGTGGGTCATGGAGCAAACGGGGCGGCCCATGACCTTGTGGCGGGGGAATTGCTACGCGCATGTGGAGTTCACCCACGCCAGTATCTCGCGCATCCGGCAGGATCATCCGGGCGCGCCGATCGTCGCGCACCCCGAATGCACCCGGGCGGTGCGGTTGTTGGCCGACGAAATCTGCTCGACGGAGAAGATGGTCACCTATTGCAAACAGTCGGCGGCCCGGGAGTTCATCATCGCCACGGAGGCGGGGATGTTGCATCGCTTGCAGCGGGAGTGTCCGGACAAAAAGTTCATCCCGGCGCCAACGGACCACTGCAAGTGCAACGAGTGTCGGTTCATGAAAATGAACACCCTCGAAAAACTCCACGACTGCATGCTCAACTTGGCCCCGCGCGTGGAACTCAGCCCGGAAATCATCGCCCGGGCCCGGGCGCCGATTGAGCGGATGCTGGAGATTTCGGCGCGGCCCGCTTAGGCGCGCCTACCCGCTGCCGCCTTGCGATTGTAGGCGACCGCATCGGCGTAGCGCACGCCGGTGCCGCCAAAAATGTCCAAGGCGGAGCCGATCGTGAGGTGGACGCGGCCGCCGCTCAGGCGGTCGACCGTCTCCAAGTCCGCCAATGAACTCGCTCCCCCGGCGTAGGTCGCGGGGAGTGACGACCACTCGGCCAACCGCGTGACCAGCTCCGTGTCGATGCCCCGGCACAAGCCTTCCACATCCACGGCGTGGACCAGGAATTCCGCGCAATAGGCGGCGAGTTGTTCGATCGCGGCGGGACCGACCGCCAGTTCCGTGAACTTTTGCCAGCGGTCGGTCACAACCCAATATTGGCCGTCCCTTTTTCGGCAGCTCAAATCCAGCACCAAACGTTCCCGGCCAATCGCCTGGACCAACGCGGCGAGGCGTTCCCAATCCACCCGGCCGTCGCGGAACACCCACGAGGTGACGATGACCTGCGAAGCGCCGGCATCCAGGTACGCCGCGGCGTTGCCGAGGTTGATGCCGCCCCCGACTTGCAGCCCCCCGGGGTAGGCTCGCAAGGCCGCCTTGGCCGCCGCTTCATTGCCGGGACCCAGCAGGATCACGTGGCCGCCGGTCAAACCGTCGCGGCGGTAAAGGTCGGCGTAATACTCGGCCCCGCGTTCCGAGATGAAATTGGTCCGCAGCCCGGCGGACGACTCCCCGAGGGTGCCGCCGACAATCTGTTTGACTTTGCCTTCATGCAGATCAATGCAGGGACGAAACATGGCGCCAAGCTAATCGATACCCCGGGGGGCGTCGAGGCGGCAGTCGGGGCTGTTGACGCTTGGAGTGGGCGGATTTCTTAATTCTCGTGGTGCGCGGGGCGCACGGGACCGCTGATTTGGCCCGTTCGGGTGTCGATTTCAACCGTGTCCCCGGCGGCGCATTCCGCGGGCACCACCACCGGCTGGCGGCAGCCGCGCAGCGCGGCGAGTTTGCGGCCGGTCGGATATTGGCTCGCGCGACCGGGCGCTTCGGTGGTGGCGATGACGCGTTGGACCCGGGGGGGAAGTTCGACCGCCACCGCCCGGCCTTCATAGAACAGCAGGGTCACCGGTTCCAGCATGGCGGGCTCCAAGTAACTGGCCCGGGAACCAAACGCTTCCGCGGGCAGTTCATATTCCTGATCCTGCCCGTCGGTGAAAACGCACCCAAAATCGGCACTCCGGCAGATCCGGCAACCGGGTTTGCGTTCCAACGGCAGGGATTCAAAGCTGGTGGTGGCCGCGCACAAGCAAGGTCCGGCCGCCTGTCCGGTCCGCAGGTTGCGCAATTGCAACCGCACCCAGGTGGCCGCCGGACCGTGCCACATCCATTCGATCCGCAAGACCCGCATCGGATCTTCCCCGAGCTGGATGACATCCCCCGAATGCAAGTATTCCGCAGTTTGTTTCATGATGGATTCGGGTTGTCTTGGTTTTAATCGGTTCACGTTGACTATTTGGCTCGTTGCCATCTTCGATTTAGCAGCCCCCGTGCCGGCGGCGACCCTCCGCCCTGTCACTGCGGTGGGGAGCCCATGCCGGGCGCCGGCCGTGGACGGAGAAAGGGCCTGAATACGGTCATATGGAGGGGGACGACCCACGATTGGATTTCGCTGGTCCGGCGCGACGCGCGAAACCGGTAACCCCCAATGGACGGTATTGCATGTCCGTTGAAATGCATTGGCGTGGCAATTGCAATGCCTCCGATGCCAAAGCGGAGGTGGCCGGAATTGGCGCCGGCAAAGGCGGCCGACCCAGCGCAAAGGCCAGGCCATCCCATGTTTTGGGCCTCCACAGTGTGGGGTCAAACCATAGTATGGCCTGGCTTTATTGGTTCAGCAGGGGACAAAAAAAGGCCCCGCCGCGCGAGGGCGCGCGGCGGGGCGGCGGGGAAGTTCGGCGGACCTTGCTTGCTTACTTGCTTTCGTCCACCACGAGGAAGCGGGTGCCGGAGCTGCCGCCTTGGCGGCTCCAGACCTTGAGCAGGATGGTCTTGTCCGCGAGCTTTTGGGTGAGGCGGACGGCATCTTCCGCGTTGCGCACGGAGTGCTTGTTGATTTCGATGATGACATCCCCTTCGCGCAGGCCGGAGGCGTAAGCGACCGAGTCTTGGTCCACCGAGTTCACGACGGCGCCATTAATGCCGGCCGGCACGCGCAGTTGGGTGCGAGTTTGGCTGTCGAGGTCGGTGACCCCCACGCCTTTGAGGGATTCACTGTTGTCCTCATCGGCCGGTTTGGCGTTCGCTTCATCTTCCGAGCCGGGTTTCTCCCGCACGGTGACATGGAGGGAGACGCGTTCTCCGTCGCGCAGGACTTCGAGGGGCACCTTGGTGCCGGGAGCGGTTTCGGCGACCTGAATCTTGAGGTGGCCGCGGTCGGTGACTTTCTTGCCGTTGTAGGTGAGAACGACGTCGCCGTCCTTGAGGCCGGCCTTGTCGGCGGGACTCTTGGCTTGGACCTCCCCGATCAACGCGCCTTCGTCATTCTGCAGCTTGAACTTCTTGGCGAGCGCCGGCGTGACGTCCTGCAGTACGACCCCGAGGTAGCTGCGCACCACTTTGCCGTTCTCAATCAAGCTGGTCATGATGAAGCGGGCGAGGTTGCTGGGCACGGCGAAGCCGATGCCCTGGTAACCGCCGCTGCGGCTGAGGATCAGGGTGTTGAGCCCGATGAGCCGGCCTTCGGCATCCACGAGGGCGCCGCCGGAATTGCCGGGGTTGATGGCGGCATCGGTTTGGATGAAGTCCTCGTAGTCGAGGCCCACGTTGCCGCGACCGGTGGCGCTGACGATGCCCATGGTTACGGTCTGGCCGACGCCGAAGGGATTGCCGATGGCGAGGCACACGTCGCCGACTTCGATCTTGTCGCTGTCGGCGAGGGTGACGACCGGCAGGCCGTGGGCGTCGATCTTGATGACGGCCACCTCGGTCTTGGGATCGCGGCCGATCACCTTGGCGGTGAATTCGCGACCGTCGTTCAGGGCCACTTTGATCTCATCCGCACCATCCACGACGTGGTTGTTGGTCAGGATGTAACCATCCTCGGTGATGATCACCCCGGAGCCCAGACCGCGTTGCGCGGGGGTGCGCATGTTGCCGCCCCCGCCGAGCGGGTTGCCAAAGAAAAAGCGCCGGGGATCATTGTCGCCGAAGGGCGATTGGGACATGGGGATGATCTTGGCCTTGGTCTCAACATTGACCTTGACCACACTGGCGGCGACCCGCTTGACGACGGGGGCGAAGCTGACGGCGTGGCGGCCGTCGCGGGCGAGGGGGGAGTCGGACACGGCCACATTAACCTTGGCCGGATGGGTCGGTGGTTCCTTCGCCCGGACCAGATGGGTGAAGGCGAGCGTGGCGACCGCCACGGCGGCGGTCATGGTCAGGAAGCCCACGCGGATGGCGGCGGTATTGCCGGAAAGAATGCGATGTTTCATAAGCTATTGGTTCTGCGTTAACACGGCGTTTAATGTTGCCGTAGAGAACCTCGCATCCGCGCATGGCGGGAACCTTTCCCGGGCATTACAGATTTGTAAGCGGGGGAAAGGAGGTTGGGGATCCCCCCCACTGGCGGAACCGGTTCAGACGGGAACCGTGGCCACCCACGCGCTGGGGCCGAATTTCATCCGGAACGCCTCCACGAGGTGTTCCGCGCGGGCGGGGGAGTCCGCGATGGCGAAGGTGGTGGAACCGCTCCCGGACATGAGAGTGGCCGCGGCGCCGGCCTCGCGGAAGAAATCCTGGTACAGGGCGAGCAGGGGAAATTTTTCGAGCGCGGGGGCTTCCAAGGAATTGTAAAACTCCCGCCCCGCGGCCGCGAGGTCGGCGCGTTCGAGCAACTTCACCAACTGTTGCGCGCGGCCGGGAACGCCGTTGAGCGCGGCGGGGAAGCGGGCCAGGTTTTGGTACGCCCAAGGGGTGGCGATGCCGAAGCCCGGGTGGACCAGCACGAACACCGCGCCCCGCAGGGCCGGGAAGGGCGCGAGCGGGGTGATGAGCTCACCGCGGCCGGTGGCCAGGGCCGGGCCGGGTTGGAGGAAGAACGGAATGTCCGAACCCAAAGCCGCCGCGAGCGGCGTGAGCGCTTCCGGTGCCAAGGGGTGGCCGAAAAGTTCGTTCAAGCCCAAAAAGGTTTGGGCGGCATTGCCGCTGCCGCCGCCAAGGCCCGCCGCTTGCGGAATGCGTTTCTCCAAGTGAATCCTCACGCCATCGGGGATTCCCGCCGCTGTCAGGAAGGCGGTGGCCGCGCGGTGCACCAGGTTACGGCCGTCCACCGGCAGCGTGGCGTCGCTGCAGCTGAGTTCCACGCCCGCCGGGTGGGGTGCAAACGTCAGTTCATCACACCAATTGACCGGCTGCATGACGGTTTCCAGCTCGTGAAAACCGTCCGGCCGGCGGCCGAGAATATTGAGCAACAGGTTGACCTTGCACGGCGAGGGGCGGACGAGTGTCGGGGGCATAAAAAAGCGCGCCAACACCGGGGTGTTGGCGCGCGGGGGCGGAAAGTTGAATCAATTATCGAACACGCTGAACCGGCTGCCGAAGAACCACGGGGCGACATCGCCGCCGCTGAACCCGAGGTAATGATCGGTGTCCGTGACCCCCATGGACCAACTGCGGGGCTTGTAGGCGTCCGGGTGTTGGGGATTGGCGGGCAGATAGCTGGTCCAAACCGGGCCGTAGGGCGGAATCGGGCTGGTCACGATTTCATACAGTCCCAGGCCGGTGCGCGCAAAAGTGTGGTTGACCCCATCGACGAAGCCGATGGAAAAGCCGTTGTCCGGGCCGCCAAAATACTCGTGCTGCTCCATCGAACGGGAGAATTCCCCGCCGCGGACGATTTCGGCGGTATTGGAAATGCCGCGCCCCAGTTTTTGTTCCGGCCCCGCGCAACCCACGGCGACCAAGGCCAGCATGGCCAGGAGAGAAATTGTATTACGCATAATTGATTGAACTGTGGTGGTAACTTAGCCCTCGCCACCCGGTTTTGTAAAGCGCTTTTCTGCAAATTCGTTGACGCGGCGGGCGGGGCGGATTATGAACCCGGCGGTTTCCGTCCGGGCCCGCCCCGCCGGCCGCGGGGCGGCCGTGTTTCACCCGCGCGGGACCAAGCCTTGCTATGTATTGCGTCGTGGGATCCGGCCCGTCCGGCATTGCCTGCGCCCGGGCCTTGTTGGCCCAAGGGCGGACCGTGCGCATGGTCGACGCGGGCCTGACCTTGGAACCCGCGCGGGAAGCGGCCGTGGCGCAAATGCGCGCGGCGGCGCCCGCGGATTGGACGCCCGCCCAGGTGGCGGCGCTCAAGGAGGGAATGGCGTCCACCGCGCAAGGGGTGCCGCTCAAGCTGGTTTACGGCTCGGATTTTCCCTACCGTGAGGCGGCGCAATTCCTGCCCGGCGGGAATGCGGGCGTGGGGTTGAAAGCCTCGCTGGCGCAGGGTGGTTTCAGCAATGTCTGGGGCAGTGCCATGCTGCCATATTTGGATCGCGATTTGGGGGCGTGGCCCGTGGGGGCGGCGGAACTGGCGCCGCACTACGAGGCCGTGCTGGCCTTCACCGGGCTGGCGGCGCGGGAGGATGATTTGGCGGCGGATTTTCCCTTGTATACCCGGCGGTTCGCCCCCTTGGATTTGAGCCGCCAAAGTCGGCGCCTGTGGACCCGCTGGGAGCGGCACCGGGCGGCCTTGGGGGTGGCGGGCGTGCGGTTCGGCGCGGCGCGGCTGGCCTTGCAGGCACCGCCCGCGGGCGGCGGGGCGGGCTGTGTGTATTGCGGGGTGTGCATGTACGGCTGCCCGTACGGCTATATTTATAATAGCGCGTCCACGCTGGCGGAGTTGCGGCGCGACCCCCGCTTCACCTATGAACCGGACACCGTCGTCGAAACCGTGGCCGAGGACGCGCATGGGGCCACCCTGCGGACGGTGGACCGGCGCACCGGGCAGCCGCGGGAAATCACCGCGGAGCGGGTCTTTTTGGCGGCCGGGGTGCTGCCCACCACCCGCATCTTGTTGGCTTCCCGTGACCTGTACCAACAGCCGGTCTGGCTCAAGGACAGCCAATACTTTTTGTCGCCGCTCCTCATGCCGTTTCGGGTGCCGGGGGTGCGGGAGGAGCGGTTGCACACCTTGAGCCAGTTGTTTCTGGAGATTCTGGACCCGCAACTGAGCCCGCACACCATCCACCTGCAGATTTATTCCTACAACGACCTCATTTCCGGCGCCCTCCGGCAGACGCTCGGCAAGTTGAAGCTGAACCGGGAGGTGTTGGTGCGACAACTGGAGGAGCGCCTGCTGGTGGCCCAGGGGTATTTGCACTCCGACCAATCGTCGCGCATCGTGGCGACGCTGGAGCGCGGGCCGGCCGGCGGGCGGGCGCGGTTGGAATTGCGGCCGGAATTGAACCCGCAAACACCCGCCGCCGTCCGGGCCGTGCTCGGGAAGTTGTTGCGGCTGGCGCCGCGATTGGGGGCGGTGCCGCTGCCGCCCATGCTCCAGATCACCGAACCCGGCCGGGGGTTCCATACGGGCGGGTCCTTCCCGATGCGCCGGGATCCGGGGCCCTGGGAGACCGATGTCCTGGGCCGTGCGCACGGTTGGCGCCGCATCCACGCCGTGGACGCCACCATTTTGCCCACCATTCCCGCCACCACCATCACTTTTTCCGTTATGGCCAACGCGCATCGCATCGGTACCGCCGCCGCCCAACTCGACGCCGCGCCCGCGGTGGAAATCAGCGGGGGCGGGGCCCCCGCGCCGCGCACCTGTTTTATCACCGGGGCCCGCGGCTACCTCGGGGGCTGCGTCGCCGCCACGTTTCAAGCGGCGGGCTGGCGCGTGGTCGAGTTGGTGCGGAAACCCTCCGCCGAAGCGGTGCGCGCCGGCCGGGCGGTGGATTTCGCGCTGGATCGGGAGTTGGCGCCGGGGCAATTGCGGGGGGCGGATGCGTTGGTGCACTGCGCCTACGATTTTTCGGGACGCTCCTGGGCGGACATCGAGCGGACCAATGTGGCCGGTTCCCGCCGCCTGCTCGCCGCCGCCCGGGCGGATGGCGTCAAAGCAACGGTGTTTATTTCCACCATGAGTGCGTTTGCGGGGTGCCGTTCGTTGTACGGGCGCGCGAAATTGGCGATCGAGCGCGACGCGCCCTCCGGCACCCTTATCCTGCGCCCCGGCCTGATCCACGGGGACACGCCCCGGGGCATGTTCGGCAACCTGGTGGCTCAAGTGAAAAAATCCCGGCGCGTGCCGATTTTTGGCGATGGCGGGCAGGTCCTGTATCTCACGCATCAGGCGGATTTGTGCCGGACCATCCACGATTTTTGCACCCGCGGGGCGCCGGCCGGCCCCGATCCGGTAATTGCGGCGCACGACCAAGGTTGGACCTTCCGCCAAATATTGGAGGAAATTGCGCGGGCGCGGGGGAAGCGTATCGGCTTCCTGCCGCTGCCCTGGCACCTCGTCTGGCTGGGGATCAAGACCTTTGAGACGATCGGCGTGCCGTTGAGCTTTCGCAGCGACAGCTTGGTCAGCTTGATGAACCAGGATCTGCAACCCTCGTTCACCGCCACCCACGCCGCCGGGTTTGTCTTTCGGCCCTTCAATGCCGCGGCGCTCCACCTTTGACCCCCGGTGGGGGCGGTCCGCAAAATATGGGGATTGCCCTTGACGCCCGGGCCAAAGGTATTTAATGTTTCGTTTGAACGGTACAGATCGCTGGATCGCCAGCACGGAAAAGTCGGAAGAATCAAATCTGCCGACTTTTTTATTTCCATTGCGGGTGGGTGTGCCGGGATGAACCTTATGAACGCAGACTTTTTAGCGGTTTTGGAATTTTGGGAACGCGAAAAAGGCATCAGCCGGGCCACGCTCGTTGCTGCTGTCGAGGAATCCCTTTTGTCCGCCGCCAAGAAGGCGATTGGCCCGGCCCGTGAACTTCGGTGCGTCATTGATCCGAAGAGCGGGGATATCAAGGCATTTGCCAAACTGGTGGTTTCGGAAAAAGTGTTGTCCAAGCACGACCAGATCAGTGTTTTTGACGCGCGCCGGGTCAAATCCGACGCCCAGGTCGGCGAGGAATTGGAAGTCGAAGTGACCCCCGCGGGTTTCGGGCGCATCGCGTCCCAATACGCCAAGCAGTCCCTGACCCAGCACATCCGCCGGGCGGAAAAGCAGCTTATTTTCACGGAGTTCAAGGACCGGGTCGGTGACATCATCAGCGGTGTCGTGCGCCGGTTCGACCGCTCCGACGTTTGCATCGATTTGGGCAAATACGAGGCGCTGCTGCCGAACCGCGAGCGTGTGCCCACCGAGGAATACCAGATCGGCGAGCGCATCCGTTGCTACGTGAAGGCCGTGGAAAACGGTCCCCACGGGCCGGAAATCATCCTTTCGCGGGCGGATCCCCGCTTCGTGGTGAAGTTGTTCCAATTGGAAGTCTCCGAAATTGGCGACGGCACGATCGAGGTCAAGGGGATCGCGCGTGAGCCCGGGTTCCGTTCCAAGCTGGCGGTCTACACCCGCGACGAAAAAGTGGACCCGGTGGGTGCCTGTGTTGGCTTGCGTGGCCAGCGGGTGAAAAACATCGTGCGGGAACTCAACAACGAGAAGGTGGACATCATTCGCTGGGATCCGAACATCAAGGTGTTCCTGACCAACGCCCTGGCGCCCGCCGTCTTGAAAACGTTTGAAGTGGACGAGGCCCGGCGGCGCGTGCACATCATCGTCGGCGGGGACCAGCTGTCCCTGGCCATCGGCAAGCGCGGGCAGAACGCCCGCTTGTCGTCGCGGTTGACCGGTTGGCAGGTGGACATTGATCCCGAAGTCGTGGTGTCCGTGGGCTTCCAGGAGAAGGTGGCGCACGCCGTCAAGGAAGTGGCCGCTATTCCCGGGATCAGCCAACAGCAGGCGGATGTGCTGGTCCATCATGGGCTGACCCGCTTGGAGGATTTGTTGCAGGCGGATGCCAGCGACTTGGCGGGGATTCCCGAACTCGGGGACCAGTCGACGGCGATTATGGCGGCCGTGTGGGCGGAAGCCAAACGGCGGGGCATCAAGTTGGGCCCGGGCATGGACCCGGGCGCGGTATGAAGATGCCCACCGCGGAAAATTTGGGAAGCAATCATAACCCCCGGCGGCAATGCGCCCGGGGGGCGGTGGCGGTGCGCAGTTGAGAATCCAATAGATAGATTATGCCCGTTCGTATTTACGACATTTCAAAAAAGCTCGGCTTGGACAACAAGGAAGTGCTGACCAAAGCCAAGGAATTGGGCATTGCGGCCGCGAAGGTCGCGTCGAGTTCGCTGGACAAGATCACCGCCGAATATTTGGAGAATGAACTGGTGCGGGGCCGTCCGTTGCCGCCGCCGGCGCCGCCCTCCGAACCTGCCAAAATCATTTTGGTTACCGAGGCGCGACCCGAGACTCACGCCGAGGACACGCTGGCCGCCGCCGCCGGCGTTCAAGATGAGGATTTTGCCGGCGGGGAATCCGCGCCCGAACCGACCGCCGAGGCGCCCGCGCCCACGGTGGCGGCCGAACCGGTATTTGTCCCGCCACCCGCCCCGGTGGCGACGGCCGGGCCCGCTCCGGCCCCCGTGTCCGCCGAGCCCGTGGTGCCCGCCCCGGCCCCGGCGCCCGAGCCCGCCCCTTTTTCAGCGACGGTCCCGGCGGAACCCCGTCCGGTGGAACCCGCTTCCTCCCCGGTGATTCATACGATGCCTCCGCCGCTCCCGCCGGCCCCCGTTACGACCTCCGTCCCGGTGGCGGCCGCGCCCGAAGCGCCGCCCGCCGCCAGCCAGCCGGCGACTCCGGTCGCCCCGCCGGCTCCGGCCGTCCCGGTTGTCCCGCCCGTGCCTGCCGCTCCTGCGGCGCCGCCGGCCCCGCCCAAGCCCCAAGTGGGCGACAAGGTTGGGTTTATTCAATTGCCCGTGAAGGCCGCGCCCCGCGTGCCCGACAAGAACACCGGCGGTCGGCCCCAGCCGCCCGGCCGCCCCGGTGCGCCCGCCGGCCGTCCCGGCCAAGGGACCGGTCCGGGCCAAGGCCAGGATGCCAATCGCGGCGGCCGCCCCGGCGACAACCGCAATGTGCGCCCCGGTGGTCCCGGTGGCGGGAGTGGCGGTAATCAATATGGCAATCGCGGGCCGAACAACCAGTACGGCCGCTCCGGTGGCGGCTACGGGCGCAACGAACCGGCCAAGCCGACGCCTCCGCCCGTCCCCAAATTTGTCGGTCCGTTGACCGGCGAGATGATTTCGATTAAGCCACCGATCGTGGTGCGCGACTTGGCCGAGCAATTGAAGCTCAAGCCGTTCAAACTCATCGCCGACCTGATGGAGTTGAACGTGTTCGCCAACGTCAATCAATCCATCGATGAATTGGTGGCGCAGAAGATTTGCGCCAAATACGGCTACCGCTTTGAAGTTGAAAAGCGCGAGCGCGGCACGGGCGTGATCCATGCGCCGGTGAAAAAGGTGGAGTTGGACATGGACGACAAGCCGGAGGATCTCCGGCCGCGCGCGCCCATCGTCACCATCATGGGCCACGTGGACCATGGCAAGACCTCCCTGCTCGATGTCATCCGCAAGACCAACGTGGTGGCCGGGGAAGCCGGCGGCATCACCCAGCACATCGGTGCCTACACGATTGCCTTCCCGCATCCCGAGCGGAAGAACGAGCTGCAGCAAATCACCTTCCTGGACACGCCGGGTCACGCCGCCTTCAGTTCGATGCGCGCCCGCGGCGCCAATGTCACCGACATTGTCGTGCTGGTCGTCGCGGCCAATGACGGCGTGATGCCCCAAACCATCGAGGCGTTGAACCACGCTTTGGCGGCGAAGACGGAAATCATTGTCGCGGTGAACAAAAGCGACCATCCGAACGCGAACCCCACCCGGGTCCGCCAGCAGCTCCAAGAAAAGGGGTTGGTGTGCGAGGAATGGGGCGGCAAAACGCTGTTCGTTGACGTGTCGGCGCTGACCAAGGTCGGTGTGGACAAACTGCTGGAAGCGATCCTGCTCCAGGCGGAAGTCATGGAATTGAAGGCCAACCCGACGCGCCGGGCCAAGGGGAACGTCATCGAGTCCGGGCTGGAGCCGGGCGGCCCCACCGCGACGGTGCTCGTGCGCAAGGGCACGTTGGCGCTGGGCGACATCGTGATTTGCGGCCAGTTTTACGGCAAGGTGCGCGCCCTCATCAACGAGGAGGATAAGCGGTTGAAGAACGCCGCCCCGTCGGTCGCGGTGAAACTGCTGGGCTTGAATGGCGTCCCCCAGGCGGGCTTGGAATTCAGCGTGGTGGAAAACGAGAAGGAAGCCCGCGATCTGGCGGAGAAACGGGCCGACGAGGCCCGGGCCCAGGGCCAGGAAGTGCGCGCCAAGGTCACCTTGGAAAACTTGTTCGCCACCATGACCTCCAACGCCGGCAAGGTGTTGAAAGTCATCGTCAAGGCCGACACCCAGGGTTCGGTCGAAGCCATCGTCGAAGAGCTCAAGAAGATCGAATCCAGCAAGGTCAGCCTGGAAGTGGTGCATCATGCGGTCGGCACCATCACCTCGTCCGACGTCGCCCTCGCGGCCGCTTCGGAGTTGGTCATTCTCGGCTTCCACACCCGGATCGACAACGGGGTGTCCGAGGAAGCCAAGCGCGAAGGCGTGCAGATCAAACTCTACGCCATCATTTACGAACTCATCGATCAGGTCAAAGAAGCGATGGCCGGTCTGTTGGACCCGTTGCTGAAGGATATCGTCGTCGGCTCGGCCGAAGTGCGCAAGGTGTTCCAGTTGTCCAAGGGCGGCCCGGTGGCGGGTTGCATGGTCACCATGGGCCGGATTGTGCGCGGCAAAGTGCGTGTGCTCCGGCGCAAGGGCCTCATTTACGAGGGCGTCACGCAAACGCTGCGCCGGTTCCAGGACGAGGTCAACGAGGTGCGTTCCGGCATGGAGTGCGGCATCCGGCTCGAGGGTTTTGGCGACTTCCAGCCCGGCGACACTATTGAGTGCTACAGCGTGGAGAAGGTGGCGCAGAAATTGTGACACGGCCCTGAGCCGGACCCATGTCCTCCCTTAGAATTCAACGCGTACGCGAGCTGCTCAAACGCGAGCTTGGCGATGTCATCCGCCGGGAAATCCCCGTGGCGGAAGCCGGCTTGGTCACCGTCAATGAGGTGACCATGAGCAGCGACCTGCGTTCCGCCACCGCGTTCGTGGGCATCATGGGGAACGCCGTCCAGCAAAAGCGGGGGTTCGCCCTGCTCAATGCGGAGCGCAAGCGCCTGCGCGGCCTTCTCGGCAAGGCGGTCATTCTCAAGTACACCCCCAACCTGCGGTTTGTTTTGGACGATTCCATCGTCCACGGCAACCGCGTCCTCCAGATTCTGGAGGAGTTGGGCCCCGAGACCCCCGCCGCGCCCCCGTCCCCCGACTCCGACCCCGCCGACGATGAAGAAGCATCCGAAGATCATTGACCGCATCGTGGAGGCCCTGGCGCCCCACCAACGGATCTGTGTGGTGGGCCATGTGCGGCCGGATGGTGACTGCATCGGCTCCCAAGTCGGGCTGGCCTTGGCCTTGCGGGCCGAAGGCAAGGACGTGGTGTGTTGGAACGAGGATTCGGTGCCGAAAAAACTGGCGTTTCTGGATCCCGAGCGCTTGGTGCAAAAACCCAAACGCGGCCAGGCCTTCGACTGCGTGGTGGCCACGGACGCGGCCAGTTTCGAGCGGTTGGGCAAAGTGGGCGAGTGCATCGCCGACCGGAAGCTCTTCATCAACATCGACCATCACAAAAGCAACACGCGCTACGCGGACCTCAATTGGGTCTCCGCGCGGGAGCCGTCGAGCGGGGAGTTGATTTTCCGGTTGTTGAAGGTGGCCGGCTGGCCGATCACCCCGGCCATTGCGGATTGCCTGTTCACCGCGGTGTCCACCGATACCGGCTCCTTCCAGTATCCCAGCACCCGGCCGGGCACGTATCACGTGGCCGGCGAATTGGTGCAGCGCGGGGCCAACCTGGCGCGCATTTGCGACGAGGTGTACCAGTCGTTCCCGCTCTCCCGGGTGCGGTTGCTGCAGCACGTTTACAACCATTTCCGGCTGATCCACGACGAGCAGATCGCCTATTTCTGGCTCAAACAAGCCGATTTCACCCGCACCGGCGCCAGCACGGGCGACGCCGAAGGGCTCATCGACCATATCCGTGCCATCGAACCGGTGGTAGTGGCCTGTGTCTTTGAGGAGATGGGGCCGGACGTGACCCGCGTCAGTCTGCGCTCCAAGAGCGAGCGTGTGAACGTGAACGAGATCGCCGCCCGGTTCGGCGGCGGCGGCCACGTGGCCGCCGCGGGCGCCCGCGTGCCGGGCCGCCCCCTCTCCGTCCAACGCCGCGTGTTGCAGGCCATCAAGCGTGCGCTGGATGCCGCCGGTCCGGCCGTCTGATTTTCCCCCGGCCGCCTCCGCGGCCCTGTCCCCGAAACCTATGCACGAATTTGACACTCTGGACGGCGCCATCTTGGTGGACAAACCCGCCGGCCCGACCTCCCACGACGTGGTGGACGAAATCCGTCGGCAGTTCCAAATCAAGAAGGTGGGCCATTGCGGCACCCTGGACCCGAACGCGACCGGCTTGCTGGTCATCGTCCTGGGGCGGGGCACCAAGTTGTCCGAAAAGCTCATGTCCTCGGACAAGGTGTACGAGGGCACGGTTAAGTTCGGCGAGACCACCGCGAGTTACGATGCGGATGGCGAGTTGGTCGCGTCGCTGCCGGTGCCGCCGACGACGCTGGCGGAGCTGAATGAACTGGCGGCGGGATTTGTGGGGGACCAGATGCAAATGCCGCCCATGGTGTCCGCCATCAAGCAGGGCGGGGTGCCGTTGTACAAGCTGGCGCGCAAAGGCGTGGAAGTGGTGCGGGAGCCGCGGTTCATCCACGTGTACAGCTTCAAGTTTTCCAGCTACGAGGAGCCTTTCGGGCGGTTCCGCGTGGCCTGCACCAAGGGCACCTACGTGCGGAGCCTGGCCCATGATCTGGGCGAAAAGTTGGGCTGCGGGGCGCACCTGGCCACTCTGCGGCGGGTCGTCGCGGGCAAATTCGACGTGGCGAACGCCACCCCCTTCGAGGACTTGCTCGCGCTGGGCAAGGCGGAATTCGAAAAGCGGGTGATCCCCTTCCTAAAGTTGGTCTGAGGGCCGCCGCCCCGCGGCGCGCCCCCGCCCCTGGCCATGCGCATCATCCATCAAGCCGCTGAACTCCAGCCCGCGGGGCGGAAGGTGTGCCTGGGCATTGGCTTCTTTGACGGCGTCCACCTCGGGCACCAGCAGATTCTCCGGCAGACCATCACCGACGCGCGGCAGCACAACGCGGTTTCGTTGGTCGTCACTTTCGACCGGCATCCGGCGGTCGTGGTGGCGCCCGCCCGCGCTCCCGGGCTGATCTATTCCCTGCCGCAGAAGTTGCGCACCATCGCCGCGCTCGGCGCGGACGCGCTGTTGCTGATCCATTTCGACCGCGCCTTCAGCCAGTTGCCCGGCGAGGTGTTCATCCGCGAATTGGTGCGGGATTTGGGCCGTTGCCAGAGCCTCTGCGTGGGCAGCGCATTCACCTTCGGGCACCGGCGCGGCGGCAATGTCGCCCTCTTGAAAACCCTGGGCGCCGAGTTGCAATTCGCCGTCCACGGCCTCTCCGCCCTGGCCTTGGATGGCCGGGTGGTGAGCAGCACGCGCATCCGGGAGGCGGTCGGCGCGGGCGATCTGGACGCGGCTTCGCAAATGCTCGGGCGGGCCTATTCCCTGGCGGGCACGGTGGTGGCGGGGGATCGCCTGGGCCGGGAGTTGGGCTTTCCCACCGCCAATGTGGACGCGACCGGATTGCAGCTCCCGCCGTTGGGCGTTTATGCCGTGCAGGCGCGGGTCCGCGGCGTGAGCCATCCCGCGGTGGCCAATTTGGGCCGGCGGCCCACCTTGCGCAGCGCGACGCCCGAATTGCGCGTGGAGGCCCACCTGCTGGATTTTTCGGGCGACCTCTACGGCGAGGAAATGGAATTGGTGTTTCTGGAAAAGCTGCGGGATGAGCGGGCCTTTCCTTCCTTGGACGAACTCCGGGCGCAAATTGCCCGGGACGTGGCCGCCGCCCGCGCCCGGTTCTGAGCGCGGGCGGGCCGCCCTACTTTGCCGGCGTCGCCGGTGCGTTCGTGGCCGCCGGCGGGGCGTTGGTCCCCGCGGGCACGGTGCGGCCGAGCGCTTGGAGGATGTAATCCTTCCATTCCGCGCCCAGCTCATCCGCGGTTTTCCCGGTGGCGTCCTGCCAGACTTTTTCCGAGTATTTCCCCGAGCGGATGGCGTCATTGAGTTTGGTCACCAGATGGCGGTCGTATTTCTCCGAAGCCCAATTCAGGAAATTGGCGCCGGGGCGGTAGGCCTGGTCGTACTTGGGATTGAAATTGCGCTGGCGGCGGACCCATTCCAAGTCCGCCCCGTGGCTCGCCGGCTCATAGAGAAACCAACGAATGTAATCAGGAATCGCCTCTGTGAGCCAACCCGGGGCCCGGGTCGCGCCGGCGATGCGCCGGGCGCGGCCGTATTGTTGAATCACGTGGATTTCTTCATGCAGCAGCGCCCCGATGGCTTCGCGCTGCAATTCCCGGCGCAGCCAATCGCTGTTCGCCGTCACCCGCGTGCCCCCGGTGGCGGCCACGCCATTGCCGGGAGCGATCCGGATCGTGAAGTTGGTCGGCGGGGTATAGCCCTCGCTGGGCAGCATGGCCGCCAGCTTGGGATACCACTCGGCGAGCACCGGGGCCAGTTTTTCCGCGGCCCACGCCGACAGGTCCGGGGCGGCGGAGGTGTCGATGGTGATCCGGCAGGAGCCATCCGGGGCGTTGGTCACCAACGGCACGTACGCCGGCGTTTCCGCGACGGCCGGCGCCGCGTTGGATCCCCCGGCGCCCGGGACGATATCGATTTCGCTGTAAAACGTGTTGCCGAAAGCGTCATCCATCTCCGTGGCGGAGCAGGCGAAAAGCAGGTAGCGAAATTGGCCCAAGGGCCCGGCGGTGTCCGTGATGCTGACCCCGTACTGGCCGCCGCCGGATCGCGCGGCGACACGGGCGAGCAGTTGCCACCCGGCTTTGGCGGGATCGGCTTCCGCCGCCGGGCGGGCCGTGAAGCCGGCCTCCGCGCCCGTGGCCGCATAGAGCCGGTAAACCTGGGGCGCGCGTTCGGCGGGATGCCAGGAATAGGTGTTCACCTGCCTGATTTCAATGGCCCGGCCGAAGTCGAATTCGATCCGGCCGCCGTCCGTGCCCGCGGCGAAGAAAAAGTTGGCCGCGGGCTGGTCGGCTTCCGTGGGGAGTCGTCCGTCCGTGAGCCGGCGCAACCCCCCGCCGTTCTCGTCCGCCTGGCCGGACAAAACGGTGACGGTGGCGCGGGCGGCGGCTTGGTTCGGCGCCGGGGTGGGGGGTGGTACATGCGGAAAGCGGAATCCGGGAGTGGCATCGTCATTTTCCCGGTGGTCCACCACCACGCGGACTTCCGCACGGGCGGTGGTGGCGGCGAGGAGACTGAGCAAAAGCGGAACGGCGAAGTAACGGCGGGGGAGAACGTTCATGCGGATTCATCCTAGCGCGCACAAGTGGAAAGTAAACGGTTTTCGCCGGCCGGAAAGCCGGCCTCCGGCTGGGCGTTCGGGGAAGGACTCACCCGGGCCGGTTGGAAAACTTGACCGCCCCCCCGGCCATTGGTTAATTTCGCGCCCTGCAAATGCTGCAATTATGCTCTCGTTCGCCCGAGCCGCCGCCAATGGTTTCCATATGCCCCCGCAATTGGAAGCGCTGAGTGTGGCGGAATACGCGCGCCTCGAAACGGCGCTCGGCATGACAGTTCGGGAGTCCGGGGGGATCCACTGGGTTCGTCCCCGCCCGTTTTTTTGGCGCCCCCTCCTGCCCTATGAACCTTTTCCTTTGGCGCCCGCGAACCGCCCCCCCGGTTGGGGCGGTTGGCAGCAGGTGGTGCGCGAGCCGGCGGCGGCCAATGCCACGATGGCGTTCCTCATGTTGGAGCAGCCCGCCGAATACTCCCTGGAGGGGGTGACCCACAACCGCCGGCGGTTGATCCGCGGGGCCGGCCGCAAATTGACGGTCCGGCCGCTGCGGGACGCCCGCCAGTTCCACACCGAGGGTTACGCCGCCTATGTTTCTTTTTACCAGCGCACCCGCTACGGGCACTTGGAATCCCGCCGCCGCGGGGAGCATTTCGCGCGGTGGGCCGACACCCTGTTGGCCGAGCCGAAGGCCTTGATTTTGGGGGCGTTTGCGGAGGATACCCTCCGGGCGGTCTCCGTGGCTTACTGGGTGGGCGCGACCCTGTTGTACGCCACTCATTTCACGGATGGCGAAGCGCTGCGTTGGGGGGCCACGGAACTGCTGTTCCACAGCCTGCGGGAGGCGGCCGCCGCGCAGCCCGGGATCCGCCGCGTTTACGTGCGCCGTTACCAAGGCGGCAACAGCATGGACCAGTATTACCAAATGCGGGGGGCGGAATTGGTGCGGCTGCCCGCGCGCTTGGAGTTGCCCCCCGCGCTGCGGTGGCCCCTCCGGTTGCTGCGCCCGCGCTGGTACGCGCGCTTGCGCGGCACCCCATGAACGACGCGGCCGCGGCGGCGGGGGCGTGGGACGCTTTTTTGCGGCGCACCCCGGCGGGACAATTCCAACAGGCCTCGGGCTGGGCGCGGGCCAAGGCCGTCGAAGGCTGGGCGGTTTGTCGCCGGATGCGGACGGCGGCGGGCGCGGTCACCGGCGGCTTCCAATTGCTGTGGCGCGATACCCGGATTGGGCGCGTGGGCTATGTCAGCAAGGGGCCGGTGGTGGCGGTCGCCGGTGGCGGGGCGGAGGCGGAGCTGCTCGCGGATTTGCTGGCCGCGGTGCGCGCGTGCCGGTTGACCGCCCTGGTGGTGCAACCGCCCGATGACCAACCGCATTGGGGGGATTTGTTGGCCGCGCGCGGATTCGCCCCCAACCGGATCACCAAGGTGATTGACGCGACCCTTTGCGTGGACCTCGCCGGCCCGCCGGGGGCGTGGGAGGCGCGTCTGCGGCCCGCGCGGCGCAAAGAGGCGCGCCAGGCCCGGACGCGGGGTTGCGCCATCCGCGAGGGCGGGGTGGGGGACGCCGCCGAGTTCTTCGCTCTCATGCAGCTTTCCTGCGCCCGCCAAGGGGCGCCGCCCACGCCGCCGACCGCCGCCGCGTTCGCGGCTTTGGTTGCCGGCTTCGCCGCGGAGGGCGAGGCGCGCCTGGCTTTCGCCACCTGCGCGGGGGAAACCGTGGCCGCGGGGTTCACCTTGCGGTTCGGATGCCGGTGCACCACTTTCAAAATTGGCTGGAACGGCGCCCACGCCGCGGCCAATCCCAACGTGTTGATCACCCATGACGCCATGGCCGCGGCCGCGGCGCGGGGTTGCACGGTGTTCGACTTTGCGGGATTGGAACGTCCGCTGGCGGAAGCCCTCCTGGCCGGTCAACCGCCGACGGAAGCGCAACTCCGGCACTACGACGCCGCCAAACTGGGGTTCGGCGGCCTCCCGCGCCTCCTGCCCCCCGCGTGGATTTATTTCCGGCAACCGTGGTGGCGCTTCGCCTATCGCCACGCCATCGCCCGCCCTTGGTTGGCCGCGCGTCTCAAGGAGCTGGCGCGCGGGGTTTGACCGGCTCACGGATGGCCGGAGCACCGCCCCCTCGGCGTCGCTTGACAAAAGGGCCGCCGCTCGAAACTCTTGAGCCACTCCAAGCTAAACTGAATCCGCCAACGTAATGACCGCCAACCATTTCTTGACGGAGAGTTCCTCTCGGTGCTCACGGATCGAATCCGGCCGGCGGCCGCGGTTGCGGCGTCCCCGGTCATCCCCGCGCCGGCGGGGAGCGGCATGAACGGCGCGCCCGGGGCAACCCCGGCGGAAGCGGAGCGGGCGGCCGCCGATTTGGCGGCATGGGAGGCGTTTTTGCGGCGCACCCCGGCGGGGCAGTTCCAGCAGGCGGCCGGGTGGGCGCGGGCCAAGCAGAGCGAGGGCTGGCAGTGCGCGCGGGTGGTGCGGACGGCGGACGGGAGCGTGACCGGCGGCTGTCAATTGCTCTGGCGCCACACCCGCATTGGGCGCGTGGGTTATGTGAGCAAAGGGCCGGTCATCGCGGAGCCCGGCGGGGGGCGGGAGGCCGCCTTGTTGACCGATTTGCTCGCGCTGGCGCGGAATTGTCGCTTGACGGCTTTGGTGATCCAACCGCCCGACCACCAACCCCATTGGGGGGAACTCCTCCGCCCGCGGGGCTTTGCCCCCAACCGCATCACCAAGGTCATCGACGCGAGCTTGAGCGCGGACCTGACGGGCCCGCCGGGGGCTTGGGAGGCACGGCTGCGGTCCGACCGTCGCCGGGAGGCGCGGCTGGCCCGGGAGCGGGGTTGCGCCATCCGTACGGGCGGCCCCGGGGACGCCGCGGAGTTCTTTGCCCTCATGTGCCAGACCTGCGCCCGGCAGGGCGTGCCGCCCAACCCATCCACCGCCACGGCGTTTGCGGCCTTGGTCGCGGGCTTCGCGCCGGCGGGGGAGGCGCGCCTGGCCTTCGCCACCTGCGGCGGCGAAACCGTGGCCGCGGGCTTCACCCTGCGCTTTGGCGCGCGGAGCACCTTTTGCAAGCGGGCGTGGAACGGCGCGCACGCCGCGGCCAAACCCAACGTGTTGATCACCCATGACCTTATGGCCGCCGCCGCGGCCCAAGGCTGCACGGAGTTCGATTTCGCGGGCGTGGAGCGGGCCCTGGCCGAGAACCTCCTGGCGGGGCGGCCGCCGACGCCGGCGCAACTGCGGCACTATGACACGGCCAAATTGGGCTTCGGCGGCCAACCCCGCCTGCTGCCGCCCGCCTGGATTTACTTCCGTCAACCGTGGTGGCGTTTCGCCTACCGCCATGCCGTCGCCCGCCCTTGGCTGGCCGCGCGCTTGCAGGCGCTCGCCCGGGGCGTTTGAATCGCGGTTCGCGCGCCCGTCGTCCCGCCTGCTGCCGTCCGGCGGTCGCTTCGGCGCGGCTTGACACGCGGGCCGCCGCCGGGAATGGTGGCGGGAACCGAACGCGAACCACCGCTGCTCCGATGAAGATTACCTACTATCTTGAAGTCATTTCCTCCTGGTGCTACTGGGCTGAGCCGGCGTGGGCCGAGCTCCAACGGCGCTACGCCGGGCGCGTGCAGTTTGACTGGCAGATCGCCCAAATGCCGGCCGCGGCCTATCCGCCCACCCAGGCGGATTCGGAATGGTATTACCGCCGGAGCGGCACGGTGATGCGTTCCCCTTTCATGTTGAACGCGGGGTGGTTCGAGCCGGAGATCCAGCAATACGTGGTCCCCAACCTGGTGGCCGAGGCGGCGAAGGATTTCGGCGTCACCGATGACCGGGTGCGCCTCGCGCTCGCCGAAGCGGCGTTGCGCCAGGGGCGCAGGGTCGGCCGGTGGGACGAAGCCGTGGCGATCGCGGCGGCGGCGGGCGGCCTGGCGGCGGAAGCCCTGCGGGAACGGGCCCAAAGCGCCGGGGTGGCGGAGCGGGTGCGGGTGAGTTCGGCGGCCTTCGCTGCGCTGCAGATCGATCAGCGTCCGGGCTTCCTGTTGCAAAGCCCCATCGGGGACCGGGCGGTGTTTTCCGGTTTGGCGCGGATTGAACCGCTGGCCGCCACCTTGGACGCCATGCTGGCCGACGCGGCCGCGTACACCTCCTTTGCCGCGCACTTTGGCAGTCGGCCCCCCGCCGCGGCGGCGGCCTGAGCGGGAGGGCCGGCCCGGGATTTCCACCTTTGAAACTGAACGTGATCAACCCGGGGGCCCGCCGCCGTGGAGTGGCGGCAACCCTGCTGGCGGTCGCCTGGATTCTCCTCGCGCCCGGTCCCTTGCGGGCGGGGCCGCCGGCCCGCTACAGCGTGGCCAATTGGGGGCCGGAGCAGGGGTTGCGCTCCAGCGCCGTCATATCTCTGCTCCAATCCGCGGACGGCTATTTGTGGCTGGGCACGGTGAAGGGGTTGATTCGTTTCGATGGGGTGCATTTTACGCCTTTTCAATCCGAGGACGCCCCGTGGTTGAACAACAGCACCGTGGTGCGGCTGTTCGAGGACCGGCGCCAACGGCTCTGGATCGGCACCGCGGGGGACGGCGTCGCGGTGGTGCGGGAAGGCTTGGTGACCCGGCTGGACCTCGGCCCGGCGGCCCGCACGCGGGAAGGGCGGCTGGCGGCGGCCGGTGAAGCGGCGGACGGCGCGGTGTGGCTGGCCACCGCCGACGGCCTCCTGGTGCGCCACGCGGAGGAAACGACGCGGGAAATCCTGGCCCGGCGCGGGGGCGAAGGCAAATTCCCGGAAGTGATGAGTACTCCGGACGGGGAGCTTTGGGTCTGCCGGGGGTTGGAATTGTCCACGGTGCGACCCGGGGCGTCCGCCGCCGCGGACGTTCTGCAACCGCGCTTGACCCTGCCCGAGGGGCGGCGGCCGGACTACCTCCTGCCGTGCGCCGCCGGGGGCTTTTGGTTGATCGCCGGGCCGAACGTCTGGCGGTTGGGGACGAATGGCGAGGCGCGCGTCTTCGCCGCCTGCCCTTGGCGCCCCTATCCCAATCAAGTGACCTGCGCCTGCGAAGACCGGGACGGCCATCTGGTGGTGGGGACCTCGCAGGAGGGGGTCTTTTGGTTTGACGGCGTCGGGACGCACCGGCAGTTCTCGACGGCGCGCGACCTGCCTTTGAATTACATCCTGGCCTTGTGTGTGGACCGCGAGGGCAGTCTGTGGATCGGGATGGACGGCGGCGGGGTGAGCCGGATCACCGCGCAGACCTTTCATGTGCTGGAGGCCCTGGGTTCGAAAACGGTCCAATCCGTGTGCGAGGATCCGGCGGGCGGCCTGTGGTTGGGGATCTTTGGCGGCGGGGTTTACCATTATCAAAACGAGGTTTTGGCCCAGGTGGGCCTCCGGCAGGGTGAGTTGGAGCGGCATTTGAATGTCGCGGCGGTCCAGGTGGATCCCGGCGGCATCCCGTGGGTGGCCATCCAGTCGCGCCCCGGGCATGGCTTGCTGTTGCAGGCCCGGGAAGGGGGCATCTGGCGGGTGCCCGGGTTTGGGGAAATCGGCGAGATTTCGGGCCTGTTCACCGATCACACCGGCCGGTTGTGGGTGGCCACCCGCCAAGGCCTGGGCCTTGGTTCCAAGGCAATTGGGAGTTGTACACCACCCGGCAGGGTTTGTCCGCCGACGATGTGCGCGCCCTGGCGGAAGATGCCGCGGGCGGCCTGTGGGTCGGCACGCGCGGCGGTGGGCTGAATTACTTCAAGGACGGCAAGTTCACCGCCTACCACCGGCAGGAGCCGGACGGACTGCCGGGGGAGGACATCACCTCCCTCTGCCGGGACGCGGACGGCGTTCTCTGGGCGGGGACGCCCGGGCAGGGCTTGGCGCGCTACGCCGGCGGCAAGTGGAGCCGCTGCACGACCCGCGAGGGCCTGGCCAGCAATAACCTCGGCTATCTGCTCGATGATCCGCAGGGCAACCTGTGGCTGGGCTCGGACCTGGGCTTGTTGCGCGTGCCGCGGAAGGCCCTGGCGGACCTGGCGGAGCACCGCACCAACGCCGTGCCGTGCAGTGTTTACGGCAAGGCCGACGGCCTGCCCACGCCGGAATGCACCCAGGATTCCCAACCCGGGCCGTGCCGCACCCGGGACGGCACGCTGTGGTTTCCGACGACGAAAGGGCTGGCGGGCGTGAATCCGGCCGACCTCCGGCCCAACACCAACCCGCCGCCGGTGGTCATTGAATCCGTCCTGATCGACGATGTGGAGCAACAAGCGCACGGCATGTTGGGCCGCCTGCCCGCGGTCATCACGGTCCCCTCCGGCCAGGAGCGGCTGGACATCCGCTACACCGGACTGAGCCTGGCGGCGCCGGAGCGGGCGCGGTTCAAATACCGGCTGGAAAACCAGCAGAGCGCGTGGACGGACGGCGGGAACGCCCGCCCCGGCGCGGCCCATTACACCCAGTTGCGGCCCGGGCGCTACCGCTTTCACGTCATCGCGGGCAACGAGGCGGGGGTGTGGAACGAGGCGGGCGCCACGGTGGCGATTGTCGTCGAACCTCCGTATTGGCAGACGCTGTGGTTCCTCGTCCCCGCGAGCCTGCTGCTGTTCGGCCTCGTGGCGGGCGGGGTGCACTATTTTTCGACCCAGCGCCTCCAACGGCAACTGGCCGGGCTGCGGCAGCAACAGGCCTTGGAGCGCGAGCGGCGGCGCATCTCCCGCGACATCCATGACCAACTCGGCGCCAGCCTCACCCAGGTCGCCCTGCTCGGCGAGTTGGTCGAGAGCGACAAGGAGGACCCCGCGGAAGTGGCGGAACACGCGCGCCAGATCGCCCTCACCGCGCGCGACACCTCGCGCGCCCTTGACGAGATCGTGTGGGCGGTGAACCCCACGAACGACACCTTGGACG